>JAFGIM010000062.1 GCA_016929605.1 Spirochaetales bacterium | reverse complement strand
GTACGCCAGTACAGGTCGCCCTGCGACACATCCTCCCAGACGGACTGGTACACGCCAAACGAGGCTCCCGCGCGGAGGTAGAGGCGGGACACGGGGTAGTAAAAAGCAGACAGGGACAGGCCGCCAAAATAAAACTGGACGGTTGAGCTTGGGCCGTCGAGGGTGCTGAGCGCAAAGGCAAACTCAGGCCCGGCCGAGAGAATACTCCACTGATCGATCTCTGCGTTAACCACGGCGCCTCCGCCGACAGAAAACAATTCAGTCGTTTCTGAGCCAAATGGAAGCATAACAAAAGGTGACAGGCGTACGCTAAAATCGAGTGCCATAAGGCTCTCGATAAAGAGGCAGAACACCCCGATGACCAGGAATGACTTTTTTTTGGATACCGTCACGGTATACCCCTTTATGTACCAACTTGTTGTTTACATGGAAGAATATCACAGGTTAGCCCTGCAATCGTCCGAATTTATCATTTAGTACTCGACATAATAGCGTTTTTTTACTTTTTTTACGATACGGGATGTAAAAAAAACGCAGTCTGCCGGCTAGAAACAACCGACGACTGCGTCTGTAGTGCTCACAAGATTGTTGGTAACAATACGGTGCTCTTATGGCACAAAACGTCCCAGGGCCGTAAAGTCCAGGGTGGCAAAATAGTCATCCTCGGTTTCCTTCCGCCTGATTTCCACAATCTTTCCATCGGGACGAAGCAGGAGCTCACCGGCACGGAGTTTGGCGTTGTAGTTAAAGCCCATAGCCCGTCCATGGGCTCCGGCGTCGTGTATTACCACAAAATCACCCTTCTCTATCCGGGGAAGGGATCGTTGCACCGCGAATTTGTCGCAGTTTTCGCACAGGGAGCCAACCACGTCGTACACCTGATCGGCAGGGGCGTTTTCTTTGCCAAGGACGCTTACATGATGGTAGGCGCCATACATGCCGGGGCGCATCAAGTCCGCCATGCTGGCATCCACACCGATATAGTCCCGCCAGATGTGCTTTTCGTGGATGGCGCGAGTAACGAGCCAGCCGTATGGCCCGGTAATGGGCCTACCGCACTCAAAAAAGATTGCCACCGGGTCAAGGCCCGCGCTCACCATAATCTTGTCGTAGGCGGCGCGCATGCCGTTGGCGACGTAGTCATAGTCCATGGCTTTTTGGTCTGGCCGATAGGGGATGCCTATGCCGCCACCCATATTGATAAACTCGACCGCCACGCCGGTTTTTTGCTTGATCTCTACCGCAAGGGTAAAGAGAAGCTCGGCTGTTTCGATAAAGTAGTCGGGATTCAGTTCGTTGGAGGCTACCATGGTATGAAGCCCAAAACGCTTTGAACCGCGCTTTGCGGCTTGAGCATAGGCTTCTATAATTTGGTCGCGGGTCAAGCCGTACTTTGCTTCCTCGGGCTTACCGATTAAGGCATTTCCGTCCTTAAGGGGTCCGGGATTATAGCGGAAGCAGATAAGCTCAGGCAGGGTTCCCAGGGCTTGTTCCAAATAGTCGATGTGGCTTATGTCGTCCAAATTGATAATGGCGCTCATCAAGTTGGCGTAGACATATTCCTTTTCCGGCGTTTCGTTGGAGGTAAACATAACGTTCTCGCCGGTAATACCCGCCTTTTGGGCAAGGATGAGCTCGGGCAGACTTGAACAGTCTGCGCCAAGGCCCTCCGACGCGAGTATCTTGAGAATAAAGGGATTGGGGCAGGCCTTTACGGCGAAGTATTCCCTAAAGGACGGAAAGCGGCTCTTAAAGGCCCCTACAAACCGCTTGGCGTGATCGCGTATCGCCTTTTCATCATAGAGATAAAAAGGGGTTGGATACTGCGCGCTCAGGGCGGTTAACTCGGGAAGCTTAAGCGGAAAGGTCTTGTCGCTCATTGAATATAGCCCTTTGCCTTAAGAAGTTCGGCGTTAAGGATTCCGCCACCCGCGGCTCCGCGGACGGTATTATGAGAAAGAGCGACAAAGCGGATATCAAAGAGCTCGCATGTCCTGAGCCGTCCAATGGAAACCGCCATACCCTTGTCCTCGTCGCGGTCGCGGCGGGGCTGAGGACGGTTTGCCTCCGGGCGAACGATAATCGGGTTCACCGGCGCGAAGGGAAGATCTAGTTCCTGAGGTAAGCCCCGGAAGCTCTTCCATATCCGGTCAATTTCCTCAAGGGAAGGCTTCTTGTCGCCAAACTCAAGGCTGATGCAGGCCGTATGTCCGTTGATTACCGGTACGCGATTACAATGGGCACTTACTTTAAGTCCGGTAAAGGGGACGATCTTTCCGCCTTCCACCTTGCCAAAGATCTTGGACGGCTCCTTCTCGGTCTTTTCTTCCTCGCCGCCAATAAACGGAACGATGTTGTCTATCATGTCCAAACTCGGCACGCCGGGGTAACCCGCACCGGATACAGCCTGCATGGTAGAGACAAACATGCGCTTAACCTCGTAGCCGGCTTGCATTAGGGCCCATACGGGAATCATGTAGCTTTGGATGGAGCAATTTGGCTTAACCGCCACAAAACCGGTATCCCAGCCATGAGCCTTCTTTTGGGAATCGATAACCGAAATATGATCGGCGTTAATCTCGGGAATCAGCATGGGAACATTATCCGTCCAGCGATGAGCGGAGGCATTGGATACAACCGGGAAGCCCATGGCTGCGTAGGCATTTTCCAGAGCCTTGATTTCGTCCTTGCTGTCGAGCTCAAGGGCGCTAAAGACAAAGCGACAGCGGCCCTTGGCCTTTTCCACGATGTTCGCGTCTTCGATAACCAGGTTAGCCACCGCTTCGGGAATATTTGCGCCCAAAAGCCACTTGCTGGCCACTACCTCGCGATAGGTTTTTCCGGCAGAGCGGGGGCTCGCCGCAACATAGGTAACCTCGAACCAGGGATGGTTTTGCAAGAGGTATATATAATTTTGTCCAACGGCGCCCGTCGCGCCGAGAATTCCAACGGGTATCTTGTTGCTCATTGATGTTCTCTCCATTTATGTACGCAGGTTGTTATAAAATACCGGCCGCGCTAAAGGCGGATCGGACCAGCTGTTCATGTTCTTTGGCAAGGGGCGCCAGGGGAAGGCGCACTGTTCCCGCAGGAAGGCCCTTCATATTCATGGCGGCCTTTATGGGAACCGGATTGGTTTCCACAAAACAGGCTCGGAATGCGGGAAGAAGGGTGTAATGCATCTTGCGCGCCGTCTCCAGGTCGCCTGCAAGGGCAGCCTGAGTCATTGCCGTTACCTCCGCCGGAGCGATATTGGACATGACCGAGATCACCCCGTCGCCGCCCAAAGCTACCAGGCCCAAGCAGAGCGCGTCATCGCCTGAGAGAACCGTAAAGTTCTTTTTAACCCGTCCAAGGCGTTCGATTACTTCCATCATTTGGGTAACATCTCCCGACGCTTCTTTAACGCCTGCTATATTGGGAAGCTCCGCGATTCGCACCAGCAGGGAGGTAGAAATATTCTTTCCGGTCCTTCCGGCAATATTGTACACGATGATGGGAATTCCCACTTCCGCGCAGGCGGCAAAGTGAAGGTACAGTCCCTCATCATTGGGTTTGTTGTAATACGGGGTAACCACCAACGCGTAGTCAGCCCCCTTATCTTTAGCGCGTTTGACATATTTGACGGCATCGCGGGTGTTGTTGCTCCCCGCACCGAGGATAACGGGAACCTTTCCCTTTGCCTCTTCCATCGCAATGTCAATCAGCCGCTCTTCCTCATCCTCGTCCAGGGTCGGTGTTTCACCGGTAGTTCCCAGGGGTACGAGGCCGGAAATGCCGCTTTCGAGCTGAAACCGTATCAGGGCCCGATATCCGTCGTAATCTACCGATCCGTCGGCCTTCATCGGGGTGACAAGTGCGGTAAACGCTCCGCGCAGTTTGGTCATAAAGCCTCTCCTTGGTCGGGGTTTTCCCATTGACGGTCACCCTCGACTGCAATTTTATACCAGTTTATTACATATTTATACATAAATTCAAGAGCTTAGGGGGTAAAAGTCGGTAAATCCCGGTATTTTGCTATAAATTTTTACCGGTCTACGGTATACTACATGCCCTATGCGGAGAAGACAACCACTGATTCACAGCTTGGTCCAGAGGCTCTACATCACCTGGGAAACGTTCAACGGGAACGACCTTTTTACCTATGCGTCGGCCGGAGCATACAGCTTCCTTCTGTCCGCCCTGCCAATGGTACTTATGGTCCTTGTTATTCTTATCCGTTTTTTACATACCTCGCCACAGGTTATTCAGGAGCTCCTTGCAGAAAACACCCTGATAGCCAATTCATTCGACGCTTCGTCCTTTATACACTCGGTTATTTCTATCAAGCAAATTGGTCTTTTTGAAATAGTGCTTGCTCTGTCGGTCTTTTGGATGGCAAGGCGTTTTTTTATGTCTATCCAACAAGGAATGAAGATTATTTATCGCAAACGGGGAACCAAGAAGGCGATAAAGGAAAACTTGATCATTATTGCCGGGGAAGCGATCCTGGTTATTTTGGTTGTTGTTATGGTAATTATCATTACCGCCGGTAATGCCCTGTTCCACACCATGCTCCCCCAAAGCTTTTTAACGCCCTTTGTGGTTACCCTGTTCAAAAATCTCTTTCGCTTTGTTCCCTTTGGGATAATCCCTATTTTTCTTTTTTTGGTATATTACTTTGCTCCAAGCGCCCGTCCACCCGCCCGTAACAGTTGGTGGGCATCTCTTGCCTGCACAGCATCCTTCGCGATAGTCCAAACCGCTTTTTCGGCCGCTATAAACGTATCCCGATACAATTTGGTGTACGGAATTTTAAGCAACGTGATTGTTATCCTTCTGGAGGTCTATCTCTTTTTCTTTTTATTCCTGTTTTTTGCCCAGTATCAGTATGTAACTCAGTTTTACGACAGCTTTTTGATTGCCCAGTTGTATCTCCTGCCTCCCTACGATGATGTACGCATAAGCCGGCAAATTGAGCGGACTATGTTTATAGAACCGCTTCATTTTTACGGAACATACGCAATAGCCAAACATACAGGGGAATTCATTTTTTGTCAGGGAGAGGACTCGGACGAGATCTATTATGTGTGGCAGGGGACTATTCGCCTTACCCTGCCGAATCAAATCATGGATGTGGGGCGCGGCAAGATGTTTGGAGAGTTTTCCAGTATCGTTGGGGGAACCCGCACCGCAACGGCGGTAGCCCTGAGCGATGTATTGCTTCTAAAGATTCCGGGAAGGGTTTTTCAGGAAACCCTGGAGGTAGATGGAGCCCTTTCCCGCAAAACCCTGCAAATGATTACCGATTATGTTCGAAAATCGAACAATCTCCCCCTTTTCAGCGATGATGAACTATGATAGCTTTTTTCGTCGAGTGATACCGGAGGAGAGCCTATGTGCGGAATTGTCGGTTATATCGGTGACGAGGAAGCCACCCCTGTTTTGATAAATGCCCTTAAGAAATTGGAATATCGGGGCTATGATTCGGCAGGAATTGCCGTGTTTAACGGGGAAAGCCTTACCGTCCGTAAGGCTAAGGGCGCGCTTAAGTTCCTTGAGCAAAAAATAGCCACCGAGATTATCAAGGGAAGCATGGGCATTGGCCACACTCGTTGGGCAACCCACGGCGAGCCGAGCGATATTAACTCCCATCCCCACACCGACGTGTCGGGCTCTATCGCCGTAGTTCATAATGGTATAATAGAAAATCATGCCAAGCTAAAGACCTGGCTGGAGAATCACGGGGTGGTTTTTAAAAGCCAGACAGACACCGAGGTTATTGCCCACCTGATAGACTTTCACTATAACGGAGACCTGCTCAAGGCGGTTCAGGAAACACTGCAGCGCCTTGAAGGCTCATACGCCCTTGGGGTTATTTGCCAAAGCGATCCGGAACGCATTATAGCCGTCCGCAAGGACTCGCCCCTGGTCGTGGGAGCAGGAAAGGGTGAACACCTGATCGCGAGCGACGTGCCCGCCCTGCTTGAATACACCAGGGATGTATACTATCTGCAAGATAAAGAAATCGCCTGCCTGTACCGCGATCGCGTAGAGTTTTTTGATGAAGAAGGGCAAGCCATACAAAAAGAACTGACCCACGTTGATTGGGACGTAACAGCCGCGGAAAAGGGTGGCTATGAACACTTTATGCTTAAGGAGATTCATGAGCAGCCAAAAGCCCTTACCGACACCCTGCGCGCCCGAATTAAAACCTACGCATCCAAGTCCATAAACTTGGAAGAAATCGGGTTTGACGCATCCTGGGCAAAGGCACACCGCGTGGTTATCTGCGCCTGCGGTACCGCCTGGCACGCCGGCGTCGTCGGAAAGTACGCCTTTGAACATTACGCACGCATACCGGTGGATGTGGACATGGCCTCGGAATACCGCTACCGCGACCCCATCTTTGATCCGGCAGACATCTTTATTATCATCAGCCAGTCGGGAGAGACCGCCGACACCCTTGCCGCCATGCGCATGGCTAAAAAAGGCGGGGCCCGTATTATCGCTATAACCAACGTGGTAGGCTCCACCCTTGCCCGCGAGGCAGATCTGGTTATGTATACCTGGGCGGGACCGGAGATCGCCGTTGCCTCCACCAAGGCTTTTACGACCCAACTTATGTGTATCTACCTTATCGCCTTGCAATTCGGCTCCCTGCGCGGAGTCTTAAGCGAAAAGGATTTAGAAGAACACATTGGCGCCCTGGAAAAAATCGCCGATCAGGCAGAAAAGCTCCTTTCCAACAAAGAAGAAATTCAGCGATTTGCAAGCCGGAACTTTAACAAGACCAAGGCCTTCTTTATGGGACGGCTCTTTGATTATGCAATCAGTTTGGAAAGCGCTCTTAAGCTTAAGGAAATCAGCTATACCCATTCCGAGGCCTTTGCCGCCGGGGAACTTAAGCACGGACCGATTGCCCTGGTAGACGAAGCAACCCTGGTAGTGGCTATTTGCACCCAAACCGCCTTGTTCGACAAGATGGACTCGAACATTAAAGAGGTAAAGGCGCGCGGAGCTACCGCCCTGGTTATTACCTACGATGACGAAACCTACTTTGACAAGACCGCTGACGAGGTGTTCCGTATACCCCGAACCCTTGATCCCCTGACTCCCATTCTTTCAGTAATTCCGTGTCAGCTCTTTGCGTATTATTGTTCGGTTCAGCGCGGTCTTGATCCGGATAAACCGCGAAACCTGGCAAAAAGCGTTACGGTAGAGTAAGGGAAATACCAACAATCCTGCGAGCAGTACTTACATCATGACAAAGGCGCCCGCTTTTGCTATATTGAGCTATGAAGAACGATACAATTGTAGTGCTTGATTTTGGCAGCCAATACGCGCATTTAATTGCCAAGCGGTTGCGTTTGATGGGCTTTTATTCAGAGATAGCCCTACCCTCTTCCGACCTGTCCGTCTTTGACGGCGCAAAGGGTATCATTTTTTCAGGCGGCCCTTCTTCCGTCTATGCAGATACCGTTCCCGAATTTAACAAAGAAATTCTTTCCCTTACCATTCCCCTTTTGGGACTCTGCTACGGACATCAACTCCTTGCTCTGGAATCAGGTGGCAAGGTTGGCAAGGCAGCAGTTGGAGAGTTTGGTATCGCAAGCCTTGAAAAAACCGACACAGGCGAATCAGAGCTTTTTACCGGGATTCCCTTTCCAACTCAGGTTTGGATGAGCCATCAGGACGCCGTTCTCTCCCCGCCTCCCGGATACCGTGTTATCGCCACGACAAAAGACTGCCCCTATGCGGGACTGGAAAACCTTGCACAAAAACGCTGGAGCCTTCAGTGCCACGTAGAGGTTAAAGACACCCCACAGGGAGACACAATTCTTGCAAACTTTGCCTCCATCTGCGGCATGGAAAAAAACTGGAGCGGCGAACGGGTTCTTGAAACTATCATGGCGGACATTCAAAGCCAGGCAAACCGCGACGGAAAAAAGCGCAAGGTCTTACTCTTCCTTTCAGGCGGTGTTGACTCAACCGTTGCCTTTGCCCTGCTCAATAAGGCCCTTGGCCAGGAGCGGGTGCTTGGCCTTCATATAGACAACGGCTTTATGCGCAAAAACGAAAGCGCCATCATCGCCAGGCGGTATCGCGAGGCGGGCTTTACCAATTTTATCGTGGAAGACGCAAGCGAAACTTTCCTTGCTGCCGTACAGGGCTTAAGCGATCCGCAGCTCAAACGCAAGGCGGTTGGCGAAACCTTTATCACCGTGCGCAATCAGGTGGTAAGCCGGCTTGGCCTTAACGAGGAAGACTGGCTACTTGGTCAGGGAACCCTGTACCCGGACATTATTGAATCGGGTGGTACGAAAAACTCTCATACTATTAAAACCCATCATAACCGCGTGGACGGCATTCAAGCGCTGATAGAAAAGGGTTTGATTATCGAACCGCTGCGCGATTTATACAAGGATGAAGTTCGCACCCTGGGTAAGAGAGTCGGGCTTTCCGACGAGCTCGTCTTTCGCCATCCCTTCCCCGGCCCCGGTCTTTCCATCAACGTCCTGTGCCGCGCCCCCGATCTGGACGATCGGGAAGAGCTTGAGAGAGCGCGCGAGTCAATCAAGGCGATAGACATTGACGGGGAACTTACCAACTTGGGTGCAACGGTCGACGCCCTCCCCGTTCGTTCAGTCGGTGTACAGGGAGATTTCCGCACCTATCGATTCCCTGCGGTTCTTTCTTTTAAGGATATCTTTTCTTACTTTCCCTCCTGGGATCTTTTGGAAAAAGAGTCGAGCAGGATAACCAACGCGAGCGACGAGGTAAACAGGACCGTCCTTGAACTGGCGAAAAAAGCGGGTACATTCTCGATCCGCGAAGCTTGGTGCGACAAGGCTCGCCTTGACCAAACCCGCGAGGTGGACGCTATTACCCTTGAGGCCTTTAAAAGCGCCGGCTGGTACACCAAGATATTCCAACATCTAACGATCAACATTCCCTGGTCCACCACAGAAGGACATTGCTCTATCGTGCTTCGCCCGGTGGTGTCCGAAGACGTCATGACCGCGCGCTTTGCGCATCTGGACAGGGAACTTCTAAAGTCCATCGTAGAAAAAATTATGAACCTTGGGTATATCGATGCGGTCTATTACGACATTACCAATAAACCGCCGGCGACCTTTGGCTGGGAGTAAAAGACAAGCGGGAGGTGTACATCCCTTAGGCGAAGACAGTGTATGTGTCAAAATTACCGATTAATTCGATACATATCAATTCTGTCTTTATAAATAAATGCAATAGTGTTGCCGAGTATTCTGATATAGGAACAGTCTTCTGGGTCCTTGCTCAAGAAATACCAAGCGCCTTTCCCGGCGGAAACTATGTATAGACCGAATCCAGTTCTATACGCGTTCGTATAGATAAAATCCTCGGCAGAAGCATGGAAACTTGGATAGGATTCATCAGAAGGAAGGATAAACGGCACCCACTCCTCATTAGTTAATCGGAAAAGCCCATCTTTTGTATCAAGATACAATATGGTCCCGCTTGAAAGGAGCGAACCACTCAATTCAGTATCTGTTACCCACGTAAAACCAAAGTCGTTGCTCTTCTTTATTGTGGAATAGTCCTCTATATATATCGAATTGCCATGGATCACAATGTTTTTTACCGATGAAAATGGAAGCTCATGTACAGTCCAGGAAAGACCTTTATCTGAAGATACAAGTAAAACCGATGGATCGCCCTTATAAAAAAGAGCAATGTTCTCTCCCACAAAGGCGCCTAAACCCGGATTATGATCGGGTCGCGGCGGAACAGGCACACTTGCGGATGTCCAGGAAGCGCCGTTATCGTCCGAGGTGAATAGTTGATCGTTTTTTATATAGCACAGTGTTGTGGCGCATGCACCCGCAAAATCAAAATTGTCCGGAATTATTTTTTTCCAGATATGCGACGCGATCATATACGCATGCGCTCTAAAGGGATCTGCGGTATATAACCCCTTAAAAAGAAGCATCGAATCATCGCCAAATATCAACGGTTCATACGTTTGAATATACGAAGGTATGGCCGCTGAAGCTAAGGGAGTCAGCAAGGCAGACGTTGAGCGCATGACGATTAGCGGTACAGAAGTTGTTGTAATTGTTCCCTTGGCAGTCGCGGTTAATTCTTTCCCATAGTCTACACCTGGAATGCCGCCTGTTTTTTCTTCATATGTAAACAAGAAAACCTTTTTAGTTGTGTTACATGTTACGGAGGAAGGAAGGTCGTTTGTGTTTCCCAAATAATACAATTGTGAGGACGTTTCTGATCTTGAAATCTTAAAATCTGTCTCGGGAAGATTAACTATATAATGAATAAGGCTTAACGGTGTCTTTCCTTCCCAGTCCTCAAATAAATACGCACTGTATCCATCAATGGTATACTCAAAACGCAATTCTTTTGTTTCTTCCACATAAAAAACTTTATCAATTCTGATTGCATATTCTTTCATAACTTCTTCATCAACATCCTCTGTGGTTGTAGGGCATGCTGCGAACAAGATAAAGGTTGCAATAGTCAGGAGGGAAAGAATACTGGCTTTTATCGCTTTCATAAGAACTCCAACCCCGGTGAATCGATAATACACTATACCATAAATACCTATAAACTTAAAAAAAAACCTCCGTTATTTTATCTCTTTGTTCAATAGAGAAACGATGCTTTGACTCAGGATTCTCCGTGCGGGAACACAAACCGCAGCCTGGGGTACAAACGTTTACGTTAATAATTACCACGATAAGGAAAGACAACGCGGCTCCTGCAACTAAACCAATCGAACACCGCGGAGAGATTCGTCACCTCTTGCTCATGATCGGCACGGGAGCCAAAGTCCTCACCGGGCGACGCGTCGCCTCCATCGAGGGCTGCGAGGCCGTCACTGGCGTAAAGCTCGCGGACGGCGAACTCCTCAAAGCGGACGTGGTTATCCTCGGTATCGGCGCCTCGCCGAATAGCGAGCTCGCAGCCGCGTGCGGCCTCGAGTTGGGATTTAGAAAGGGAATACGAGTCGACAGCCACATGAGAACGGTAACCGACCCGAACGTCTTCGCATGCGGCGATTGTTGCACCAAGCAGTCGTTCTTCGACGGAACACCGTCCGGCGTGATGCTCGCGTCCATCGCCACGAGCGAAGCCCGAATCGCGGGAGCGAACCTCTTTTCGCCGTACATGAACTTTTGCGGCGTGATCAGCGTCTTCGCCACAATCATAAACGGGCGCGCCTTCGGAGTGGCCGGACTCACCGAACGGGCGGCGAAAGAAGCCGGCAAGAAGGTCGTCGTCGCGACGGCCGAGGCCTCGGATACCCACCCGGGCGGAATGCCTGACTCCACCATGCTCAAGGTCAAGCTCGTCTTCTCCCAGCAAAGCGGCATTCTCCTGGGAGGCTCGGTGTCGGGCGGCAAGTCCACGGGCGAGATGGTCAACGTCCTGAGCGCGTCCATCCTTCACCGCATGACGGTGGACGATATCGTCGGGTTCCAGATGGGAACTCATCCTGCGCTCACCGCCTCGCCCATCGCCTATCCTATAGTCAACGCCGCGTGCAAGGCGGTTCTGCAAGTGCGCAAGGGCTAAAACTGGTTGGTCGAAAGAAGCACGAGCGTGCACGCTTCCTGGTAGTCTATCCCGAGTTCGCGCGCCTTAGCGGCGAACTCGGGGCTCTCGGTACCCGGGTTTGAAATAATCCGCCTCGGCTTGAGCGCCAGGATCCCGTCGCCAATATCCCGCAAGACGGCAGGCCCGACATAGAGTGTAACCGTGTCGACGGGAAGCGGAATAGCGGATAGCTCGCGGTATACCGGAATGCCGTCGATTTCGTCAAGGGCTGGGTTAAAGGGAAGTACCTCGTGCCCCGCGGCGGCAAGCCGCTTCAAGGCCATGTTCGAGTACCGCTCGACTTTCTTGCTCGCCCCGACAACCACGACTCGCATCGCGTTTTCCCTCGTCACGACGACATCGCTCATTCCGCTTCTACCTGACGGATAAAGGGGCCGAGGTTCATCTCGTGATAGCCCTTGCCTACGGGTACGACGGGGTACAGGATTTCCTCGATGTCCGTCATGACCTCGAGCATCGCCGCTCCGGGGGTCGAGAGGAATTCCCCCAGCGCTGCGTTAAGCTCGGCCTTTTCGGCGACTCGTCGCGAGTACGCAAAACCGCACACACGCGCAATGTCGGCAAATGAAACGTCCACGGATCGCTCGGTCGCCGAATGGCGGTTGCCGTACGCGGCCGTCTCGAGATTCCGCACCATACCGTCGCTCATGTTATTGAGCAGCAGGACCTTCACGTTCAGCCCGTAAGTTCCGATCGTGTACAGCTCTCCCATGTTCATGCGCAAGCTGCCATCGCCGTCCACGACCACGACCATCCGGCCGGGATTCGCGCGATCCCAATCGAGGGGCCAAGCCTTCTTCAAGGTCCTCGCCCTCAGGCTCCATTCGGATCGATTAAACGAAACGCCTTTTCGTTCGGCGTACGAAAGAAGATCCCGCAGGATATGAGACACGCTTCCGCTTACGGAAAACTCGGGGTTTCGCTCGAGCCTGATTTGCCTGACCTTCTCGGGGTTGATGTCGATGTACGCTATCTTCGACTTGAGCGCGAAGCCGACCTTCTCGGCGACACGGTCGTCCCAACGCACGGCAAGGGCAATAAAAAGATCGTTCTCCTGAATAATCGTGTTGGCAGCCGGTGTACCGAACATACCGAGAAGCCCCAATACGTCGTCGTCTCTCTCGTCCACCACGCCCTTACCCATAAGGGTGTTCACGGCGGGGATCCTGAAACGGGAACGGAAGGCGCGCACGGCCTCGGTTGCCTCGGAAGAGGTCAAACCGCCGCCAAGGTACAACAGGGGACGCGACGAGCCTTCCAGCAGTTTAAAGAACACCGCGCACTGATCGTCCGACAGATGGCATTCCTGACGGTAGGACGCGGCGAAAATGGCGGGGTCACTCGCAAGGTATTCGCAATCGTTGCGTTGCAGGTTTACGGGTATATCTATCACGACGGGCCCTTCCGAGCAGGACGTTCCGATTATGACCATTGCACCAACACGTCTCGACTTGATAAGGCAATACGAATCGATCAACAAGATATATTGATTTAGGGCATATAGGTGTAATACTCATATAAAACCGAAATGTAATGTTCCTATCAGTTTTTGTGATCGCCATACCGAGAACTTTCTCTGTTTTCTTTAGTCCACGAACAAATACCAGCACCCGATCTTTGTTCCAGACTGAAACAGAGACATCGAAACTGTTTACCTGACTTATGTTATCACAAGGATACACCCAGTTAAACTACAACAGCCGCTTTTCGCCTTCGAGCGCGCGTATCCCGGTTACGTCCTGACTCACCTCGAGCGTCCCGAGGTATTCTCCCGATTCACCGCGTACGGCGTAATACCGGATAT
>JAFGIM010000061.1 GCA_016929605.1 Spirochaetales bacterium | reverse complement strand
GCCACTCCGACAAAGGCCATAATGATACCCGCAATGGTTGTTTTTCTAACAGATTCGTGCAAAAACACCAGGGCAATTACGGCTACAAAAATGGGAAAGCTGTTGTTGAACAAGCTCGCTCGTCCGGGAGTCCCCAGAGAAATGGATAGATAGTATAAGGTCATTCCCAGAGAACCGAATATGCCTCGACCAATCCATGGTTTAAAGCGAACGACGGTAAAGGGTGTTTTGGTTATCGCGAGCTGGCTGATCCCAAGGATAGCGCCGATAAAAAAACGGGCAAAGGTTGTAAACCATCCCGAATACTGTGATGAAAGAACGCTTATTACTATGGCAGTCGCTGCAAACGAAATATTGGACAGGTGAATATACAGAATTGACGAAAGATGGCTTTTTTTTGTGTTCATTGGTAGCTGCCTTTATAAAAACGGTCCGGCTTATGTACACCGGACCGTTTGTTCTGTGGCCTATACAATTCGGATGGAGGTTATTCTCCTCCAAAGAGTTTTTTCAAAAATCCGGATATGCCGCTTTTCTTTTTTCCGGCAGTTTTTTGTGTGTCCTGAGTTGGTGCCGTCTGAACTGGCTTTCTCGGTTGTGCTTTTCCCTGGCTCTCCCTTGGTGGACGATTTTTTTGGTCCGGTCTTCTGTTTCCGCCAGTTTGATTCCGATTTTTTCTCGCAGGACTGTGTCGCTTATCACCTGCCGGCCGGTTAGCGGCCTTTTGGGCTTGTTCATCAGTGCCGTATTTTGCTTTATAGTATTCCATGCGCTGTTCAAAACTGAGTTTGGAAAGATCCTTATCAGCTTCATGGGCAGCGTCTTGCCGCATCGAGGCAGAGCGTCCCTTCGCAGAAATAGTTCTTGTGCCGTTATCCCCAGGTTGACGTTTCCCGGAAGGTCTATCAGCAGGCCTTGGTCGAGCGTCTTCCCGGCGTGGACCGCCGCGAGCCGATCGAGCAGGACCGGCTTCTCGCCCTCTTCCTGCGGGTCTTCTCTCCCCGTCTTTGCGGCCTCTGCCTCGATCTCCACCCCTGCCACGTGAGGTTGAATCTCCGTCATCATAATCAGATTCATAACGGTCGGTACGGATGTAGACGCCGGAGCTTTTATCTTCAACAAGATCTTCTTCTCCGGGAACACAGGATGGAATCTTTATTTCTATGTATCGCTCAATGGCAGGAAGATTATACACATCCTGTTCTGAGCAGAAAGAATAAGCCTTGCCAGTTTTTCCTGCCCGAGCAGTTCTTCCGATGCGGTGAACATAGTTCTCTGCTTCATTTGGCAGGTCATAGTTAATAACCATGGATAGGGAATCAACATCGATGCCTCGTGCGGCTACGTCTGTTGCAACAAGCATTTTAAGAGATCCCGATTTGAATGAGTCAATAACCTGCAAACGTTTTGATTGAGGCAAGTCGCCAATAATAAAGTCTGCTTCATATCCATTTATCTTTAAGCGTTTGGCAACTATCTCGCTCATTCGCTTGGTATTACAAAAGATTATCAGACTGTCAGGCTTCTCTTTTACGATCAATCCCAACAGAAGTTTCATTTTTTGATCGCTCGATATGTGGAACAACAGTTGGTCAATTTCGTCCACCGTAACATTTTCTGCTTCGATGGTAATTTCGCGCGGGTTAATGGTGTATTCCCACGCAAGGTTCTTAACCGAGACATTTAACGTTGCGCTAAAAAGCATTGTTTGACGTTTTCCTGTTTGGGGAAGAACCTTAATGAGCTTGCGTAAGTCAGGGTAAAAGCCCATGTCAAACATACGATCTGCTTCGTCTATTACCAAAAAAGCTACTTGATCAAGCTTCATGGAACCTGATTCTTGTAAGTCAATTACTCGGCCGGGGGTACCAATAATGATATCCACGCCTTTACGAAGCAGATCTTGTTGATTTCCGTAGCCGACCCCACCATAAAAGCTGGCGGATTTGATATTCATGCACGATCCCACTATTTTGGCTTCTTCTTCAACTTGTACGGCAAGTTCTCTGGTCGGGACCATGATTAAGGCTTTTTTTCCTGCAAGCGAGGGATCGTTCACTAATCGCTGAAGGATGGTAACAAGGTAGGCGGCGGTCTTGCCGGTGCCTGTTTGGGACTGGACATACAAATCAGCTCCGTCCAATCCATTTTTAAGTACCTGTTCTTGAACAGGCATGCAGGTTTCGTATCCTGCTTCCGCGAGTCCTTCCTGGAGCCCGCTGTCTAGGGTAAATTCGGTGAATTTCATGTATCTTCGATAATAGCATAAATGAAAATGCGTGAATAGATTCGTCCCCTCCGGACAGATCCATGATACAATGGCGGGATGAAATCACTTGAATCAAAGATAACAGTCATTACCGGGGGGGCAAGCGGTATTGGGAGAATGCTTGCCCTGCAGATGGCCTCACAGGGATCTCGTGTTGTAGTATGGGATATAAACCAGGAGTTACTATCCAGTTTGGAGCGTGAAGCTGCCGAAAAAAAGGTGAGTATTATCGGTATGGCCCTTGATATTACCGACAGGAAGCGGGTGTATGCCTGTGCTCAAGAGGTACTAAGCCGGGTAGGACCTGTTGATATTCTGGTCAATAACGCAGGGGTGGTTTCTGGACAAACCTTGTTAGAAACACCTGACGAAAAAATCGAAAAAACTATACAGGTCAATTTTCTTTCAAATTGTTGGACGGTAAAGGCTTTTTTACCGTCCATGATCGAGCGAAATACTGGTCATATTGTAACGATAGCCTCTGCAGCCGCACTGATTGGGGTAACCGGTCTTGCGGATTATTCAGCGAGTAAATCGGCTGTATATGGATTTCATGAATCGGTACGTATGGAATTAAAAAAGCAGCGAAAAAAGATCGCGACAACCGTGGTGTGTCCTTTCTTCATCGATACGGGTATGTTCGCCGGTGTTCAAACTCGTTTTCCGGTACTATTACCTATCTTGCGTCCAGAATATGCGGTAAGGCGAATCAATAAAGCTATAATAGCTAAAAAAGAGCGACTTATTATGCCCCGGTTTGTCTATTCTGTGTTTTTACTTAAGCTTTTGCCGGTGTGGCTCATGGATGTGATTGCTGATTTCTTTGGGATTACCCACGCCATGGATCAATTTACCGGTCGGCGTGGGTAAGTGCAAGCGTTACGGTCTTTCCTGTCGGACAAGATATTGAGCATGCCCGGCCTGGTGTAATTTACCCTTTGTTTGATCTAGTTCAGCTCCAGCAATACCCGAGAGAACGACACGGGTAAGCCCATCTGATTTTTCAAACGCGGGATTAAATCCTTCAGAGCGAAGTCTCATAACCAGTCGGGTTGCGTTGTCTTCATTGGTAAAGGACCCGAGCTGGATTCTCCATCGTCCGTCCATCTTTGTCTCTTTAGCTACGATAGTAGCGGTGGCGATACCGCTATTATCGGCAATCTTTCTGATTGACACCCGGGCCGTACCCGTTTCAAGCATGCCAAGCTCTTGGGCCGCACCCTTTGAGACATCAAGTTCTCTTCCCTCAACGAAGGGACCACGATCATTGACGCGAACAAAAACCTTCCGCCCATTTGCAAGATTAGTTACTTCCAGCATCGTACCGAAGGGAAGCGTCTTGTGCGCCGCTGTGAGCGCATGCATATCAAAGATTTCCCCGCTGGAAGTCGGCTTCCCGTGAAAATCATCAGCATAAAATGAAGCAATCGCCTCAAGTTTGATAACTTCTCCCTGTGCCAGAAGAGGCAGGCTCAATATGCCCATACAAGCCGCGAACAGGCTTGCTACTATCACCTTTTTCATGTATTCCTCCCGAATAACAGATCATTACTACTATCGGATTATCTGGGTGCTCTCTTAATTGTTGTTTCATGCGTGGAGAGATATATCCCTTTCTTTGCTTGACACTGGACGCTAATACTC
>JAFGIM010000060.1 GCA_016929605.1 Spirochaetales bacterium | reverse complement strand
CCGTCCATCCTGGGCATTTCAATATCAAGGGTTAATACATCTACGTCAATTTTCTCAAGCTTATCACGTGCAATATAGGGATCCATAGCTGTGCCGACAATTTCTATTCGTGGGTCACGAGAAAGCCGTTGGGCAAGAATCTCCCGGACGATCGCGGAATCGTCAACTATCAACACCTTTATTTTTTCCATGTTTATCCAACCCTACGATAAGAGGCTGGTCCTTCTTTCCTTATATTGGGCGTTGTTGTTAACAATGCCTCTGAGTGTCCAACATAGAGCACTCCCTTGGGCGATAGATTATCTACCAAGGTATGCAATACTCGATTCCTTCCCCTCTCGTCAAAATAAATCATCACATTTCTGCAAAAAACATAATCAAAAGGAGTCTCAAAAAAGAAGGACTCATGAAGGTTTAAACGCTTAATCGCAAGATATTTTCGTAACTCGGGGCGAACTGCGAAGGTATACTCATCAAGTCGAGTAAAATATCGCTTCCGCAATGAAGCATCAACATTTTGTAATTGATTTACATGATATCTTCCACGATGAATTGCAGCAAGGGCTTCCGGTTTTACATCCGAAGCTAACACTTTAAAACTGTGAATACCTGCTTCAAGAAGAGAAATAACAATAGAGTATGGCTCCTCTCCTGATGAACTTGCGGCGCACCATACCACAGGATGTTGTAAAGATCGATTGGTTATATCTGTTACTAAATGAGTAAAATGATCGCTTTCTCTAAAGAAAAAAGTATGGCCAACCGCAATCTCTCCAAGAAAAAGCTCTCCTGCGTCCGGATCTCCGGTGGCAAGCAAAGAATAGAAACCCGGAAGAGAAAAACCATGCAAAGACGACATCTTTTGTAGCTTCATCTTTAAGATATCAATCTTTGCATCATGGAAATGAATACCATAACGTTCATAGGCATACTCGCGAAATCGTTGAAGCAAACCAATCGGTAGTGAGTTGTCGGGATTATCGCCAGGAACATTACTCATGGAATTCACAATTCTTGTTCTCCTTGAAATTCCGGATCATCGTCAAACACTATCCGCTTTCCCCGTGGAGTAATACTCTCTCCATCCAGCTTGTGCTTAAGCGATTTTCCGGTCTCCACACCTCTTTTAACGGCAATCAATTTTTGTTGCTCAGGTTTTTGCGAAGTGGAAGAAACACCCTTTCCACCTAATACAAGAACAGAAAGATTCTCGATTATTTCATTAAGAGAAACCACTTGGCTTTGCAATTCCTCGGCAGAACTCGCCGTTTCTTCGGATGCAGCTGCGTTTTGTTGAACAACCGTATCAAGCTGCACTACGGCCTTATTAACCTGGGTAATACCCTCATCTTGCTGTCGGCTGGCAGTTTCGACTTCTTTGGTCATTTCGTTTGATTTTGAGGAATTAAGCATAATTTCCTTGAAAATCTCCGAAAGCTCCTTGGTAAGGACCTGCCCTTCTTCTGTTTTCTGCAAGGTAGTCTTAATCATCTGGGCAGTTTCTTTTGCACTTGACGCGCTTCGGTTTGCCAAATTTTTGACCTCATCGGCGACAACAGCAAACCCCATTCCCGCCTCACCTGCTCGCGCCGCTTCAACAGCTGCGTTAAGGGCAAGCATATTGGTTTGGAACGCGATATCGTCGATAACATCGATAACAGTTTTAATATCATCAGCGGCCTTTCCGATCTCCGTCATAGAAATAAGCATCCGTTCCATATGAGAAGACCCCTGTGTCGCCGCTTCTGATGTTTTAGCTGCAAGCACACTCGCTTCTTTAGCATTCTCTACGTTTTGTTTAACCATAGATGCAAGTTCTTCCATAGAAGAAGTAGTCTCCTCTATACCGGACGCCTGCTCAGAAGCGCCCGAGGCAATTTGCTGTGAACTAACCGAAAGTTGAGAGGACGCGTTTCCTATTTGATCAGACCCGCTAGAAAGTGAATTAACAATGCGTACAACGGGCCGAGTAATGGATCGTGCCAACAACCATCCAATGAGGATAGCGATTACAAAACCCGCAATTATCGTTATGTAGATAACATACGACATTTTGATTATTCGCTCTTGAGCCTGTGCAGGTAATTCCTGTCCATAGTGTTTCTTGGTATACGTAAGAAGATTTTCTAACGATTTAACAGTATCATCAAACTGTTGACGGGCTGCTCCGGAAAGCGCGATTTGGGATGCTACACGAGCATATTCAACAGGATCTACCTTCTCTCGTCTCATTCGTTGAATCTCGCTCATGAACTTATTATTCTCTTGCATCAATGGCTGTAACCGGGTAGTAAAATCCTTATATAGTTCTGCTGCCTCCGGTGTAACTGAAATTTTTTCAAAGCCTCTCATCGCTTCATCGCGTACAGCGCGTTCATCGTCCCAGTTCCGTAATTGACGGGCAAAATCCTCATCAGTCAGGAAGGGAGAAGTAAGCGTTCTAAGTATTGCTTTTAGTGACTGGATTCTAACCATCACAATTTCTAAATCAGTAATTGCCGGAATGCTTTCTTCTACTAATATATCTATACTATCATGCGCATCATCAAGTGCTGTATAGCCAACAACGCCGACTATAAGAGTAATCAGAGCAACCCCAATAAACGCAGTAATCAGTTTTACAGAAAGTCCGATTTTCATTCATTTCTCCTTTTACGCCTCTTGGGCGCTCATTTCCTTCGCATGCAGGGGAGACATTGTCTTTAGTCGTACAAACTCTTCATCAGAAAGAATTTTATGTACATCCAAAACTATCTTCATACCCTCTGGTGTATCGGCTACACCGCGGATATATTCCGCTTTTACACGTGTGTTGATGTACGGAAGTATTTTTATCTTTTCTTCGGGTATTGCGATTACTTCGTGTATCGAATCCACAACCAGTCCCATCAACATCCCTTCCCCATCAACGTCTACCTCAACAACAATAATAGACGTCCGCTTGTGATATGGTAAAAACTCAAGACCAAATTTAAGACGCAAATCAATAATCGGAATAATTTGGCCCCTCAAGTTAATTACCCCACGGATAAAATCAGGAGTTTGCGGCAAGGGAGTAATATCCGTCATACCCATCAATTCCTTTACCTTAAGTATTTCCATGCAGTAGCTTTCCTTATCGAGCGAGAAATTCAAATACCGGGATCCGGCAAGTGTTTTCATCCGTGATATTTCCATGGAAGCCTCCATTTACGGAACGAGTTTTTGAATTGCAGCCAAGAGCTTATCCGGCTCACAGGGTTTAACAATCCACCCAGAAGCGCCTAATTCTTTTCCATGCTGCCGCAACTCATCTTTTGTTTCGGTGGTTAACATGAGAATCGGTGTTTTTTGATGGGAGGAAATCTTTCGAATTTCTCCAAGCAAAGATATTCCGTCCATCTCGGGCATATTGACGTCAAGTAAAAAAAGATCCACAGACTGCCCTGACAATTTTGCAAGGGCATCTTTTCCGTGTTCTGCCTCAACTACGGAGTACTGCCCAATCAGTGCATTTTTCAGGATATTCCTGATCGCGGTAGAATCATCCACCAGCATTATAGTTTTCACACTCCCCTCCTTGTAACATTCTCCAGTAAAACACTACTAAAAGAATTCAATACCCGTGTTCGTACGTTTTAAGTCAGTAGAAACATTTAAACCCGACTTCTCCAGTGCAAGCTCAAGCGCATCAAGCTCCCGCGACGTAGTTAGTCTGGAGCGAATTAACTCTATTGCTTTTGTAACACTCGGGTGGTCTGAACAGGCATCTGATATACTTTCGATACCGACGAGTTTCTTTCCCTCTGTGGAAAAATCACCGATAATCTTTCCAATGTTTTCTATTTCCTGAATGATTATGGCATGTAGCATTCCAATAGGTGCAAAGGCTTTCATATCTACATCAAGTGAGGAAATAAATTCCAGAACAGCCGCATACAGATCAAGAACTCCACTCAATTGCCTGTCAAGTGTTTCGCTAATTGTCTGATACGTGGAATTGTCATCATGAACAAATCGCTCCACTTCTTTTTTATTACGCTCCATTACCTCATGAAGAGAAGAAAAAGCCCGTTGCGTGGTAGAAACAGAATGCTCGATGGTCTGAACAAAGACTTGGGTTTCTTTAGAAAGCCGCTGGACCTCATCGGCGATAATCTTAAAACCACGGCCATGTGTTCCTGCTCGCGCCGCTTCGATTGATGCGTTAATGGACAGAATGTGAATCCGCTCTGCCACATCAGAAATACTGGTTACAATATCCAATATACCCATCATCTGCGTATCGAGCGCGATTATCTGTTTTGAGACATCTCCACAGGATTTTGCGTTTACCTGAGTTACCTCGGTAATATGTTCACGAAGACGACGTACTCCATCTTTTACTTCACTATTACCGCCGTCATCTTCATAATGTTGTTTACTTTCGCGAACATGAGAAAGAAATCCCGTGACACCGGTTTTTAGCTTAACCAGGGTTTCGCTCATGGGAATACTTGTGGCATTTAAATACGTAGTAATACTCTCAAAAAGCGTAGGTAGGACCCGGGCATACACAGACAGGGCCGGCCCATCGTGTTTTTGGTTTTGTGCGATCTCTTCAAGAGGAAATTGAAGTATCGACAGCCTGGGCTCATCAGTAGCAGTCTCTTGATCGATTTGCTTTGCTTCCGGTTCAAGGACTTCATTTTGACCTTCCTGCCCATCACTCTCTGAAACTTGCGATCCCTTAAAGAACGCAACTAATCCAAACACTAAAGAAGTTATCGAAGTAACAAGCACACAGACATTACTGAACGGGAATGGAATCAGAATAAGAGGAGGAATAATCGCCATGCAGAGCAAGCTGCATATTGAATAATAACGAAAACCTTTTTTCATGCGCCGATCTCCATAAGAGAGAGGGAAACGATTTCGTCAATATCAACGACAAGACCTATCTTTCCTCCGGAAAGAACAGTGCCCGACGAAATACCTTTTAAACCGGAAAATTTAGCGCCAAGTGATTTTATGACAACCTCTCGCTTGGCGATTACCTCATCAAGGGTAAACATAAACTTTCTTCTATCTGAGGTTTCGCAGATAATACCGAT
>JAFGIM010000059.1 GCA_016929605.1 Spirochaetales bacterium | reverse complement strand
GCAAGTCTCTTGCTGACCACCGAATGCGCCATCTGCGACATCCCCGAGAAGAATCCCCCCGCAATGCCCCAGGGCGGCGGAATGGGCGGAATGGACGGGATGTACTAATAACGGATAACACACAAACAGCGTGTAATTGGGCCGCCCGTCAGGGTGGCCCCTTTTATTTGAGCTGTTAACCGGTTATCAAGGAACCATTCGACTGAATGACTTCTTTATACCAATAGCCTGAGTCCTTAATGGTTCTTTTTTGAGTGGCAAAGTCCACATAAACAAGACCAAACCGTTCCTTGTAGCCTTCGGACCATTCGAAGTTATCCATCAAGCTCCAATGAAAATACCCTTTAATCTCTGCGCCATCCTCTATCGCCTTGTGTAAGCCGCGAAGATACCGATGCGTATAATCAATTCGTTGCGGATCGTGAACCTTACCGTCAAGATGAACCCAGTCAGTCATGGACAAACCATTTTCTGCAATGACTACCGGAATCTTGTAGCGTTCATGAATAAAGCGAGGACACCAGCGCAGGGTCTCGTCCTCCACAAACCACTTGATAGCCGTTTGCGGAAATCCTGCAGGAACGGGATTCATGACAGGATTACCCTGCGCGTCGGCATGGAGACGTTTTCCTGAGTACAGATTAATACCGCAAAAATCAATTTTTCTGTTAATCAGAGACATATCCTTTTCCCATCCTTGAGGTAAATCCTTTTCAATAACCTCAAGAATATCAGAGGGATACGTGCCAAGAAACAGAGGGTCGGTAAACAGAGAAAGGGTCCAGATAATCGGCCTTACGGATGTATGGCAAAACGTTGCACGACGGGCCGCTTCAATGTCCTGAGGTGATTCTGTCGCCGGAATCATTGTCTGAGTCGTCGGGACAATTCCAATACAATAGTCTGATCCACCTCTTGCACGAAGAACATCTACTGCTTTTCCATGTGCTACCAAAACATGATGAACCGCCTTGGTAATTGAGCTTGCCGGGAGCTTGAGCCCCGGAGCCTGTACTCCCTGTTGCAATGACAAGCCGATAAAGCATTGCGGTTCGTTAAAGGTCATCCAATGCTTTACCCGGTCTCCAAGGGCACCGACAACCGCTTGGGTATACTCAACGAATGCGTCAATAATGGCAGGATTAAGCCATCCGCCCTGCTCCTGAAGCACTTGGGGTAAATCCCAATGATACAAGGTTACCCAGGGTTCTATCCCGGCGGAAAGAAGCTCATCAACAAGACTTGAATAAAAATCAAGGCCTTTTTGATTGATCTTTCCTCTTCCATCGGGGAGAATTCGCGGCCAGGCAATAGAAAATCGATATGCAGGCAAACCCAGCTCTTTCATCAAGGCTACATCCTCGCGAAAGCGATGGTAGTGATCACAGGCTGTCTTTCCTGTATCCCCATTCCAGATTTTTCCGGGTTCTGCTGAAAACACGTCCCAGATAGACGGCTTCCTGCCATCTTCATCCCAGGCCCCTTCAATTTGATAGGCCGCCGTTGCGGCACCCCAAGTAAAATCAGGTGGAAAAGCCATATAAACTCCTGTACTATGGTTCTAGTTTCAGTGTAACAAAGGCGAATTAAAAAGGGAAGGCTTTATGGGCGAATTAGTTGCCTTTTTCAACAATTTAACTGATTTTTTTTCCTCACTGCTTTCCTCTTCATCTCTTTTATTCGACGCAGAACCTCCTCCAAAGAAGCCCTATCTACTAGTTCATTCATCCCTGTCCTCGTTCCACCCGATGCCCATGGCCGCCGCCACCGTTTTGGAAGCCTTGCGGAGAAGCTGCAAAAAAAAAGATGCCACCCTGGTTATGCCCACGTTCAGCGACACCCCAGATCCAGCACAGCCCTTTGCAGTACCGTTTGTGTATAACAAAAGGGACACTACTTGTCGCGCTATGGGCGCTTTGCCGGAGCTTTTTCGAAAAACAGCTGGAATCAAGCGTTCTAATCATCCCTTTTACTCTTTTTGCGCGGAAGGTTACGGAGCAAAAAAATTGATGTCATCCCATCCATGTCGCCAGGGACTCGGCCCACAGTCCCCGCTGGGTAGCCTCTATGCAAAAGATGCACTTATCTTGATGCTCGGCTGCTCCTGGGAAAGCTGCACAGCCTTTCATCTGGCAGATTGGATGGATCACACAGACACCCTTACGTACACAGCGATATCATCACATTTTGGCTTACCTTGTCGTTCTGTATGGCAGGAACCCGTATTACATCAAGAGCGATTCGCTCATATTGGACAAGATTTTGAGGAACACAAGAGTGACAATATCATTAAGGGAACCTTCCCAGGAGCGAAACCGGAAGCCCTCTTCCGTCTAGTCCGGATGCGCTCTGCAGTGGACTTTTGCGTAGACAGATACCGTGATTTGGGATACCTTTGAGCGGTATGTTCTCATTCCTGAAACGTCTTTTCATAAAAAAGTCTGATGTTGTTCCCGATCTCGACGATATCCCCCAGGAAAATTGGGTCTGCACTTTTTCGTCCAAAACTGATGATCGATTCACAGGCGAATGTGGCGATGGATACGAGGCAACCGTAAACCGCGCAGGCGTTATACTCACCATCTTTAGAAACAATTGTTTTGCATGGATCACCAATCCTGTATACCGCTATCAAGATGCTGTTATCGAAGCCCTTATCGAATTTCCTGATCCCATTCCAAGAGCCGACTCTATGGCAGGATCCATGGCCGCAGGAATTCACTTTAGATGCCTCAACGATTCAACATTCTACAGCGTAATGGTCTCTGATGGTGGAATGATTCGCCTGGATGCAGTTGTTAATGAAACACCGCTGCCTGTCCTTGGTTGGACGGAGACCGCGATGGGAAACCAGGATTCACAAGGTGATGCACTATTACCCTATCACGAAAATCCCAATGTATTCTCTCTAAGGATTATTGCCCGGGGAACCAGTATTACACTTATCGTAAATGATGAATGGGTAGCCGAATGCGAGGATGATACGATTCAGGCTGCAGGGCGTATAGCCTTTGCGGCACAAACGTGGAAAGAGCGCAAGGATGTATCTGTATACCTTAAAGCTATCGGGATTGACAGTCGACCGATGGAGATAGAAGCACTTCACTCCCGCTGGAATCACTATCTTGCAATATCACCTGAAGCACACCTGCGTCTTGCTACAACACGTTTTGCAATGGGGCATTTTGGACCTGCCCTGGCGTCGCTCAAACAGGCGGCTGCAAAGCGGGAAAGCGGAGAGAAAGAACTTCTTCTTGGCGCGCAAATATACCTTGCACAAGGACTACTATCCGAAGCAGAAGACGCTGCAAGAAAAGCGCTTTCTCTTAACCCTTCAAATTCTGAAGCGATCGCTTCTATTGCAAGCGCTCTGTATCTGTCCAATAATGCAGCCGCCCTGGATTCTTTTTTTAAGACCCTACCGGCAACCACAATAGAGAACTCAGCCTTTCTTTCCAACCTGGAAGGACACCTTCTCCATGGAAAAGGAGCATACACAGACGCTGCACGTGCTTACCAAAGAGCAGGTATTCTTTCTGTAAATAATGGGCTTTATTTTTTTAACGAAGGTAAGGAATGGCTCGTAACAGGTAGTATCCCGCAAGCCATCGGTGCATGGGTTAAGGCAGCTCGAATTTTTATGGAAGAAAGCGATTATGAAAACCTGGACGGAGCGATAGCCCTTCTTTTGGACTATGGGAAAGAAGACGAGGATGTCCAAGCCCTTGCCGGTAAATATTTTTATTCAATTGGAGAGACGGCACAAGCCGAGCCATATATTCGGTCTTTAATAGATAAAAACACCAGTGACTCCGGTGTGTGGTATCTCTATGGAATGATCCTTAGGGAACACGAACAGTCAGCGCAAGCGATTGAGGCATTTGAGCGAGCGATACAACTTGAGGACAGCTGTGCGCTCTATCATTTCCGGCTTGCAGAGACCAAATTCAACCTTAACCTGCCGTGCAAGGAAGAACTCTCACGAGCCTTATCCCTGGCCGATGATAACGGATGGATATATAACCTTGCCGCTCTTGTCGCCCTTTCAGAAGGTGATGTATCCCAGGCAGACACCTTGTTGCACAAGGCAAGAATTCTTCTCCCTCAGGAAGGAGATATTCTGGTTAACTTGGGAGAAGTTCGTCGCCAGCAAGGCAGACTCGATGAAATACTAAACGACTTTAATCGAGACGACGGCAAGCTCCTTCATTGCGCAGCGAACCTTCTGGTGTCTGACGGTCGGTACGAGGATGCAGAAGACTGGTACCGCCAGGCGCAAAAAAGACTACCATATGACAGCGAATTGCTGACCGACCGAGCCTCTAATTGCATTGAGCTTGACCTCCTCAACGAAGCCGATGACCTTTTATCAAAGGCCCTTGATCTCCAAAGCTCACCGGATGTATATCGACTTATCAGCATACTTGCCCTGCGCAAGGGCGAATTTGCCCGATCCGAAGTTACCCTTCATCAGGGCTTGTCGGAATTTCCCAACAATACGGAACTGCTGTCTTCTCTGGCAGAAGTGTACCTTTCCACAGGGCGCCCATCAAAGGCCGAAAAAATCATCCCCCGCCTTATTGCTGCCGGCACACCTGATCAGGCCGACATCCTTTCGCAGCGTATACTAGACGCATCGACCGATAGCGTATCGTGCAATCAGTGTGGCAGACAGTGGCGATACCCAAAGTCCATACCGCCACAGGGAATTCTCAGAATAAACGATATGCCTCCGGATGATGTACCGGCGGGGACCTGCCCAACCTGTCAAAAACACCTGTGTATCGGCTGTGCACGAGAACACATCAATGACGAAGGTAGATTCCTTTGTCCTCATTGCGGGACAAGCCTTAAGTTGACGCATCAAGGAATTCTGTGGATCCTTCGTCAATGGCAAGACAAATTGTAACGATAGTGTAAAATCAGCGCTCACCACCGGTCAACCTTTAACCCTTTACTAAAAATGAAGTACAATCACTTTTGTGAAAACCAAGCAATTGCCCGTCCTCTGGTTTTTGGTGGCGTGCACGTTACCGCTTCTGGGTATCCTGGCTATAAATCAATTTAGATGGCTTCAGGAATTGCAAACCCGTGAACGAAACGATAAACAGGAAAAGATAGCGTCCTCTGTTCAAAATTTGTCCCGCTATCTTCGGGACGAGCTTCTTTTCTTTCCAACCCTGCTGCGAGTGCGTAACCGCTCGGGCCAGGACGGGAAAGCGGCCTTTGCCGAGCGATATCAAATTTGGCAAAATTATGCCCTGTCGCCTCAACTCATGTCCAATATCTATTTATACGACACTCGGTCAAAGGTAGCCCAAGAGTGGATCGATGGTTCATTTATTACCGTTGGATGCCCGCCGTGTATACAAACGCTGGTGAGTGATCTTACCTTCGACGATGTCCCGGAAACCTTTTTCCGTCATAGAAACAAGTCAATTCTCCTGGTATTTCCCCTTCCTCATACTACCAGAAGGACGACCTTTGTCTTTTGCGTTTTAGATTCTGAGGTTATCCTTACCCAGATAATCCCGCGTCTTGCAGAAGATAGTATTGATTTAAATCACGATTTTGATTTTCGTATTCATGATTATGGAAACACCCGAACCTTGTACATGTCCCCGGGTAATCGGACAGACGAAGAATATTCCCGTCCAGACGTCGACATCTCTTTGCGAAGTTCAATAGGCAGCGCCTACACACTCAGACCAAACCCACTCTTGCAACAACGAATTGCCTCAAAACGAATTACCGAAACCGAACTTGCGTTTTCTACCGAGCGTATTATTCCGGACAGACCAGACATTGATTCAGTTCTTAAAAGTTTTGAATCTATCAGAATTCAGATACTTTACCGCGACGGGTCTCTTGAACAGATTACCCGTAGGACCACCCGACAAAACGCGGCCATTAGTTTTGGACTGGTAATCCTTCTTGCCGTTGTGATTATCACCCTTGCCGAAGCTACCAGAAAGTCAAGAGCACTTGCCGCGAGCCAAAAAACGTTTATTGCCTCTGTAACGCATGAACTAAAAACCCCTCTGGCAGTCATATCTTCCGCCTCACAAAATCTTGCAGATGGCATCGTTGCGGACAAGGAGAAAGCTCGGCAATACGGTTCCATGATTCGTAAAGAAGCGCTCAGACTAACCGCGGCGATTGACCATTTCCTTCTTTTTGCAAATTCTGCACGAATCACCCGGATGACCATGGAAGCTTGTACGGTAGCAGACTTGATCAACTCAGCCTTAAAATATACAGAAGAAGAGCGAGAAACTAATTCAATTACAACCAAGGTTGAGCTTCCGAATCCGTCATTAGTGGTCGTCGGTAATCGTATTGCCCTGGAATCAGCCATTCAAAATCTTGTTCAAAATGCGGTACGGCATGGCAAAAGCGGAAAATACCTTGGCATCAGCGCACGGTTGGTAACCAGAGGTAAAAAAAGGGCTGAAGTTGTACTGACCATTCGGGATAAGGGGCCTGGCATCCCCCAAAAGGATCGCAATCGAATATTCGAGCCTTTTATGCGGGGAGAAAACGCAATTGCATCCCAAACTCCGGGAAATGGTGTTGGATTGAACCTTACAAAAAAAATAATCATGCTGCATAATGGTACTATAGAACTTGAAACAAGGGCTGGAGAAGGCAGCGCCTTTACCGTACGCCTGCATGCATATACAGGAGATGGCAATGATAACCAAAATTCTCATGATAGAGGATGAACAGGGACTCGTACTTACCGTAGGAGATCGATTAAAGGCCGAAGGATATCACTTTGTCGCCCGACATACCGGGGATGAGGGCGAGATGGAAGCGAGGAAAAATCCCTATGACCTGATAATTCTTGATATCATGCTCCCCGGAAAAGACGGTTTTTCAATCTGTAAATCTCTGCGCGACAGCGGAGTAGACACACCCATACTGATGCTAACCGCGCGAAGCCAGGTAGAAGACCGGGTTACCGGACTTAAGATCGGAGCAGATGATTACCTGTGTAAGCCGTTTGACATGAATGAACTGCTTGCGCGCATTGAGGCTCTCCTTCGAAGATCAACTTCTTCCGAGATCTCTAAAAAGAAGGTACAAAACAAGGGGACCCCCTCATTATCAATCGATCTGGAAAAAGGAATCGTCATTCGACAAGACAAGGAAGTTCCTCTATCCGCACAAGAAATCAAGCTACTCCAATATTTATATCTTCATTACGGAACGATCGTGTCCCGAAAGGATTTACTGAATAACGTGTGGGGATATGAAAAAAACATCACTACCAGAACCGTAGATGTACATGTGGCACGCTTACGCCAAAAACTCGGAGATATCGGGGACATGAGCCGTTACATCCACACCATTCGTGGCATAGGCTATAAGTTTAGCCCTCCCGAGGCCTGATACCCGCTTAACATCCCGGCCGGCCATAATCCACGCCCCTCCATCAAGGCATCAGGAAAGCCGGAGCCCAAGGCATCGGAGAGCGTCTTGAGGTAGGCGCTCCGCGAGATATTCATCCCGCCAAAGCGAGCAATGTGATCGGTATATACCTGGGAATCAATACAGGTCCCTTTCATTGTAGTAAAAAAGTAACGGGCAAAGGCAACAAAGGCAATCTTTGCCGCGTTTGGCAAACGGGTAAACATGGACTCTCCAAAGAACATTCGTCCCAGATGCACCCCATAAAAACCGCCGACAAGATCATTCCCCTGCCATGCTTCAATTGAATGCGCAAATCCCGCCGAATGCAAGGCCTGATACGCCTCTATCATGTCTTCGGTAATCCAGGTACCATCCTGCCCCCGTCTTTGAACCCCGGAGCAAAAGGATATAACCCTGTTAAACGCGGTATCAACAGTGAGTCGAAGCGTACTGGTCTTGATTTGACGCGACAGACGCTCCGGAAGGCGAAATACATGCGGAAAGATAACAAATCGGGGATCCGGTGACTGCCAGTATAGGGGATCATCTTCGTTAAACCAGGGAAATATCCCCTGGGTGTATGCAGAGAGTATCATCCCCGGAGAAAGATTTCCCCCAACCGCAACCACCGAGCCCTGGGTTTCCTCGGGATCAGGAAATGAAAAAAAATCCCCCGCTTCTAACCAGGGAAAATCTGGATCAAAGCGGGTGTCCGCATCAAATGTATGATTCGCGTAGGACATTACAGCGCTCCAGTTTCCTCAACAGCACTCTTTTCTTGAGTATTCACAATCTCAAAGGAAAGAGGAGCATCAACAGTGGCACCAAGCGATACCCGGACAAGGCCTCCCGAGGACAAATCCCCAAACAAAACCATATCAACAAGCGGGGTTGTAATTACATCCTCTATAAGGCGGCTTACATTACGTGCCCCAAATTCGTTTGAGTATCCCTTGTCTGCCAAATAGAGAATCACAGGCTCATCAATCTCCAAGCGCACATCACGTTCTGCAAGTCGCACAGACACTCCGTCGAGCTCTTTATGAACAATAGAGACCATTACCTCTCGGGAAAGATGGGCGAACCGGACTACCGCATCCAGACGATTGCGAAATTCCGGGGTAAAGGCACGATCTACCGCTTCATTAACCGCCTCTTCCGTGATCTCCCGTCCTCCAAATCCAATCATTGGTTTTCCGATTTCCCTGGCACCCGCATTACTGGTCATAATCAAGATAACATTACGAAAATCAGCTTTACGTCCTTGATTATCAGTGAGCGTTGCATAGTCCATAATCTGCAAAAGAACATTGAATATGTCCGTATGGGCCTTCTCAATCTCGTCCAGCAGAAGTACCGCATGCGGTTGTTTACGAACTGCCTCGGTTAACAACCCACCCTCATCAAAACCAACATATCCGGGAGGCGAGCCGATAAGTCTGCTTACAGTGTGCTTTTCCTGATATTCGCTCATGTCAAACCTTATAAGGGAGACCCCAAGCGTGTCCGCTAACACACGCGCAAGTTCGGTTTTACCCACTCCGGTTGGGCCGACGAACAGGAAGTTAGCAACCGGCCTGCCCTTTGCGCGAAATCCGGCACGGGACCTCTTTACCGCAAGAGACACTGCCTTAACCGCGATGTCCTGCCCAAAAATCGAGTGATGCAAGACCCCTTCCAGGTCGCGTAAACGTTCAACCTCTCCTGATGATACGGTTTTCTCCGGTATCCTTGCCATTCGTGCAACAACCGTTTCAATCAAAAAGGTGTCTATTACCGGAAGGGTTTCACCCTGTTCCAGGGTATTCGCATCTGTTGGAGCAAGAGAACCGGCAAGAATACGCGCACGTGCGCCCGCTTCATCGATAACATCAATAGCCTTATCGGGTAGACGCCGCTCGTTTATATACTGAGCCGAAAGACGAACGGCACTTTCAAGAGCCGAGGCAGTATACCTGACGCCATGAAAGTCTTCATAACGAGTTTTAACCCCTTCAAGTATTTTGATAGTATCTTCCTGCGACGGCTCAAGAATATCTATCTTTTGGAACCTTCGCGAAAGCGCATGATCCTTTTCAAAGTGCTTGTTATACTCCTCGTATGTTGTAGAACCTATGCAACGTATCTTTCCCGATGAAAGAACGGGTTTCATTAAATTAGAAGCGTCAAGGGTTCCGCCACCGGTTGAACCGGCTCCAATCATGGTGTGAATCTCGTCGATAAATAGAATAACCTTGTCTTTCTTTAAGAGCTCGTCTAGAACTCGCTTAATGCGCTCTTCAAAATCTCCGCGAAACTTTGTTCCCGCAACAAGAGCGCCCATATCAAGGCTATACAGTTCAAAATCGCGCAAGAATGGGGGAACTTCCCCTCGGGCGATTAACTGGGCCAAACCTTCGGTAATGGCCGTCTTTCCAACACCCGCATCCCCCACATGAACCGGATTATTCTTCATACGGCGACAGAGAACCTGGACCGTTCGCTCCAACTCTTCTGTTCGTCCAATCAATGGTTCGAGCGATCCTTGCTTGGCTAAAGCGGTTAATTCCACCGCAAATCGTTCAAGGAAACTTTTCTTAACACTCTTTTGACCGCGCGAAGTCTCCCCATCACCACCATCAGATGGCTTATCTTCCTCGCCGCTCCCTCTCGCTTTTTTTGAAAAGCCGGCCGAGCTTTGCGGGTCAGCAGTCCTTCCTTCCTCAATTGAACGAAGGTCAAACGGGTCTTTGCCCAAAAAGGGATCCTCGGTCATGCCGCCAACAAAGGGATCACCCTCTTCCGGGTGAGGCTCCCCGTCATCTGCGATTCCCGCATGACTTATCACCTCCAAAAGGGCAAGCCGATCAAGGCCTCCCCTGCGAAGAAAGTAAGAACAATGATTTCGCTCTTCATCGATCAGACTGACAAGGATATCAGATATTTCAAGATCAGATTTCTCCGCGTTTTCACAATGAAATACCGCTCGCTGTAACACACTTTGGAAGCCAACTGTTTGCAGAGGATCCCTATTGGGCGATACGGGAATCGTAGTACGAATATACTCATCTACACTCTCGTGAATAAAGGAGATATCCGCTCCGCAAAAAGAAAGTATCCGTATTGCCGACTGGGAGTCGAGCACTGCCAACAACAGATGTTCTGGGGTAACATATTCATGACTTCTCGCTTTTGCGTCAGCCCACGACCTATCCAAAGCCTTTTGAACTGCGCTCGTTATCTTTATTTTCACATCTGCTCCATAACACATCTAAGCGGAAATCCGCTTTGCCGAGCCGCTTCATGGACCTGCAAACAACGAGTGGCGGCAATATCGTAGGAATATGCACCTACTACACCCCGTCCCTTTTTATGCACGTCTTCCATTATGACGGTAGCCTCTTCCTGCTTTTTATGAAACACAGCCACTAATACCGCTACCACAAAGTCCTTTGTGGTAAAGTCATCATTGAGGAGTACTACCTTGTATTGCGCCGGCTCGCTCGTTTCTTCCGAAACTGAACCAAAAGCCTGCGGCTTTCCCAATTCTTCCATACTCCTTAAAAAATACTGCAAAACCGCTCAGGAAACAACAGTTTCCGCTCTTGAAAGTACAGACAGGAGATGGCATTATAGCTCGTATGAAAACAGTTGTTTCCTGGAACGTAAACGGTATCCGCGCGGTGGAGAAAAAAGGCTTTCTTGATTGGCTCTCTACTGAATCCCCCGACGTCCTATGCCTACAGGAAACTAAGGCCCATAAAGGTCAGCTAAACCCGGCTCTTGTTACCCCTGTATTGCCCGGTGGAACCTGGCAGTCCTGGTGGAGTTCCGCAAAAAAAGCGGGATATTCCGGCGTAGCTATATACAGTAAAACCGAACCTCTTGAGGTAAGAACCCTGGGCGTTGATGAATTCGATGATGAAGGGCGAGTTCTTGTTGCACGATTTGACGATGTAGCCATTATTTCCGCATATTTTCCTAATTCTCAAGAAGCCGGGGCACGACTTCCCTACAAGCTTCGCTTTTGCGATGCAATACTGCAAGAATGCGACCGCCTGAGCGCTCAGGGCATACCCCTGATTCTGTGTGGGGACTATAACATAGCCCATAAGCCAATCGATCTTGCAAACCCCAAAACAAACGAGGGGAACCCCGGATATTTACCGGAAGAGCGCGCATGGATGGACCGCTTTATCGGAAGTGGCTATGTAGATACATTTAGAGCTTTTACCTCCGATCCAGGTCAATACTCCTGGTGGAGTTATCGATTCCATGCCAGGGAAAAGAATATCGGGTGGAGAATCGATTATACCTGTGTCAATCCCGGTTTTATGGACCGAGTGAAGTCTTCTACCATTCTTTCTGATGTATATGGTTCAGATCATTGTCCGGTGAAACTAAGCTATGAGAATTAAGTACAACGCCCCCACCACCCTTACCTTTTCATTCTTTTGCGCAGCAATTGTGCTTACAACTCAATTTGTGTTTCCATCCCTTACCCGGGCCCTCTTTACCGTACCAAATGCCCTTGCCTTTAACTTAATGGACCCCCTGAATTACCTCAGGCTCTTTACCCATATCGCCGGTCACGCGGACTGGACTCACCTGATGAGCAATCTTGCATACATCCTTCTTCTGGGACCCATGCTCGAAGAAACCTATGGCTCCTTTACCATGTTCCTGATGATTCTTGTAACCGGCTTTGTAACCGGCGTGTTAAATGTCTGCTTTTTCCCGCATCCCCTTCTTGGCGCCTCGGGCGTGGTTTTCATGATGATTCTCCTGGCATCCTTTACCAATCATGGTAAAGATGATGTTCCCCTTACGTTTATTCTTATTGTTATTCTGTATTTGGGAAGAGAAATCCAACAAGCTTTTAACGGAGATGATATCTCCCAATTTGCCCATCTTGCCGGTGGTTTATGCGGCAGTCTTTTTGGTTTTTTTAAACCGGTACGAACGCGAACGGCGATGATTGCCCAAAACAAAACGGTTAACCGCTCCACACAACGAAAAACCCTTACCTATGGGTCAACAGTACCCTCTTCCACCGGAAAATCAACGGCAAAGATAAAAATTACCGAAAAACCGGTAAACCGCAAACCTCCTATCGGTACAAAGAAAACAAAAAACCAATAATCCTGCCAATTGAAGTCCTGTACTCGATTTTGATATAGTGTGGTATGCACGATAAGCTCGACAGACTCAGAGTTCGTTTCGCCGAACTTGATACTAATATCCAGGATCCCCTCCTGATAAAAAACCCCGCCAAATACCGCGATTCCATGCGCGAACATGCGTATTTATCGCGACTGATGGAAGAATACGATCTGTACCTTAATGCCGAAAAGGATCTTGAGGAAACCCTTGCCATGGTTCGGGAAGCCGACGACAGCGATATGAGGGAGATGGCAAAAGACGAACAACATCGTCTGGAAAAAGAATTAGACCAGAGGGAATCTCAATTAAAAGTCCTCCTTATTCCACCCGATCCCCTTGAAGAAAAAAATATCATCATGGAAATTCGGGGAGGAACCGGAGGAGAAGAAGCGGCCCTTTTTGCGGCTGACCTTTTCAGGATGTACACCCGTTTCGCCGAATCAAAGGGTTGGAAGTACGAAGTTTTATCGGCTAACGAAACAGCACTGGGCGGATACAAGGAAATAATTCTGTCCATAACCGGTAAATATGTGTATGGAAGTCTTCGCTATGAATCTGGAGTACACCGGGTACAGCGTGTTCCGGAAACCGAAGCCTCTGGGCGCATACAAACAAGCGCCGCAACCGTTGCCGTTCTTCCTGAAGCAGAAGAAACCGAGATTACCATCCGCCAAGAAGACCTTCGCATCGATGTGATGAGAGCGGGAGGCCCCGGGGGACAATGTGTTAACACTACAGACTCGGCAGTCCGCCTGACACACATTCCAACCGGTATCGTAGTAATCCAGCAAGACGAAAAAAGCCAAATAAAGAATAAGGCTAAGGCAATGCGCGTGTTGCGTACACGACTGTATGAACTTGAAGAAGGCAAAAAAAACGCCGAGCGAGCCGAGAACCGCAAGAGCCAGGTAGGGTCGGGAGACAGGTCCGAGAGGATTCGCACCTATAACTTTCCCCAAAACAGACTTACCGATCACCGGATAAACCTTACGCTATACAAACTTGATCTGGTCATGCAGGGGAATCTGACCGAGCTGGTCGAAGGGCTTTGCATCGCGGCCCGGGAAGAACAACTGAAGGCAATGGCGGAATAAGGGCTTACGGCCCTTCCTGCAACCACAGAGCGGGAGGATAACATGACGGTCCGTCAAGCGCTGATATACGCCAGAGAAAAGCTGGAAGCCGCACAACAACATGGATTACACCCGGATTTGACCCCAGCCCTGGACGCTGCAGTCCTTCTCGCTTTTCACTTAGGCGTATCACGTTCCTATCTTGCTGCCCATGATGATCTTGAGTGTGACGGTGTCCTGGATTCCTTTTATAAAAGCGTTTCCAAACGCTCAATGGGTTATCCAGTTGCTTATCTTACCGGCGTCAAAGAATTTTGGGGGCGCCCCTTCTCTGTATCCCCTGCCACTCTTATTCCAAAGCCTGATACTGAAACCCTTATCGAACGCGCATTACACATAATACCGGATACTCCTCCCTTCTGCGTCCTTGATGTGTGTACCGGTTCTGGCTGTATCGCTATTACCCTTAAGGCCGAGAAACAGCATATACAATGCGTCGCTACCGACATCAGCAATCCAGCCCTGGATATTGCCCGGACCAATGCTCAAACCCTCCTTCAAAGCCCTAATGCCATTCGGTTTATTCAAGGGGATCTTAGACAGGGACTCCCCAAAAACGAAGGAACGTTCGATCTTGTCGTTTCAAATCCTCCCTATGTCCCTTCACTTATTGCCAAACATCTCTTGAATGATGGACGATCAGAGCCGCTTCTGGCCCTGGACGGAGGAAGCGACGGTCTTGATCTTGTCCGCTCGTTAATAGATCACCTTCCTCAGGTGGTAAAACAGGGAGGAAAGGTCCTTATTGAAACCGGGGAATACAACGCACAGCAAGCGAGCGAGTATTTGAATCTCAAAGGATTTACTGATATAGTCATTCATGCGGATCTTTCCGGACAAGAGAGGGTTGTTGAAGGATCATGGAAATAACAAAGCTTCTTGATGATTTTTTTGCAGACTACCCATACCTCGATGGCGATGACCAGGCCCTTATAACGCAAGCATGGGAGCTGATGTGCCAAAAAAGAGGCGATGTTCGTCGCCTTTGCGGCGAAGCATTCCTTGAACACCCAATACGCGTTGCTCGCATTCTTGCCTCACTCCAACTAGACAGTCCATCCATAGCGTGCGCTTTTTTACATGGTTCAATGGAAGAGCTCGGGTTCACCGCAGACGAGATTGAACGGCAATTCGGTAAAACGGTTCGCACCCTTGTAGAAGGTACTTCGCGAATTTCTGCCCTCAAGCTAAAAAATAAAACAATTCAACAAGCTGAATCTATCAGAAAAATGTTTTTTGCCATGGTCGACGATATCCGGGTCATTCTGGTACGCTTGGCCGACCGTCTGGACAAGATGAGAAGTCTTAAAAACTTCCCCATCGAGCAACAAAGGTCCATAGCCCAGGAAACAATCGATATTTGGGCACCTCTGGCAAACCGCCTTGGAATATCCTACATCAAAGATGAACTTGAAGACCTGAGCCTTAAATACCTTAATCGCGAGGTATACGAGCAAATCAAAAATCTTGTTGCCGCTAAAAAAGGGGAAAGAGCGGAATTTCTTGATTCTGCAGAAAAGGCGCTCTACAGCGCAGCCCAACAAGCAGGTCTTTCTGTTGAAATCCACTCTCGTGCAAAGCACTTCTGGTCAATTTACCAAAAAATGAAGAAACGCAACAAAGGCGTAGATGAACTGTACGACCTTCTGGCTATGCGTATTCTCTGTTCAACGGTTCATGAATGCTACACCCTTCTTGGCCTGGTCCATACAGTCTGGAAGCCTCTTGATGGAAGATTTAAGGACTATATTGCCATGCCAAAACCTAACGGGTATCAAAGCCTTCATACCACTGTTATGTGCGATCACGGCAGAATGCTCGAAATTCAAATCAGAACCTTTGAGATGCATCATATAGCAGAGAACGGTATTGCCAGTCACTGGCTATATAAAAAAGGAAGTGGAAAGGAAATCGTTAATGCCGATCACCTTTCCATTATCAATCAGCTAAAAGAATTATCAAAAGGCAGATTTTCCGATGAGGATTTCCTGGCCAGGATAAAGACGGATCTTCTTGGAGATTCAATCTATGTCTTTACCCCAAAGGGAGATATTGTCGAATTGCCTGCTCTTTCTACTGCCGTTGATTTTGCATACCACATACACTCAGCCATTGGAGAAAAAATAGTAGGCGCCAGGGCAGATGGATCGATTATTCCTCTGTCGCAAGCCTTAAAAAATACGCAGGTAATTGAAATAATTACCCATCCACAGGCTCACCCCACGCAGAATCAATATAATTCAGTTCGAACTGCTAAAGCTCGCCAGAAAATTCGCGCCTGGCTTCAAGCTAATGAACCAAAGGATGCGAGCGAAAAGAAAGACGATGGCGAAAAGCAATCTCCAATTCAAAAGCAGACCCATCATCGAAGTACATTACCCGAAGAGCAAACTCGTCAGTTCGACAGTGCAGTCCTAAAGATACGGGTTGGGGACACGACTAATTTCATGATTAAATTCGCTCAGTGCTGCGAACCAATGCCCCCCGCACCGATAATTGGCTATGTGTCACGAGGAAGAGGTATAATTATTCATCGAACGGATTGCGCAAACCTTGCCGCAATACCGGACATACAAAACAGAAATATACCGGTGGAATGGGAAATACCTGTTGCTATTGCCCAACCCACAAAAAAGAAGAAAGACTAACGAATATCGACTACCTTGAGAGAGCAGGGTTTAACCGCATCCAAAAGATCTTCCTTGCTGATATCGCTTACCTTCATAATGCACATACGGTTCGTTACATCACAGCCATCGCAAATAACCATTGAAAGTACGTTCGCGCCTTTTTGAGTTAGGACCTCTGCCAGGTCATGCAGCTCACCCTTTTTCTCGGGAACCAGCATGCTTATCCTAAGCCCGTTTTGTCGTGCGCCAAAAAGATTTATAAACAAGCGAAACAAGTCACCGTCAGATACAATACCAACCGGGATATCACCTTTCATAACCGGCAAAGCACTAATACCATTATCTACCATAATGCGGGCGGCTTCCTCGATAACTACCGACTCATCTACGCTTATCACCTTCCTGGTCATTACCTGTTCAACCTTAAGGCTAGCCAACAGAGAACTAATCTCAAATATGCTTAGGGTGGTGGCCTCAGAAGGACTTGCGTTTATCAAGTCCCGCTCCGTAACGATACCAACAAGCTTATTCGCCCTGTCCAACACTAACAGTTGACCGACCTTTTCCTTTCGCATTAAATTTCGTGCCTCGGTAACGGACAGATCCGGATGCACATACAGGGGATTACTCGTCATTACATCTGATACCATCATGAAAAGCCTCCTTGAAATCGGTGTTCTCTTATCAGTATAGATTATATTCCCAAATACGCTTTGCGAACATCTTCGTTAGCGAGTAAACGCTCGCTGGTATCTTCCATTTTTATCGCCCCATTTTGGAGTACATAGCCCTTACTCGCGATTTTTAAAGCCATGTGGGCGTTTTGCTCTACCAGGAAAATGGTAGTTTTACGCTCACGATTGATTCGGGTAATAATCTCGAATATATGCTGAACAAATATCGGAGCCAAACCAAGCGATGGCTCGTCTAACAGCAAAATTCTTGGCCGCATCATCAGTGCTCGAGAGATAGCGAGCATTTGTTGCTCCCCTCCCGAAAGAGTCCCGCCTGCCTGACTTCGCCGCTCTGCCAAGCGGGGAAATAAAGAAAAGACTAAATCAATATCATCCTTGATACCGTTTGTATCTCTTCGCAAAAAAGCGCCCATATCAAGATTTTCTGTAACAGTTAGTTGCGGGAAGATTCTTCGCCCTTCTGGTACTTGCGCAATGCCCCGCTCAACAATCTTGTTAGGACTTAGATGAGTTATGTCTTCGCCATCAAGGAGCACTCGGCCTGATCGTATTGATGTAATGCCACAAATAGACATCAGGGTGGTTGATTTACCCGCACCATTAGCACCGATTAAGGTAACAATGTCCCCTTCTTCAACACTCAAAGAGATAGATCTCAATGCCTGTATATTTCCATAAAAAGTGCTTATTCCGTCAACGTGCAATAGTGCCATATTATTCTCCCAGGTAAGCCTTGATAACATCGGGATTGCTTTTAATTTCTTCCGGTTTACCCTCTGCAATCATTCGACCATAATCAAGTACATAGATCTGCTCGGAAACATTCATAACCAAACTCATATCATGTTCGATAAGTAAAATAGAAACCTTCTCGCGATCTCGTATCATATGAATCGTTTGCTCAAGATCTCGCGTCTCCTGAGGATTCATCCCGGCGACCGGCTCGTCTAAAAGAAGGAGTGATGGATTGGTAGCAAGAGCGCGCGCTATCTCCAACCTTCGTTGGGCACCATACGGAAGATTTCGGGCCATTTCGTTGGCAAATTCATCCAAGCCCATCTTCTTTAGGACCTCGTGACTCTCCTCTATTACCCGCTCCTCTTCAAGTCGAGTTTTGCGATTGCGTACAATAGAATCTAATAATGTTGCAGACAGAGAATTATGACGGGCAATCATAACGTTTTCCAAAACGCTCATGTTAGAAAAAAGCCTGATATTCTGAAAGGTTCGGGCAAGACCCTTACGATTGATAACATTTGGTTTAAGACCGCCAATACGTTCTGCTTTTCCCTCTGTGTTATAGACAGTAATTGTACCGGAGGTCGGCTTATACACACCGGTTATACAATTAAAAATGGTTGTTTTGCCGGCGCCGTTTGGGCCAATCAAAGCGGTTATCCCGCCACGGCGTACGGTCATACTGGCATCATCGATTGCGCGTAAGCCACCAAAAACCATAGAAAGGTTTTGAATTTCCAACAAGGAGGTTTGTATATCGCTCATCAGTGAACCTCCTTTTCGTCAACGGTCGAGATAGTATATTTCTTTCGATTGCGTGGAATTAGACCCTCTGGCTTAAAGATTATAATTACAATCATGGCTACACCATAAATGAGCATACGATACTGAGAGAGTGCGCGGAAATACTCGGGAAGAAGCTTAAGAATTAACGCTCCGGCTATAGTTCCCGGAATTGAGCCAGTTCCACCGATAACAACAGCCATAAGTATCATTATTGATTCCCAAAGGGTAAAACTGTCCGGGTTGATAAAGGTTGTCTGAGCTGCAAGAACCACACCCGCTATACCTGCCCAAAAAGCGCCAAGAGAGAAGGTAATCAATTTATTCTTGACTAAATCAATACCCATTGCCTCGCAAGCGATCTCATCCTCTTTCATTGCCTCAAGGGCTCGACCAACACGAGAGTCCTCGATTCTTCTAACAACCAAAATAGTGAGTAATACAAGCGCCACTACGATATAGTAAATATACAGAGCGGCCGCAGGAGGTCGCAACTTCATGGCAAAAAACCATGGACGTGGAATCAAACTAATTCCAGCTGCACCCCCGGTCAAGTCTCCGGAGTTTTGTAAAAACATCCTGATTATTTCGCCAAAGGCCAGGGTAATGATAGCAAGATAATCACCACGCAACCTGAGAACGGGCAAGCTCAACAAGATGCCAAAAAGAGCCGCAATAAGGCCTGCAAGGGGAAGGGCTATCCAGAAAAGCCACCCGGTGTGAATACCAGATTCGGTAAACACAGGGCCAGCGTACTTCCACAACAAACCATAGGTATACGCCCCAACAGCAAAGAAGGCTGCATAACCCAGATTAAGCAAGCCTCCAAGGCCAACGACGATATTAAGTCCAAGCGCAAGAATTACATAAATCAAAGCGGTAATCATGATGTTGGTATGATACATACCCAACGCATGGGGATACGCGAGTACCAGGATGGCAAGAATAATCAATGCGGATGTCCGTGTCTTTTTTTGCCTGAATATCTCGCTTGTGCGATACACCAATCCTTTTTGAAGATTCGCATTCCCCATTGAAGCACGGTTTTCGCTCCATTGAAGCGCACGATTCCATATAAACGAAAGGACAAAAGAGCCCAATGCGGTTAACGGAATATAAGCCCACCTGAAACTGACTGAGGCAACCCCGGAGGATACAGAGACTTTCATTACAACCAGAGGAAAAAGAAGAATCACAAACCAAACCATGGTTTTAAGTGAATCAAGAATTTCGTGTAAAATGTTTTGAGACTTCATACATTACACCTTCTGCTTTTGATTCTTGCCGAGAATACCCGACGGTTTAACAACCAGGATAAGAATAAGAATGATAAACGCGAACGCATCCTCATAATCACTGGAGATATATCCGGTTCCAAGACTCTCTGTCCAACCAAGAATAAAACTACCCAATACCGCACCAGGGATGCTGCCAATACCACCAAGAACAGCGGCAACAAAGGCCTTTATACCAGCTATAAAACCGATATAGTAATTGATCTGTCCCATGTACGAGCAAATAAGCACCCCACCGATAGCTGCAAGTGCGGAACCAATAATAAAGGTTACCGAGATTACCTGATTGATATTTACCCCAAGAAGCAGGGCCATATCCTTATCCTGAGCAGTCGCTCGCATAGCCTTACCAATGCGAGTAAACTTGATCAAGGCAGTCAGCAAGATCATAATTACTGCAGTTGTAAAAAGAATGATAAATTGCGTTGAATTCAAATATTCCCGAACTGGCTCTATAAAGGCAAGTTCCGGTAGATACGATGGAAAAGACAAATATTTTTCAGTTTGCATCAGCAATACAAAATTTTGCAAAATAAGAGAGATACCAATTGCACTAATCAATGCGGAAAGCCTTGGCTTATTCCGTAAAGGACTATAAGCGAGTTTCTCTATGGTAAATCCAAAAGCAGAAGCAAAAACTACTGCACAAAAAACTGATATAAGCAACACAAGGTACACGGGGAAACCCAGGGTAAAAAGAAATCCGCCGAATATCAATGCGGTAAAACCGCCGATCATATACACTTCGCCATGAGCAAAGTTGATTAATTGAACGATACCATACACCATTGTATACCCGAGGGCTATCAGGGCGTAAATACTTCCTTTAGCGGTACCGCTTAAAAACAGCTTGATAAAATAGTCCATCAACGGGTCCTTTACACAAAAAAGGCGCGCCTTGGCGCGTCATAACACGGGAATACAGGACGCATCGCATTTGACGCATCCTGTACATCCCTTATACCGGTAAACCGGGAATTACAGCTGTTTACTTGATCTCCACATAGGTACCGTTTTGTACCTGGAATACGGAGAAACCAAATCCGATTACATCGCCCTTGGCGTCAAAGCTGATCTTACCAAGAGAGGTATCAACATACTGTGAGCGCATAGCGGCAGAGATCGCATTATAGTCGGTAGAGCCAGCTTTCTCGATAGCATTAAGCAGGGCCTGAGTCGCTGCATATGCTTCCTTAAAGAATGCACCGGGCTCGTCACCGAATTTAGCCTTGTGAGCGTTAATAGCCTTAACAGCCATCGGTAGCTTGCTGGTGTCCATCGGTCCGGTTGCATATACACCTTCGGCGTATTTTCCGGCAACTTCGATAAAGGTATTATCCTTTACACCGTCGTCAGACACAAAGGGGATCTTCATACCCTTGTCGCGCATTTGCTGTACGAGCTTTGAAGCTTCAGGGTGGTAACCGCCCCATACAACGCCATCGGGAGCCGCGTTCCCAATTTTGTTAACAACGGCTGAATAATCGGGAGCACCGGGGTTAACACCTTCAAACAAAAGAACCTTAATGCCTTCCTTCTCGGCATATTCTTTAACCAGATCGGCAAAGCCCTTGCCGTAATCACCCTTGTCGTGCAATACAGCAAGAGATGTAAGCTTAAGATTGTTCTTGATAAAGGTTACTGCCAAACGAGCTTGGGCGTCGTCCGGAGCAATAGAGCGGAAGAAGTTAGGATATTCTCCACTCTGGGTTAACATCGGTGTGGTAGCGGACGGGGAAATACATACAATTCCCGAGTCCTTATAAATACCAAGCGCGCTCTTGGTGGCACCGGAACAGATATGACCGACAACAGCTACAACCTGATCGCTCACCAGTTTGGAAGCGGCGTTGGTTGCCAATTCGGGCTTACACTGATCGTCAACAATAACAAGTTCTACCTGCTTACCGTTAATGCCGCCCTTGGCATTATATTCTTCCACAACAAGTTTGGCTGCGTTAACCGAGGGCAATCCATACGACGCAAGATCGCCTGAATGGGCTCCAGCAACACCAATCTTGATTACATTTGCCTCTTTCTGTCCTGCTGCATGGACACCCATGACAACACAAGCCAAAAGGGCGACACACACAATTTTGGATACTTTCATGTATTCCTCCTCTCCTCTTTTATATCCATTACTTTAATAGTGGATATATAATGTTATTTTAGGCGTACTTCTACGCCGTGTCCACCTATTTACAGCACTGAAACCTGCTTTGCCCAAAAAAAAACCGTCCGGAGTGGACGGTTTTATTATGACAAAAAAACTATTAGCTTGCTTTGCCATTCTTGAGGGTTGCCTTGCAAACCTTGCAGATAACGGTTTTTGCTCCGTCGATTTCCTGCTCGTAAAGAACCTTTACGCCCTCTTTTTTGCAAACTGGGCAAGTACCGCGACCCCTGTTAGGATTGCCGCGAATTCCCTTTCCGCGATGTGCCTTGGACATACCTTACTCCTCCCCGGCTTCGGCCGCTTTTTTGGGTGCGCTTTTCTTAGCAGCCGGAGCTTTCTTTTCTCCAGCACTTTTTTTAGTCGCTCCAGCCTTTGAGGCGGTGGCCTTTTTTTCTACTGCCGGTTTGTCGGCGCTCTTCTTGGCTTTCTTATCTTCTTTGTCGGCGCTTTCGAGCTGATAATCTACCAGTTCGAGGATAGCTACTTCTGCAGCATCACCTTCGCGGAAGCCGAGTTTAAGAACTCGGGTATATCCACCGGCACGGTCTTTCATTCGAGGACCGATATCGGTAAACAACTTGGCGAGTACCGCTTCGTCCTGTACAAATCGGGCAACCTGGCGTCGATTGTGTACGGTGTCAACTTTGGCGCGTGTAATCAGCTTTTCTGCGGTCCGTCTTACCTCAAGGGCCTTTGGTTGAGTCGTTGTAACGCGCTCAAACTTGAAAAGGGAGGTAACCATATTGCGATGCATCGCGCGGCGATGTGAGGCATTGCGCGAAAGCGGATTAAAGCCATTCTTATGCTTCATCTGTTTCTTCCTTCTGCTTGGGCAGTTTGATCGAGTTCTTCAGGTGACTGTAGTCGGTCATACCGAGACCAAGATTCCATTCAAGGAGTTTTTCCCTGATTTCCTGAAGGCTCTTCTTGCCAAAGTTTCTTGTCTTGGCGATATCATCCTCAGTTTTCTTGGTCAACTCGCCAATTGTCCTGATGTTGGCGTTTTTGAGGCAATTGGACGAACGAACGGACAACTCAAGCTCCTCAACCGGAGTGTTAAGCAGTTGGCGAACGCGCTCATCTTCCTCGTCAAAATCCTCATCCTTGCCGATTTCATTTTCGTTGAAATTGACAAATATGGAAAAGTGATCCTTGATTATTTTAGCGGCTTCGGCAAGCGCGTTCTCCGGAGATATTGAACCGTCGGTCCAAATTTCCAGATTAAGCTTGTCGTAGTCGTTTCGCTGGCCTACGCGGCACGGCTCTATGGCGTACTTTACCTTGGTAACCGGGCTGTAAATCGCGTCGAGGGGAATTGTTCCCACTACTTCGATATAGCGCTCGTTAACTTCGGCAGGTACATATCCCCGACCAAAATCGACCTGAACTTCGAATTCAACTTTGCCACCTTCCATCATCTGAAAGATATGGAAGGGTTCGCTCAGTATTTCGAGCTGGCTGTCGCGGGCGAACATATCGCTCGTAACGTTTACCGGCCCGGTAAATTCGTACAGGAAGGTATCCTGGTCAACATCCTCAGGCAGCCGTAAACGGATCAGCTTAAGGTTGTTCAACACCTCAAGAGTGTCTTCCACCACATTAGGAATGGTTTCAAACTCGCTTGAGATGTTGTGCGGTACTCCGTCTGCATCGTAAGAGGTAATTTTTACCGCGCTAATCGCGTACCCCTGGATTGAAGACAAAAGCACGCGGCGCAAGGTGTTACCCACCGTAGTTCCAAAGCCGGTTTCGAAGGGGGAAGCCACAAATTTTCCGTAATCAGATGTAGACTCGTCATGCTCGAAGGTGAGACCCTTCGGCTTTTTAAATCCTTTTAACAGATTTTTGCGGGCCATTCGAACTCCTCTTATTTAGAATAGAGCTCGACGACGAGCTGCTCTTTGACGTCTGCAAGGTCTGTTACGTCCGCACGATGAGGTACGGATACGAAGGTTCCCTTAAGAGCGTCAGCGTCTACGGAAAGCCAGGGATAGGTTCCTGATTTGGAAATTTCCATCAGGGCATCCTTGACTACGTTAAGCTTCTTGCTAACTTCCTTGATTTCCACAACGTCACCCGCTTTAACGAGATAGCTGGGGATGTTCACGGGTTTGCCGTTTACCAAAATGTGTCCGTGCTGAACAATTTGTCGAGCCTGATTGCGGTTTACGGCAAAGTGCATTCTGAACACAACGTTATCAAGGCGTCGCTCGAGAAGCCCGATAAGGTTCTCGCCGGTGATACCGGGCATGCGAAGAGAGCGGTCAAAGAAGATACGGAACTGCTTTTCGAGCATACCGTAGGTTCTTTTGAGTTTCTGCTTTTCGCGAAGCTGAACACCATAATCGCTCCTCTTACCGATACGGGCCTTGGGGTCCTTACCGGGAATGGGGCGCTTCTTATTGATGGGGCACTTGTCAGTTTTGCAGCGATCTCCCTTAAGGAAGAGTTTTTTCTGCTCTGCGCGGCAAAGTCTGCAAAGGGGTCCTGTATATCTAGCCATGTATGTCTCCTCTGTCAGATACGCCGGGTTTTCCGGGGACGGCAGCCATTGTGGGGAATGGGGGTTACGTCGCTAATTGACTTTACCCTCAAGCCGAGAGCGCCCAGAGACCGAACGGCAGACTCACGTCCAACGCCGGGACCCTTGACAAATACATGCACCTCACGAAGACCATAGGTAAGGGCCTTCTGAACCGCAGTTTCCGCAACAGTCTGAGCCGCGAAGGGCGTTGACTTCTTTGCGCCATTAAATCCAAGACCACCGGAAGATGCCCATGAAAGAGCATTTCCCTTAAGGTCTGTTATCGTTACGATGGTATTATTGAACGTTGCCTGGATGTAGACATTACCTTCGTATACGCTTTTCTTTTCTTTCCGCTTTTTTACGGTTGCCACGTTACTCGTTCCTCCGCTTCAACGTTTACTTCTTCTTGCCGGCAACGGTCTTTTTCTTACCCTTGCGCGTGCGAGAATTTGTCCGGGTTCTTTGACCGCGAACAGGAAGACCCTTTCTGTGCCGGAGGCCCCGGTAACAGCCAATATCCATAAGACGTTTGATGTTAAGACCAATCTCGGTCCTGAGACGACCTTCAACCTTATACTCATTTTCAATAAGGTTTCTGATCTCGGCCAATTCGTCCTGATTAAGATCGTTAATCAGCCTCATGGGATCAATTTTAGCCTTTTCGCAGATATCATCTGCTGATGAGCGGCCGATTCCATAGATGTACGTCAATGCAATATTGACATGCTTGTTAGGGAGGTCGACTCCCGCAATTCGAGCCATTCTTATTCCTCCATCAGCCCTGGCGCTGCTTATGCTTGGGATTGATGCAGATAATGCGGACGATTCCTCTCCGCTTGATTACCTTGCATTTATCACATATGGGCTTTACGCTCGTTCTTACCTTCATAATAAACCCCCGGAAAAAGGTGTACTATAGTACATCTTTCTCAAATTCTTTTCTACAGGTTACGAGACCTGATTTTTCCTTTCTTTACCAGACCGTCATGGTGATGCATCTTTAGCTGTGCCTCAATCTGACTCATGGTATCAAGATCGACACCAACAAGAATCAAAAGCGAGGTACCACCCATCAACATGGAAATTGATTGGGGGAAGCCGAAAAGATTCTGGATAATCGTCGGTAAAACCGCGATAACGGCAAGATACAGCGAACCGGGAAGAACCAGCCGATTCAAGATTCGCTGCATATACTCCTCTGTCTTGTCTGTCCGGATACCGGGGATTGATCCCCCGTTCTCTCGAATCTGCTTCGCTATTTCTGTGGGGTTCAGTGTTACCTGTGTATAGAAATACGCGAAGAAAACAATGAGAAGGACATAAAAAACGGTATACCACAAACCATTGGGCCTAAGGAACGTCGCAATGCTGTTAAGCCATTTAACGTTTGGACCAATGCTGGAAGCAACCTGCAAAGGGAAGGTCAGGAATGAGGAAGCGAAGATAACGGGAATAACCCCGGACGGATTGATCTTGAACGGTATATAGGTGTTCTGACCTCCGTACATCTTTCTTCCGACAACCCTCTTTGCATAATGAACCGGAATTTTTCGTTGACCCTGCTGTTCGTAAATAACAAGGCCGATAATGGCGATGAACATGACAAACGCGACAATAACGAACACGGGATTCAAGTCTCCACTTTGTACGTTCTTTATCAGCTCCCACACCGCGCTGGGAAGACGTGCAACGATACCGGCAAAAATCAGCATGGAAATACCATTACCAATTCCGCGTGCGGTAATCTGCTCGCCGAGCCAAACGGTTATCATGGTTCCCGTAGTAACGGTTAACATAGCGATAAGCGTATAGGAAAGCTTACTGATAACAACCGCGTTAGGAATGCTCTGGGCGTAAATGGTAACCGCATACGATTGAATAAGAGCTACAACGATGGTTGCCATCCGTGTCCAAGACTGGATCTTCTTTCGGCCACCATCATCTTCGGCAATCTTTTTAAGACTGGGGAAGATAATAAGGGCAAGTTGCATCAAAATCTGGGTGGAAATGTAGGGCATAACACCGAGCATAAACACCGAGAAATTGGAGAACGCTCCACCGGCGAAGAAGTCCATGTAGTCAACAAAGGCGTTTCCCTTAACCTGACTCTTAAAAAAAGTGGTCAATGCGTTAGGATCAATACCAGGAATGGTCAATACCGAACCAAGACGGAAAACAGCGAGAATGGTTATCGTAAAGATAATCCGCTCTCGCAGCTCCTTGATTCTGAACATATTTACAATTGCGTTGTTTGCCATGTTTCTACACCTGTTTAAGGATTATTGAGCGGTACGGGTATCCGTTCCGTCGGCCTGAACAACGGTTCCACCGGCCTTTTCGATCTTCTCCTTCGCAGAAGCAGAAACCTTGTCCACAGATACGGTTACCTTACGGGTAAAGTCACCTTCTCCAAGGACCTTAATGGGAGCAGAAACCTTCTTGAGAAGACCCTTTATTACCAGAGATTCACGATTAACGGTTTCTCCATCGGTATAACGAGTCTCAAGCTGATGAAGGTTAAACACTTCATAATCAACACGGAACGGATAGTTTGAAAATCCGCGTTTGGCGATACGGCGGTATAAGGGCATCTGACCGCCCTCGAAGCCGACGTACACCTTGCCGCCGGAACGGGACTGCTGTCCCTTGTTTCCACGACCTGCGGTGGTACCGCGACCTGAGGATGAACCTCGGCCAACGATACGTTTTTTCTTGTTTGCCCCTTCCGGTGCATACAGATTGAAATCAGACATTACTTGATCTCCTTGACTTCAACGAGGTGCTTCACGGCATTCACCATTCCCAATACGGGATCGGTGGTATCGTGCTCAACCGTCGAATTGAGCTTCTTCAAGCCCAGAGAACGAACTGTCGCAACGACTTTCGGTTTCTGGCCAATGGTGCTGCGAACAAGCTTAATACAAATTCTATTTGCCATTTAAGTTAACCCCACAGATCCTTCAGGGTTTTGCCCCTGTTTTTGGCAACGGTTTTCGCGTCCATCAAACCCTTGATAGCCTCGAAAGTAGCACGGATAACGTTTACGGAACTGCTTGATCCAAGACTCTTGGAAAGCACATCCGTCGCTCCGGCTGCCTCGAGAACCGCGCGAACCGGGCCACCGGCGATAAGACCGGTTCCCGAACAGGCAGGGCGTAAAAGAACTTCGGAGCTCTTAAAGCTAGCCTGAATTTCATGGGGAATGGTTCCGTTCTTTATGGGAACATGAACCATATTGCGTTTGGCCTTGTCGATACTTTTGCGGATAGCTTCGGATACGTCGTTAGCCTTACCAAAACCGAATCCAACACGGCCTTTCTGGTCGCCCACAACAGTGAGCGCGGAAAAGGAGAACCTGCGTCCACCCTTTACGACCTTGGCAGTCCGGTTAAGCTTAACCAGTTTCTCGACGAATTCCTTAGGCTGATCCCTGTCATAATTCTTCTGGTATTCCATAGCCTCTCCTAGAACTCTATACCGGCGCTTCGGGCACCATCCGCGATCGCCTTTACCACACCGTGGTAAAGATACCCGTTACGGTCAAAAACAACAGTAGTGATGTTCTTTTCCTTGAGGCGGCGTCCGATTTCTTCGCCAATCTTCGTGCCGGAGGCAATATTAGCCTTGAGCGACGAAAGATCCTTCTCCAGGGTGGAAACAGCGGCGAGGGTGACCCCTGCGTCGTCGTTAATTACCTGAACGGAAAGATTGCTATTGCTGCGGTATACCGTCATGCGGGGACGAGCCTCGGTTCCGAAAAGCCGCTTGCGTATGTGAATCTTTCTCTTAAGTCTCTTGCGATCCTTATCATTAAGTTTCTTGAACATTTCGCCTTACCCTTATTTGACGCCGGATTTACCGACTTTCCGCTTGATAACTTCGGTCTCGTAACGAATACCCTTACCCTTATAAGGCTCGGGTCCACGAAGTTTGCGTACCTGTGCGGCGAACTCGCCAACCTGATCCTTGCGGACTCCGGTAATGACGATCCTACCCTGGGCGTCAGCCGTTACGGTTAAACCCTCGGGAATACCTGCGATAAAGTCGGTTGAATAACCGAGATTCATCACCAACAGGTTGCCCTGGACCTCTGCACGATACCCAACACCGTTAATAACGAGTGTTTTGGTAAAGCCGGAGGTTACGCCGACGACCATATTATTAAGAAGATTGCGATACAAACCATGGCACGAGCGGGAGACCTTTGAGTCATCCTTACGGGTTACGTTTGCAACGTCTCCTTCTACTTTGATATCGACTACCGGCTGAAAATCCTGGGAAAGCTTTCCCTTTGGACCTTCAACAACGACAGTCTGATTGGTAACAGTTACCTTAACTCCCGCCGGTATCGCAACAGGAAGTTTACCAACTCTTGACATCTGTTACTCCTGTCTTACCAGACGGTACAGATCAGCTCACCGCCGACCTGCTTCTCCTGGGCTTTTTTACCAGTGGTAACGCCAAGAGAGGTTGATACAATAACGGTACCATACCCGTTATAAACACGGGGTAGGTCCTTATATCCAGCATACATCCGTCTTCCTGGTGTTGAAAGTTTTTCAATACCATGTATTACGGGAAGGTTCTTGTCATCGTACTTGAGAAATACGCGAATGCAGTTACTGCCTTCCTGATTAACCTTCTTAAAGTTTTTAATAAAACCTTCGGTCTTCAGGATCTTCACGATCTCGAGTTTTAACTTGGAGGCGGGAATGTCCACTTTTTCGTGGCGGGCCATCGCCGCATTCCGGACCTTGGTCAACATGTCTGCTATGGGATCTGAAACGCTCATTTAATGTCCTCCCTCCTACCAGCTCGACTTGGTGACGCCCGGAATCAGGCCTTCACTTGCTAACTTCCGAAAACAAACACGACACATCGCGTATTTCCGGAGATATCCACGGGGGCGACCGCATACCCTGCACCGATTGTATTTTCGGGTAGAATACTTCGGGGTGGCGTTCGCCTTGTTAATCATCGCTGTTGTAGCCATGAACTCCTCACTTACTTTCTGAAGGGCATGCCAAACTTGCTCAAAAGCGCTTTGGCTTCGGCATCTGTTTTGGCACTGGTAACCACGTTGATATTCAAACCGGCGACTCTTTCGATTTTGTCGAAGTCGATCTCCGGGAAGATAATCTGTTCGGTGATACCCAATGAATAGTTTCCGTGACCATCAAATCCGTTAGGATTGATACCGCGGAAATCCTTGACGCGAGGAAGTGCTACGTTTACAAAGCGATCGAAGAACTCGTACATCTTTGCACCGCGCAGCGTTACCATAACGCCCACTTCATTTCCCTGACGAAGCTTGAAGTTCGCTATACTCTTTTTTGCCTTTGTTTTTACAGCTTTTTGTCCCGTGATCAAACCCAGGTCGGTGGCTGCGGCATCAAGGAGTTTCTTATTTGCGAGAGCTTCGCCAATACCCATACTCAACACAATCTTGGTGAGTTTGGGAGTCTGCATCACAGACTTGTATCCGAGCTCTTTAAAGAGTTCGGGGGCGATTTTTTCCACATAGACTTTCTTAAGCCGGGGTATATACTTATTCATTACAGTGCTTCTCCACATTTCCGGCAGACGCGTACCTTCTTGTCGCCATCAATCTTGTACCCAATGCGAACCGGTCCACATTTTTTGCAGACGATCATAACATTGGAAACATGAAGCGGGGCTTCAATCTCGACGATACCGCCGCGGTCTTGCTGACTGCGTCTCTTCATGGCCTTTTTAACAAGGTTAGCTCCGGCAACAATTACGCGGTCTTTGTCCCTAAGGACGCGAACCACTGCACCACGCTTTCCCTTATCTTTGCCGGCGATAATCTCGACCGTGTCGTCCTTCCGGATCTTGAATTTCTTTTCCATTACTCAATCTCCTTATAGGACTTCTGGAGCAAGCGATACGATCTTCATGTAGTCCATATCGCGCAGCTCGCGAGCCACGGGCCCGAAAATGCGCTTGCCTTTGGGGTTCTTATTAGCATCGATAATAACACAAGCGTTATCATCAAAGCGGATGTAAGTCCCGTCGGGGCGACGATATTCCTTGGAAATCCGAACGATAACGGCTTTTTCCACTGAACCTTTCTTAATTGTAGAGGTCGGAAGGGTATCCTTAACCGCTACAACGATAATATCACCGATACTGGCATACCGGCGGTGAGAACCACCGGGAACCTTAATACACTCGACCAGTTTCGCACCCGAGTTATCGGCAACATTCAACCTTGATTGCATCTGAATCATCTAGGGTTCCTCGTTTACTTTGCCCGGGTTACAATTTCTACGAGCCGCCAGCATTTTTCTCTGCTGATCGGCCTTGACTCTACGATACGAACGGTATCACCAAGTTTGGCTTCGTTCTTTTCGTCGTGAGCCTTGTATTTCTTGCTGCGCGACACGTACTTCTTGTACAGTGGGTGAAGTTTCTTGGTGCTTACCTGCACTACGATGGTTTTATCCATCTTATCGCTGGTAACAACGCCAACAAACTCGCGGTTCCCGGTTTTCTTGATAGCTTGCTCTTCCACGGGCCTGCTCCTACTTGTTTCCCTGTCCGGACAATTCATTTTGCCGGATGAGCGTATTAACAGCCGCGATCTCGCGACGCATATTACGCTTTTGCAGGGGATTATCTACATGACCGATCACCAGCTGAAAGCGGAGATCCATGTATTTCCTGTTCAATTCATCGCGCCTTGAAACGAGTTCGGCGTGAGACAAGCTTTTCAGCTCTTTCTTCTTCATCTGGCGCCTCCCTTATTCAACGGCGAGCCGTTCGGCAAACTTGGTCTTGAATGGGAGCTTGCTGCCAGCGAGGTGCATCGCAGCATAAGCAAGTTCACGGTCAATACCGGCCAACTCAAAAAGGATAGTTCCCGGCTTCACGACGGCAACCCAGTACTCAGGAGCACCCTTTCCCTTACCCATGCGAGTTTCCGCAGGTTTCTTGGTAAAAGGTTTGTCCGGGAACACGCGAACCCAAAGCTTTCCGCCACGCTTAACCTTACGGTTCAAGGCGACACGGGCTGCTTCAAGCTGCCTGTTGGTAAGCCAAAAAGGCTCAAGGGACACAAGAGCAAACTCACCAAAATCGATGTTGTTTCCTCTGGTTGCGTTTCCCTTTACCCGTCCACGCTGTATTTTTCTGTGCTTAATTCTCTTGGGACTAAGTGCCATGACTTAACTCCTTCCTGAAGGCGTAGGACGCTCGCCGCGATCACTGCGATCGCCACGATCGCTGCGTTCACCACGCTCCGGACGATCACGACGTTGTTTCTTGAGAAGCGCGCCGGCATCCTCTTTCTGTTCGTGTCCGTACATCATTCCGTTATAGATCCATACCTTAACGCCAATGGCGCCATAGGTGGTGTGAGCTTCGCTAAAACCATAATCGATGTCAGCTCGAAGGGTGTGCAGCGGCACACGGCCTTCTTTGTGCTCTTCAGTGCGGCTCATTTCTGCGCCACCAAGACGTCCGGAAACACGGATCTTTACACCCTGGGCTCCGGCCTTCATAGCTGAAGAAGAAGCCTGCTTAAGAGCCTTGCGGAAAGATCCGCGGTTCAAAAGCTGACGGGCAACGTTTTGCGACACAAGAGACGCATTGGTCTCCGATCGCTTAATTTCCTTAATCTTGATCTGCACCTTTTTGGTGAAGCTCTTCTGAATCTGTACACCGATTTGCTCGATATTCGCGCCCTTAACACCGATGATAACACCGGGTCTGGCGGTATGAATAACGATCGTAACCCGCTGGGGATGACGAACGATCTCGATCTCGGCAATGTCGGCATTCTTGCACTCGGGCAGGGCCTGAACCATCTTCCGGATCTTAAGATCTTCATGCAGAAGGTCCGCATACTCGCGGGGATCCGCATACCAGCGTGAAGACCAGGTCTTGTTAATACCCAGTCGCAATCCAATAGGATTTACTTTCTGTCCCACTTTATTCCCCCGCCTTTTCGTCAACGATGACGGTGATATGACACATCCGTTTAAGGAGCATGTCCGCACGTCCGCGTCCACGGCACCACAATCTCTTGAGGCGGGGACCTTCATCGATGCGAATTTCCTTGACGAAAAGCATGTCTTCATCGAGCTTCTTGTTCCGGTTCAGGGCATTGGATGCCGCAGATTTCATGGTCTTGGTCAATAACCGAGCGCCCTTCTGGGGCATATTCTCGAGAATGGCCATGGCCTCGGAATAAGATTTAAGCTTTACCACATCAGCCACCGGGCGTACCTTGGTGGGAGACGCGATAAGGAATTTTGTAGTGGCTATATATCCGCTTTTATCAGCCATCATATCCACCTATTACTTACCTGTTTTCTTGTCCGAACCTGCGTGTCCGCGGAAAACGCGGGTGGGCGCAAATTCGCCAAGTTTATGACCGACGAGGTTTTCGGTGATATACACCGGAATCCAGGACTTGCCATTATAAACAGAGATGGTATTACCTACCATTTCAGGGATGATAGTCGAGCAACGGGAATATGATTTGATCATCTTCCGGTCATTCGCCTTATTCATTTCAATTACCTTTTTATAAAGGCTCTTTTCAATAAAAGGGCCTTTCTTAACAGATCTTGACACGCTCAGTCCCCCTGTTACTTACGTCTCGAAACGATAAAGTTGCTCGAAACCTTCCGTTTCTTCCGGGTCTTATAGCCACGACAGGGCTGTCCCCAGGGCGTAACCGGGTTGCGTCCCTTACCGCGTCCTTCACCACCACCAAGGGGGTGATCGACAGGGTTCATGGACATACCGCGGACGGTCGGCCTGATACCTCTCCACCGTGAACGTCCTGCCTTACCAAGGCTGGTGTTCATGTGATCCTCGTTTCCAACTTCACCGATCGTGGCATAGCAACGCTTGTGAACCATGCGCATTTCGCCCGAGGGCAGCTTTACGGTTACATAGTCGCCGTCTTTAGCGGCAACGAGCGCGCTTGCACCGGCAGAACGAGCCATTTGACCGCCCTTCCCGATGGTAAGCTCGATATTGTGTACGGTAAATCCAACCGGAATCGCCTCGAGCGGGAGTGCGTTTGCAACGTCGAGGGTTGCAGTCTCTCCACTCATGACCTTCTGGCCAACCGTAAGTCCCTTGGGAGCGATGATGTATCGTTTATCACCATCTGCATAAAACACGAGCGCGATATTGGCGCTTCGGTTCGGGTCATATTCAATTGTCTTGACAGTACCCGGAATACCGAACTTGTTACGCTTGAAATCAATATCGCGGTATTTCTGCTTGTGACCGCCGCCCTGATGACGAACAGAAATCCGTCCGCCAGCACCGCGACCACCACGGGACTTCTTACCACTGGTCAAACCCTTCTCGGGTTTGTCGGCAGTGATATCGTCTCGCCGCAGGTCAATACGTGTTCTGGTTCCCGCGGTAATTGGCTTGTATACTTTAAGAGCCATTTGGTTTCCCCTTCTTTAACGCGGACTCGAGAGCTTAAACGCCCTCGAACACCTTAATAGTCTCGCCGGGCGCAAGCCGAACAATGGCTTTTTTCCAGCTGGAGGTAAGACCGGGGCGACCACGCACCCGCTTCATCTTTCCACCCATATTCATAACTGTGCAATCAACGACTTTTACGTCAAAGAGCTTGCGAACAGCTTCCTTAATTTCGATCTTGCTCGCACGGGGATCTACCTTAAAAACGTATTTTCCCTGTTCGCGAAGCTCGTTCGACTTTTCTGACAACACCGGAGAGATGAGTACGTTTTCGTAATTCATCACTGTGCCCCCTCATCCTGTGCATAAAAATCTGAAAGATTTTTAGCGGCAGTTTCGAGCATAATAACCTTGCGTCCGTAGAAAAGATCATGTGCTCTAAGGCGGTTGTATGAAAGGAAGGACAGAGTCGGAATATTGCGGCCGGCCTGTCTGATCTTTGCATCATCGTCTTTAAGAACGATAACAGCACGTTCTCCCTTCGCGAAGTTTTCAAGAATCTTTACCAGATCCTTGGTCTTTCCGCTTTCAACGGTAAAATCTTCAACAACGGTAAGGCGTTCATCCTGAGCCTTGAGGCTAAGAATGGACTTCATTGCAAGGCGCTTTACCTTTTTGGGTAAAGCGAAACTATAATCACGCGGTTTGGGTCCGAAGATGATACCGCCACCGACACTAATCGGGGACTTTTTATCACCACGGCGGGCCCGTCCGGTACCCTTCTGCTTGTACGGCTTGGCGTTAGAGCCATGCACTTCTGCACGGGTCTTGGTACAAGCGGTTCCGACGCGCAGATTCGCTAATTCATTGTTGATGGCGTAGTAGATCACGTCT
>JAFGIM010000058.1 GCA_016929605.1 Spirochaetales bacterium | reverse complement strand
TGGAGAGCAACCAATTCCTGGTGTTCCCTATAATGCCTTTGCTCAAATAAAGATTGATGTTGGTTCTGCAGTCGCGATAACCGCAGGAGAAGGGGATGGTCCTGTCCATGCGCTTGACGTAGCTCTACGAAATGCCTTGGAACGATTTTATCCGGTTGTTGCCAGCATCCGACTCACCGACTTTAAGGTTCGCGTGCTTGACTCAAGAAGCGCAACTGCAGCAAAGGTCAGGGTATTGATTGAGTCCACAGATGGCGAAGAATCTTGGACAACCGTCGGGGTTTCAAGCGACGTTATCGAAGCCTCATGGATAGCCCTTGTCGATTCTTTTGAGTACAAGTTGATTACCTCCGGAGAAAAGCATCCGGAAACGACATAATAAGGGTTCTGGACTCTGGACAGCAATCTTTAATTATACTAAAGTTATTACAGTATATGTTTAGATGCGTCGGTTATAGATAATTCGACGAAAAGGAGAAATTCATGGGAATGACAATGACCCAGAAGATTCTGGCCGCCCACGCGGGACTCGATTCAGTCGTCGCCGGTCAGCTCATCGAGGCAAAATTGGACCTGGTGCTTGGAAACGACGTTACCACTCCGGTTGCCATCAATGAATTCAGGAAGATAGGCTGTTCTGCCGTTTTTGACAAAACAAAGATCGCCATCGTTCCGGATCACTTTACCCCGAATAAGGATATTAAGGCCGCAGAACAGGCTAAACTCGTTCGCGAGTTCGCCCGCGAAAAAGAAATTGAAAACTACTTTGAAGTTGGATGCATGGGTATTGAGCATGCCCTGCTTCCCGAGAAGGGACTGGTTGTAGCCGGTGATGTGGTTATCGGCGCGGATAGCCATACCTGTACCTATGGAGCCCTGGGCGCTTTTTCTACCGGTGTTGGTTCTACCGACATGGCTGCCGGTATGGCCGCGGGTACCGCCTGGTTTAAGGTTCCTTCCGCAATCAAGTTTGTACTTAACGGAAAGCTTTCCGGTTGGGCAAGCGGTAAGGACGTGATCCTTCATATTATCGGGATGATCGGTGTTGACGGGGCCTTGTACCAGTCAATGGAATTTACCGGTCCCGGCGTTGCTACCATCGACATTGATGGCCGCTTTACCATCGCGAATATGGCAATCGAGGCTGGCGCGAAAAACGGAATCTTTCCGGTTGATAAGGTTGCCTTTAAGTATCTTAAGGAACACGGGAAACGTCCTTCAAAGATTTTTGAAGCGGATGCTGATGCAGTATACGATCGAGTTATCGAGATTGATCTTGCTCAAATCAAACCGACCGTTGCCTTTCCCCATCTTCCATCCAACACCAAGACCATCGATCAGGCAAAAGGTCTTAAGATCGATCAGGTTGTTATCGGTAGCTGCACCAACGGACGCATAGAAGACTTGCGCATAGCCGCGAAAATTCTGAAGGGCCGAAAGGTTTCCAAGGATATTCGTTGCATCATCTTCCCCGCAACTCAAAAGATTTACCTTCAGGCAATGAAGGAAGGTCTTGCCAAAATTTTCGTGGAAGCTGGCGTTGCCTTCTCGACTCCCACCTGCGGACCGTGTTTGGGCGGACACATGGGAATTCTTGCCAAGGGAGAGCGTGCCCTTGCAACCACTAACCGAAACTTCGTCGGACGAATGGGTCACCCCGAAAGCGAGGTGTATCTTTCCAATCCGGCCGTTGCCGCCGCGAGCGCCATTACCGGCGTAATCACCGATCCCGTCGATGTGATGGGCCGATAAGGAGTATCTCATGAAAGCACACGGACACGTTTTTAAATATGGGGACAACGTTGATACAGACGTTATCATCCCTGCCCGCTATCTTAATACCTCGGATGCAAAAGAGCTTGCGGCTCACTGTATGGAAGACATCGATGCCGAGTTTATCAAGAAGGTTACACAAGGCGACATCATGGTTGCGGATAAAAACTTCGGTTGCGGCTCAAGCCGTGAGCACGCTCCCTTGGCGATCAAAACCGCAGGGGTTTCCTGCGTTATCGCTTCTACCTTTGCCCGCATCTTCTTCCGAAACTCGATTAACATCGGTCTTCCCATTTTGGAATGCCCGGAGGCGGTTGCCGGTATTAAGGCAGGAGACGAGGTCGAGGTTGACTTCGACAGCGGCGTCATCACCAACGTGAGTACTGGCGCAACTTTTAAGGGGCAACCCTTTCCCTCATTTATGCAGGATATCATTTCTGCGGATGGTTTGATCAATCAGCTTAAGGCCAAGCTTAAATAAGGGCAGGGGAGATACACATGAATTACAAGATAACAACAATACCGGGAGACGGAATTGGACCTGATATCGTGCGGGAAGGTTGCCGCGTTCTTGATGCCATCGGCAAAAAATGCGGACACAGCTTTACCTACACCGAAACCCTTGCCGGCGGCGCGGCTCTTGACGCTACCGGAGAGCCCTTGCCCAAGGCTACCCTGGACGCTTGCCTCGCAAGCGACGCGGTTCTTCTTGGCGCCGTGGGCGGCCCCAAGTGGGATGTTCTTCCCGGTGCCAAACGCCCCGAAAAGGCTTTGCTCGGTTTGAGAGCCGGCATGAACGTGTACGCTAATTTACGCCCGGCCCTTATGTTTCCGCAGCTTTCTGCAGCCTGTCCTCTAAAACCCGAAATCGTAGCCAAGGGTCTTGATATCCTTATCGTTCGCGAATTAACCGGTGGTATTTACTTTGGCGACCGCGGTCGAAACGACAAGGGAGACTCCGCCTGGGATACCGAAGCATATAGCATTCCAGAGATTGAACGAGTTGTTAAAATTGGTTTTGATTCGGCAATGAAGCGGTCAAAAAAACTCTGCGTAGTCGATAAGGCAAATATCCTGGAAACGAGTCGCCTGTGGCGCGAGGTAACCGAAAGGATGAAGGCCTCCTATCCGGAAGTTGAACTTTCGTATATGTACGTTGACAACGCCGCCATGCAATTGGTGCGTAACCCCGGACAATTTGACGTCATCGTTACGAGCAATATGTTTGGCGATATTCTCTCGGACGAGGCGAGCCAGATTACCGGATCTATCGGTATGCTCGCTTCTGCCTCGCTTGGCGACAGTGGCCCCGGCCTTTATGAGCCCATTCATGGCTCCGCACCCGATATTGCCGGAAAGGACATTGCCAATCCCCTGGCGACGATTCTTACCTGTGCCATGCTCCTTCGCTATTCCCTTGGGTTGGGCGTTGAAGCGTGTATGATAGAAACTGCCGTAGAACGCGTTCTGGACGAAGGTTGGCGAACTGCCGACATCGCCGGTTCTGCAAGGGACCGCGAGGCTCTGGCAGACAAGCTGGTCGGTACCAAGAAAATGGGAGACCTGGTTCTAAAGGCAATCGAAGCTCTCTAAGAGAGACACAGAATCAATGGAGGTTCCAGCATGAAAAGCGATACAACCAAAATAGGCATGGAAAGGGCGCCACATCGTTCCCTTTTTAAGGCGATGGGCTATACCGACGAAGAGCTTTCACGGCCCATCGTCGGCGTTGTCAATTCCCATAACGAGATTATTCCCGGTCATATTCACTTGCAAGCTGTTGTCGATGCCGTAAAGGCAGGCATCAGAATGGCAGGTGGTACACCAATGGAATTTCCTGCGATTGGTGTATGCGACGGAATTGCCATGGGCCATGAAGGCATGCGCTATTCTTTGGTTACCCGCGAACTCATTGCCGACTCCATTGAGTGTGTAGCAAAGGCCCATGCCTTTGACGCTATTGTAATGATTCCCAATTGCGACAAGGTTGTACCCGGCATGCTTATGGCTGCCGGTCGCCTTGATCTTCCTACTGTTGTTGTCTCTGGCGGGCCAATGCTTGCCGGAAAGTACGGCGACAAGCGGCTTTCCCTTACTAATATGTTCGAGGCTGTTGGCGCGGTATCTGCGGGAAAGCTCTCTCAATGTGAGCTCGATGCCATGGAAGAATGTGCCTGTCCCGGCTGTGGTTCATGCTCCGGTATGTTTACCGCCAATTCAATGAACTGCGTCAGTGAGGTTCTTGGCATTGCCCTTCCCGGAAACGGAACCATTCCCGCTCCATATGGGGCGCGAATTGCGCTTGCAAAGAAGGCCGGTATGGCGGTTATGACTATGCTGGAAAAAGGAATTACCGCGCGGAAGATTTTGACTACGGCCTCGTTTGAAAACGCGCTCGTCGCGGACATGGCTCTTGGCTGCAGTTCCAATACCCTGTTACACCTTCCCGCAATTGCCAACGAGGTTGGCATAAAAATTGATTTACATCGTGTAAACGAAATATCAGAAAAGACTCCAAACCTGTGCCATCTTTCTCCGGCCGGGGATCATTTTATAGAGGATCTATACGCCGCAGGCGGTGTGCAGGCAGTCCTTGCTGAACTTGATAAAAAGAAATTACTCGACACATCGATTGTGACGGTGTCGGGAAAAACAATAGCAGAAAATATTAGTGGGGTTATTAACCGTAATCCCGAGGTTCTCCGTCCTGTAGAAAATCCGTATTCCGTTTCTGGCGGTATTGCCGTTTTGTTCGGGAATCTTGCTCCCTCCGGTTGTGTGGTTAAGCGCTCTGCCTGCGCTCCGGAGATGATGAAGCACTCAGGCCCTGCACGGGTCTTCAATTCAGAAGAAGAAACCTTTGCCGCCCTTCAGGCGGGAAAGATCAAGGCAGGCGACTTTGTGGTAATTCGCTATGAAGGCCCGAGGGGAGGGCCGGGCATGCGTGAGATGCTTGCGGTAACCGCAGCTCTTGCGGGACGAGGCCTTGATAAGGCGGTAGCCCTTATTACCGATGGCCGTTTTTCCGGCGCGACTCGCGGGGCGTCTATCGGCCATTGCTCTCCCGAAGCAGCAGTTGGCGGTCCTATCGCCCTGGTTCAGGAAGGAGACATTATCAGCATTGACATAAATGCATACTCAATCAAGCTTGAGGTTTCAGATGAAGAGCTCGCCCTTCGCAAGGCTCAGTGGAAACCCATTGCCCCCAAGGTAACCACCGGTTATTTAGCACGATACGCCAAGTTGGTATCAAGTGCCGACACAGGAGCGGTATTATCATGAAGTATTCAGGAGCCCGTATTGTAGTAGAATGTCTTGCAGAGCAAGGTGTACAGACGGTGTTTGGCTATCCGGGTGGAACCATCTTAAATATTTACGATGAGTTATACAAAAACTCGGATCGTATTACACACATACTCACTGCACACGAGCAGGGTGCCTGTCACGCAGCGGACGGCTATGCTCGCGCTTCCGGTAAGGTTGGCGTTGTTATGGCCACCAGCGGTCCCGGCTGCACCAATCTGGTAACGGGTATCGCCACCGCGTATATGGATTCTGTTCCTCTTGTCGCGATTACCTGCAATGTTCCTACGGCGCTATTAGGCAAGGACAGTTTTCAGGAAGTCGATATTACCGGTATTACCATGTCTATCACTAAGCATAATTATATCGTTCGCGATGTAAAGGACTTGGCGGGTGTGGTTCGAGAAGCTTTTGACATCGCCCGCTGTGGAAGACCCGGTCCCGTCCTTATCGACATACCTAAGGATATTACCGCCGCTACCTGCGAGTATGAGCCGGTTGTCATCGCTACATGCGAAAAAACTGCCATGGTTGAACGGTGCGTCGCCAAGACCCCCGAGCCGTCCGATTCGGAGTTTGAGCGCGCAATCGCCTTGCTTTCCGGCGCGAAGCGACCCTTCTTTTATGTCGGAGGGGGCGTCGTTATTTCCGAAGCTACGGCCGAACTGGCTGCCCTTGCGGAAAAAATTGCTTCTCCGGTTGCGGTGAGCCTGATGGGAAAAACCGCTTTTCCCGCCAGGCACGAGTTGTGTACCGGTATGATTGGTATGCACGGGACCAAGGCCTCCAACACGGCAGCAAACCAGTGCGATTTATTGGTTGCTATTGGAGCGCGTTTTTCTGATCGGGTTATTTCAGATCCCTCACGCTTCGCCAAATCAAGCAAGATTCTTCAGATAGATATAGATCCCGCCGAGATAAACAAGAACATCAGAACTGAAGCATGCCTTAATGGCAATATTCGCACCATTCTTGCCCGTCTCGCCAAAGAGGTTTCTCCCCGTGCACGCGATGAATGGAATGATAAGGTAGATGAATGGAAAACCCACATTCCTTCCATGTATACCCGCAAGACAACCCTCCATCCCCGCTTTGTACTCGAGACAGTCCATGCCAAGGTTGGCGATGACGCAATAATCAGTACGGAGGTCGGTCAACATCAGATGTGGGTTGCCCAGTTTTATCCCTTCGCAAAGCCCAGAACCTTCTTGACCTCGGGCGGTTTGGGAACAATGGGCTATGGAACAGGAGCGGCAATGGGTGCCCAAACCGCTTTTCCCGATCGTCATGTAATCCATATCGCTGGCGACGGATCGTTCCGCATGAATCTTAATGAGCTTGCGACAATAAGCCACTACAATATGCCCATCGTTATCATAGTTGCCAACAATGGCACCCTTGGTATGGTCAGGCAGTGGCAAAAGATGTTTTACGACCAGCGGTATTCTGCAACTACTTTGGATCGACCTCCTGATTTTGTTAAACTCGCCGACGCTTTTGCCATCCGCGGGTTTAGGGCTCACACCGAAGAAGAGTTTCGTGTCGCCTTCGACAAAGCGCTAGGAGAGAGAACTCCTGCGCTCATCGACTGCTATATGGATATAGACGAGATGGTCTTTCCGATGGTTCCGGCCGGAAAGCCTATTGACGAACTCCTTCTGGATGCGCAATCCTGACGGAAGATGATTTTTCCAACCTTTGGTTTTGCGCTTTTTTTTCTCTGCGTGTTTGTCGGGTTCTGGTACGTCTTTAGGCGGCACCGGGACCGACGACTTTTTTTAACGGCCGCCAGCTACCTCTTCTATGCGATGTGGGACTGGCGGTTTTGCTTTTTACTGCTCGCTTCTACATCGGTAAACTACGGTTTTGGTCTATTGCTTGGATCGAATAAAGACTACCGGTGGCGCAAGCTTTTTATGATATTGTCGGCCTGCCTTAACCTCCTGATTCTTGGTTTTTTTAAGTATTACAATTTCTTTGCAGAAGAGCTTAACGCACTTTTTTCACTCTCGCGGCACGGAGGAGAGGGGTTTCTCTTTCCGGTTCTTTCGGTGATCATGCCCGTTGGTATTTCCTTTTATACCTTTAAGGCAATGAGCTATGTATTTGATGTGTATCTGTGCAAGATTCCTCCTTGTCGCTCCTTCCTTGATCTTGCCCTCTATATTTCTTTTTTCCCGCAAGTCGCTTCAGGACCTATCGTTCATGCCGTTGATTTTTTGCCGCAGATAGAAGGTGTCTGTGCCTCCGGTTTGGAGCCAGGATCCAAGCCGATTGAATTTTCCCGTTCAAGTGCCTTACTGGTCTCCGGTCTACTTAAAAAACTTGTCTGTGCCAATTTTCTGTCAACCCTGTTTGTCGATCCGGTTCTTGCAGATCCGGCTTCCTTTTCTGCTATAGAGAATTTCCTGGCTGCTATTGGATACTCTGTTGTCATTTATACCGATTTCTCCGGTTATAGCGATCTGGCTATTGCCGTTGCACTGCTTCTTGGCTTTCACACACCCGCTAACTTTAATCGTCCGTATATCTCTTTTTCGGTTACTGATTTTTGGCGTCGGTGGCACATCAGTTTTTCTTCCTGGCTTAGAAACTATCTCTACTTTAGTTTTGGCGGCTCACGGTTTGGCCTTGTTCGCACCCTTTTCGCCCTCTTTTTTACGATGACTCTTGCCGGCTTATGGCATGGGGCCGCCCTTACTTTTTTGGTGTGGGGTATGATGCAAGGACTTGCCCTTGTTCTAGAAAGGATTACGAATTCCGGTAATACAAAAAGTAGTGTATTATGGAAAAGCTCTCTTCAAATTACCGCTACCTTTCTCTTTACCACCGTGGGGTGGATGGTGTTTCGCGCTTCTACCTTTCAGGCTGTGTATACCTGGGCTCTCTCTTTAACCAATTTTTCTGTTCCAATTACCTTGATTTCGCCGCTCGTCCTGTGCTTAATCGCTGTGGGCCTTCTTATGCACGCCATTCCCTCCTGGGTACGTCAAAGATCCATGGATATATGGATTGCCATTCCGCTTCCGCTTAAGGGCATATTACTTGGTCTTTTTATGGTGCTTCTGTCATCGCTTTCTATGTCGGCAGTCGCGCCCTTTATTTATTTCCAGTTTTAGGGGGGGAGTATGAAGTTCTTTAATCGCAACGACTCGTATAGCCCTAACCATGTTATCGCAGCTTTTATATTGTGCTTTTCCCTGTCCGCTTTATTATCTGCTCGCACGCTTTGGATTCCCGCTTCCCGTATTGTAAACTTGCACCTACGGGCTATTGTTCTTTCCGTATGCGACGCCGTTGCTTCTGTCTCCTCCGTAGCTCATATAGATTCGCTACAGCCTTCGGTTCGCTCTTTCTTCCTTGATCTTACCGGTTTGTCCGAGCATCTCTCCTGGGATTCCCGATATTACAATAAACGAGCCGAGCGTACTGTCGCTGTTATCGAGGAGCAATCTCCGGTAGTGCCGCCCCCTCCGCTTATAGAGGAAATCCAAGCTGTTGGCGAAACTCCCCTTGCAGAAGAAGCCCCGCAAGAGATACATCCCGTCCGCCAAAACGTATTAACCCAAACCACTGGAACTACCAAATCCATAAATGATCCCTCTTCCCGCTCTTCAATATATTCAAGCTCCAATCCTTTAGAGATTTTTTTCTTTGGAGATTCTCAAGTGTTCAGTCTCGGTTCTGGCTTAACCAGACTGGTCGGCAAAGGTGGGCCTGTAAAGGTTGACTATCTGGCAGTGCATTCTTCCGGATTTATTCGCAGTGATTACTTTGACTGGCCTTCAAAACTTTTGGATACCTTTAAGGATCGCCATTATGCATCGTGCGCAGTTATGATGGGTATGAACGATTACCAAAGTTTTAGGGACGAGACGGGAACCATATTAAAAAAGCACACTCCTTCCTGGGAACATGCGTATCGAGAGCGCTGTAGATCGATTATTGATTTGGCTCTTAGCGAGGTTGTTCATGTGTACTGGATTGGAATGCCCAGGGTTAAAAATCGGGTGTATGACGAAAGTCTGCGCTATATCGATTCAGTCCAGGCATCAGTTGCCGAGGAATACAGTCCAAATCTGGTAACCCGAATTTCACTGTCCGATTCAATACCGGGTAGTGGCAAAGAATACAGTCAGACAATTGTTCTCGATGGAGGGCAAACGATTCGTGTTATGAGCGACGATGGATCTCACTTTACCGTAGAAGGCGGTCAACTTGCCATGCGTGGGCTTTTTGACAATCTTGTACAAGACTTTTCCTTTGCCGAGCTTCCGGTTGCCAATCTTCCGCAATAATTGATATACTTCCCATGAATACAAAGAGGGAGTAGACATGCTCAAACGTAATCCGTGCATTGCACATCTTAGCTCAGGTTATTTGTTTCCGGAAATATCTCGACGCAGGGCCGCCTTTGCCAAGGCTCATCCAGAGGCAAAGATAATCAGCCTGGGTATTGGTAATACCACCGAACCGCTTACGCCTCATGTTGTTTCGGGTCTACATGAAGAGGTTACCCGTCTTGGAACAGCCGAAGGATATTCCGGCTATGGAGACGAGACCGGATCAACCGCCCTCCGAGACAAGATTTCTAAAGTTCTCTATAAGGGTATGGTCAGTGCTGATGAGGTATATATCTCGGACGGTGCCAAGTGCGATATTGGTCGTTTGCAGTATCTTTTTGGCCGTGATGTAACTGTTGCGGTACAAGATCCTGCGTATCCGGTGTATGTAGACGGCTCTGTCATGATTGGCGCTGCCGGTCCTGTTACCGAAGGTGGAAGCGGTTATTCCGGTATTGTGTATATGCCCTGTACTGCGGAAAATAATTTCTTTCCTGATCTTGCCGCCATTCCAAAAAATGCTTTGATATATTTCTGTTCGCCCAATAATCCTACCGGAGCAGTCGCGACACGGGAGCAACTTGAAGCTTTGGTAGCTCGAGCTATAGAGCAAGAGTCGATCATCATTTTTGATTCTGCATATTCATCGTATATCCGCGATCCGCAATTGCCTCGATCAATCTATGAAATTCCTGGCTCAAGAACCTGTGCCATCGAGGTAAGCTCTTTTTCAAAACCCATCGGTTTTACTGGTGTGCGTCTTGGTTGGACTTGTATTCCTTCGGAATTAACCTTCGCCGATGGAACTGCGGTGGGTAAGGATTGGAGTCGTCTTGTTACCACAATCTTTAACGGAGCTTCAAATATTGCACAATCTGGCGGCTTGGCTTCTCTTGATGAAAAGGGTTTGGCAGAGACTCGCTCCCTTACCGATTATTATTTGGAGAATGCCCGTTTGATTCGGGAAGCCCTCTGTGCCCCTTCCTTTGCAAAAGCTGGTGTGACCTTGTACGGTGGGGATAATGCACCGTATGTGTGGGCGCGGTTCCCCGGAAAAAAGAGCTGGCAGATATTTGACTTACTTCTTGAGCGCTCTCATGTAGTGTGTACTCCAGGGGCAGGTTTTGGTCCAGCCGGAGAGTCTTTTATTCGATTTAGTTCATTTGGGCATCGTGCGCAGATTCAAGAAGCATGCGAACGTCTTGCCAAGCTTGATATAGACTAAGAAGATGGCGTGATGGACTGGCCGGTTATTATCTATGACCGGCCTGATTCCCCGTCATGATGCGAGTGCCAATTTTAATTTCGAAGAGGAATCGATCAAGATCGTCTTCGGCCTCTTCAAGCAAAAAGGTATACAGGGAACCAGAGCCAAGAATGAAAAAACTCATATCGGCTTTGGGTACCCAGGTAAGACCTCCTCCCAGTACAAGAGACGCAAATTCCCTGTTTTCAGGGCTATCAGTCCCCTCGTAGTACTCCAACACCCGATAGATAAAATCAACAGAAACCCGAAAGGGGGAACCCTTCATAAAGGACTCGGTGTATAGACCCCAGTCGGTAATACTTCGCGTTGCGCTTAAACCGTTGGAAAGATATTCAACCGTACTTCGTTGATGTATGTTTAGAGAGCAAAGCACATTAGGCAAGAAAAAACCAAGGGACAGCAGGCCTCGTTGTATAAACATCTGTCCATTGTGACCGGTCATCTGGGGCAGGGCAAAGTCACTGTCCGCTCGGGCTACAAAGATTCCGGGAATGATGACACTAAAGCCCAGAGCCAATCCGGGTTGAATCAGATTCGTTACCCCATCGTCCCCGTCCGGTGTATTAAGCACACCAAACGATGGTCCTGCGCTTATCGAAAGGAAGGTGGTTTTATAGGACGCTCGAGCTGATACAAGGTTTCCGGTTACCGGGTCGCGTTCAAATGATATCGTTCCGTCAAGAAAATCCGTTAATGAATCCCGTACAAAAAAACTGAAGCCGAAGAGCGGATCATCAGGATCCAAACTTCCGTCTTTGGTAAAGCCGAATGTACTTGAGGATACCGATGCGCCTATTTCCGCTCCCCAAAGGTGGGGCGGTAAGGAGATGACAAGAACTGCGACAAACAAGATGCGAAGGACCTTATTCATTTAAAACACCGCCTTGAGCAAAAACCTCAATTCTCCGGCTGTACCGGGATCATCAAGTAATAACGGCTTTATCACAGCCGTTACCTGTATATCATAATCCGAAAGCCGGCAGGTAACAAATGGGCTTACGGAAAATGAAAACGGAGTTACCGTTCCCGGATCATCGGGATTCAAGGCTCCCAAAAAACTAATGCCAGTGCGAATCCGCTCTATTGGCAGCCTTCCCCATGCGATCAGAGCATTTAAGCCCAAGAACATAGTTTCGGCTTCCATAATGGATTCGTTTCTGAGCGTAGAGGGAAACACGGGGGATGAAAAAAAAGAAAACACCGAATCAATGGCGTTAGTATGCAAACGGCTTTCAAACAAAAAATAGAGATTTTTTCCGATGTCGTCACTTCCAATGCTGATGCTTCGGATTCCTGCTTCTCCATAGAGCTCATGTCCGCTGTCAGATCGAACCAGGGCAGTTGCGCCTCCGCGGAAAGAAGCCTTTTCATCCCCATACAGCCAGGAACTACCCCCAAAAAAGTTAAAAAAGGCGTTATCCAGGGCAAGTACCAAACGAAGGTCACCGGTAAGGGTGAACTGTGAACCCGTTTCACCGTTCCAGTAGGTATATATACCGGCCCCTACCTGTGTATTAAAAGGAATGGTCGTAAGGGCTAGTCCGTTTCCCCGTATCTCGGTTTCCGGCGAAAAAGGAACACCGGCGGGCATCCCGTGAAATTCGCATGGTTCGACAGTAATCTTGAACAAACGGCGCAGCAGAGAGGGGGAGGCTGGATTGTCGAGTAGGCCGGTAAAGACGGTCACTGTGCTTGTTCGATTGAACAGGGCTGTATAGGACAGGGCGGCTCCTTCAAACAAGACAAAAGCCGGTTCTTGACTGTTGTCAAACGAAGATAAAAACTTTTGCGTGTCTTGGGTATAAAAAGCAGTGCGGGCGGTCAGTTCAATAGGGGTAACCGGTATAAAGCGGAGGGCTATTGTACCCCCGGTGAGGATGACCGGACTGTCATCTTCTTCTTGAATAAAAGCGGTCGATTGAAAGGAGAGGTCGGCAAGTGAAACTTCTTGGGAAAACGCCTTAAGGACGCAACATACGCTGATTGTGATAAGTACCCGGATGCGTCTTTTCATTCAAACTCCCTGTCTCAGTATATACCATTTGGAAGCGGCAGAGCCACTATTTCCTTTTCAAAAAGGAAAAACCCTCCCGGATTTCGTCTTGACTAATCGTCAAAACGGTATACACTTGATATCATATGAGTGACTATCTGGATATCAACAATGAGGAACTACTAAAAGACTTTTTCAGTGAGGCTGAACAGCAGGTTTTCACGCTGGAAAGCAATATCCTGGTTATAGAAAATGATCCATCCAATCATGAGGCTATCGACGAGATTTTTAGAGCTGCGCATACCCTTAAGGGTGGCTCTGCTACCGTCGAAATGCACGAACTGTCGGGTTTTACGCATATTGTAGAAGACTTACTCGATGTGATTCGCTCCGGTTCTCTTGCCGTTTCCGGCTCTGTTGTGGATATTCTTCTACAGGCCTTGGACATCATCAAGGCAATGTTGTCTGCCAGGTCTGCCGGTGCTGTGTTTGATGATGATGTTTCCCCGGTAAAAGAGGCTATTGAAGCCCTGCTTCCCTCAAAAGAGAAGAAGCAAAAGCCTGCAGCAGCCAAGAAAAAAGTTCCTGCACCATCTTCAGTCGCTCCTGGAACAGTCGAGATGGTTCCTTCTGCAGATACAACGGCTCTGTTATCAGAGTATGAGATCCTTGAGCTTAAAGAAGCTGTTCCTCCGGGTGAAAGTGTCTTTATTGTGCGGGTTACCTTCGATGAGTCTAACCCCATGAATTCCGTTGGTGGAATTCAGGTTTTTGCCGCTCTTAAGCAACACGGTCAGGTGTTAAAGACTATTCCGGATTTTGATGCCCTCTACGAGGATGAATTCCACGAACATGTTGTGTATTTTGTGGCAACCACTGTTTCAAGCGAGGATCTTAAAAAAGCCTCTTCTATTTCCGACGTTACCAGTTCGGTGGATGTGCAGCCTTTTATGGCTCAGGCACAACCACAACGAAGTGCACCAGCGCCAAAGCCGGCGGGGCCGGTAGTTTCCCGTAAAGAGGAATCGCCAGTTGAAGTAGACGAGGAAGAGAGCGTCGGCGAGCCAAAGGCAATGACGGAACTATCGGAGAAAACACCGTCAAAGAGCGCATCTACGGTATCCCATAATAGTTCAGGCTCTATTCTTCGAGTTGATTCCCGTAGAATCGATTATTTGCTTAATCTGGTGAGCGAAACGGTTATTACCAAGGCTTCCTTTAATCAAAGCGCCTTGCATTTTAGCGATCTTATATCCGAGTTTCAGCAAGCCGAGGGGGCTTGGAAGGAACGACTGAGAGCCCTGCTTGATTCTATTCCGGATTTGCTTGAACAGATTCAGGATGGTCGAAGCGTTAAGGATATCAAGAAAGAATTAATGGCCGAATATAATGGTCTTTTTGAGGTTTTTGGTGGTTTTGATTCCTCTATGAAGGGTACCGTCAGTAAATTCCGCTCCGCCGCGCAAAACCTCGGTAGAATTACCGGTGAATTGCAGGAAGGCGTAATGAAGATCCGCATGGTTCCCATCAGCCAGATATTTAACCGCTTCCCGCGCCTTGTCCGTGATTTATCACATGACTTGGGCAAGCAGGTTCGTCTGGTCATAGAAGGAGAGGATACCGAGCTCGATAAATCCGTTGTAGAAGACTTGCTTGATCCCATTATGCACTGTGTGCGCAATGCAATTGACCATGGCGTTGAGCTTCCCTCTGTCAGGGCTGCTGCCGGTAAATCCGAGGAAGGTATGGTCTTGCTCAAGGCTAGCAACGAAGGCAACATGATTGTTATCGAAATAGCCGATGACGGTCATGGAATCGATGTTGAATCGGTCAAGAAAAAGGCAGTCGCTCGCGGCATCATACATCCTGGTAAAAACCTTACCGATGTGGAAGCCTTTCAGCTTATTTTTGAACCTGGTTTTTCCACAGCCGAGAAGATTACCAATGTATCCGGTCGCGGAGTTGGCCTCGATGTAGTAAAAACCCATATCGAGAAACTCAACGGAACTGTCACTATTTCAAGTCAACCTAACATCGGATCACGTTTTGTTATCCGTTTGCCACTTACCCTTGCCATAATCCAGGGGCTTCTGGTGCGCGTTGGCCGCGAGGTGTACTCCATACCAATTACCTCTGTTATCGAAAGCCATCGTGTCAAGCCGGAAGAGATTAGTCGTATCGATAACTATGAAGTCTTTAATGTTCGTAACGAGGTAATCAGCCTCTTGCGTCTTAACCGACTTTTTGGCATAAAGACACAGGATGTTTCCGAGTTTAACTATATTGTTATCGTAGGAACAAGCGAGAAAAAAATTGGTTTGATGGTCGACAGTCTTATTGGAGAAGAGGATGTGGTAATAAAGCCTCTTCGGGATCAGTTTACCAATTCGCCCGGTATTGCCGGTGCCTCGATTTTGGGAGACGGTTCAGTATCCCTCATCATAGACGTTAGTCAGCTTCTGGATCTTGGACTTAAACAGGAGTTGCAGGCGCGCGAACAACGTGAGGCTTCAGTATGGTAAATAAAAAAGAAACGCGAACCCTGGTAAACGAAGATACTGAACGGGAAGAAAGCGAAGTACGCGCCGAAAAGGCAGTTGTCATTGATTTCAAGATGGTTACCTTTTCCCTTGCCGGGAAAGATTATGCCATCGACATCATGCAAGTTAAGGAAATCGCCAAGGCAGGACGTTTTACCTACGTCCCCAACACCTCTCCGTTTGTGTTAGGTGTGTATAACCTTCGTGGCGATATTATTCCCATCATTGATTTACGTATTTTCTTTAATATTCCCACCCGTGAACGCGCTGAAGATGCTCTGGAAAGCATGATTATTATTCATGTTGGAGAGCAAACCTTTGGTGTAGTCGTTGACGCGATAGATAAGGTGGTGGGTATTTCCCGAAACTCCATACAGCCACCACACCCCATCTTTGGCGATATCAATATTAAATACATTCATGGTGTGGTAGAAAACCAGGGTCGCCTGTACATCCTTCTTGATGTTGAGCGAATTTTTGCCTCTCGCGACAAGCAAGCCGATACCCCGGCTTCCGAGATGGCAGAGATGATGGAAGAGCGTCTTGTAGAGGCTCCAGGTAAGGTCAAGGTAAAACAAACCCGAGATGATCTTGATATTTCCTTTATCAGCGATACCCTTGCCGCTCTTGCCCGTTTTCATGTTACCGCAGTTAATGAACAATGGGTGTCCGAGCGCTTTAGAGTTTGGCGTGACCTGCGCTCCCAGAGTGATATCCAACTTGCGAACGAGCAGGACGCGCGGCAGTACCTTGAAACCTTCTATTCTCCGGATACCGGAACTTTTTGGAGCAGCGCCTATGCGAGCTCTTTTGCCTCCATGCTTCCGGAAAATCAGGCTAAACAAATCAATGTATGGAACATCGGATGCGGCAAGGGGTACGAGGCGTATAGCCTGGCGGTTATCTTAAGGGAAAAATATCCCTCCGCACGGATACGTATTTACGCTAATGACTCCGATCTTCTTGCTATTTCCAATGCCCCCATGCTTTCCGTTAACGAGGAAGCAATACCTCCCCGCTATCTATCCTACATGGTAAAGGGTGTTAATGGGCAATGGACATTTAATCAAACCATTAAGGATATGATCCTTTTTGAATATCACGATTGTAATAATCAAAATGCAGTACCTGCTATGGATATTGTTGTTGCCCGGGACATGGTTTCGTTCCTTAATCCCAAGCAACAGGCTACTATTTTGGGTGAGATTACAGAAAAACTTAAGGATAATGGCTTTGTAATTCTTGGCAAGAACGAGGCTATGCCTCAGCATAGCGGATGGTTGCGAGCCGTTCGCGGAGATATTGTGGCTTTCAGCAAAGAGTGATTGAGCATCATAATAGAAGGAGAGACCAATGCGTGTAGAGTATATTAATCCGTTTGTGGAAGCTGCGTATAACATCTTGACAGAGGTGTTGGGTGGCGAGATCAAACGAGGTGAATTGTATCTGAAATCAACGTCCATGCCTGTTATGGGTGTGGCTGCCCTTGTTGGTTTGGCAGGTGATGTTGAAGGTCGAGTTATCTTTGACATGAGCTTGGATTCAGCGATGAAGATTGCTTCCCAAATGAACGGCGAGCAACTACAGACCTTTGACGATTTGGCAAAGGCGACTATAACCGAACTTGCCAATTTGATTACCGCACAGGCCGTAACAAAACTGCACGATCTGGGTTTCCGTTTTGATTTAACGCCTCCGGCTCTGTTTACCGGAGACAATATGGAGATTTCTGATCATGAAGTAGAGGCTCTGATTGTTCCAATGGAAACAGATCAGGGTAAGGTAGAAGTAAACGTAGCGATACGTGACCGCATGTAAAGAAGGGGAGTGAGTGTATGATATCTAAACAAGATTTTCCGGCGATCAATGAACGGCCCCCCGAGGGTTTAAAGGCGGACGGCACACCGTACCGCGTACTGGTTGTAGACGATTCTATGTTCGTCGCCAAACAAATTGGTCAGATTTTGACCAGTGAAGGCTACGAGGTTGTTACCACTGCAACCGATGGTCTTGATGGAGTTGAGAAATATAAGGAACTCTGTCCGAATATCGATTTGGTAACCATGGATATAACCATGCCCAAGATGGATGGAATTACCGCCCTTGAGCAGATAATGGCCTTTGATAAAAATGCCAAGATTGTAATGATTAGCGCCCTTGGTAAGGAAGAGCTCGTAAAAAAAGCGCTTCTCCTTGGAGCTAAAAATTATATCGTCAAGCCACTTGATCGCAAGAAGGTGCTTGAGCGAATTTCTACCGTACTTGGTAAATAAGAGTGCACAGGAGGGCTGATACGCCCTCCTTTTTTATTGCTCTGCCGTCTCGTTGTGTATGGGGCTAATACGGTAGGTTTCTCCTTTTCTTGCAATCGTTCGCTTTCCACCAGAGGCCTCAGTTAGTAATTTGCGCAGTTTGCTCATATAGCTTTGAAGGTCGTCCCGTTTGATCTGTGCATTTCTTCCCCATAATCGTATTGATAAATCTTCAACGCTGATTCCTTTTGAGCCTGCATCCACCAGTAATTCATATACCTTGCGCATTTTTTTATGCGTTTTCTCCAAGGGAATATCTGTTTCTGTAACAAGTCCTCTTTTTCCATATCGGGTTGTTTCATCAGTAACAAATAAGTCCCCCTGGACCTCATCTTTTTCGGGGTTTTCTATGATTTTTACCACGTGGTCGAGTTCTTCTATCCGTCGCTCTTGGGTCCAGCCATTGGTGGAGTATTCGCATAAGACACTTACGCTGTCGACCTCTGGATGATACAATCCCGAATGCCAGCTAATGATGGCGCATGCGCTTCTCGCTCGTTTGAGATGTTTGATTGGTTCCAGACAGTATCGCTCGATGATTGTGCGGTTAAGGATAACCGCTAAAACCGTGAAGGAATACGCAATCGTATGCAGAGCTGAAAGGGTGTGCACCCTTTTCACGGTGTATCCGGCCCTACGCAGTGAACGGCTTATCTGGCTTTCGCCGGGAGTATCCGACGAGAAAAGTACCAGTGTTTCAGCCATGATTTCTCTATCGGCTCTCTCATGACAAGTCTAAAGATAAAGCAGTGACAGTAGATATAATGGAGATATTGATGAAGAAGTGCCACCTGAACGGAGTTGACCGGAGTATGCCCTCTGGAGTACAGTATACCCTGATTTTTCGTCAGTTTTTAACCAAGGGGCCCAAATAACGTGTTTCTTAAAAGTCTTGATATATTCGGTTTTAAATCCTTCGCCGACAGAACCCACATCCAGTTTTCCGACGGGATAACCGCCTTGCTCGGTCCAAATGGCTGTGGAAAGAGTAACGTCGTCGATGCGGTAAAATGGGTACTCGGTGAACAGGCCTCCAAGGCTATGCGAGCCGACAAAATGGAAGACGTTATCTTTAACGGAACGGAATCGCGGAAGCCGCTCAATGTTGCCGAGGTAACGCTGACTATTGCGAATGAGGCTGGACTGTTAAATCTGGATGTCAGTGAGATTGCCATTAAACGCCGCTTGTATCGTTCAGGAGAAAGCGAATACTACATCAACAATACGCCGGTAAAGCTTAAAGATATACGCGAACTATTTTGGGATACCGGTGTTGGTAAGGCCGCCTATTCAGTCATGGAGCAGGGAAAGATCGATCAGATTCTTTCTAGTAAACCCGAAGAGCGCCGGTACATTTTTGAAGAAGCGGCAGGGATTACCCGGTTTAAGGTTCGCGGAGCCGAGGCAGAGCGAAAGCTTTCCAAAACCGAAGAAAACATGCGACAGATTGAGGGGATACTTGGCGAGGTTAAGCGATCGTACGACACCCTTAAAATTCAGGCGGATAAAACCGTAAAGTATCGTACATTGCGCGAAGCAATATTTGAAAATGAGCTTGATATTCAATTGTTGCGACTTAAGGGTTTTACGCAAGACAAGGACAGACGAAGTCAGGATATCTCGGATATACAGACAAAGCGTTCCAGGGTACAGGCAGAGATAGACGAGATTAACGCCTCGCTCGAAGAAAACATGGATGTGGTGAACTCCATGGAAGAGCGGCTTGTTGACTATCAAAAACAAATATATGGACTTGCTGTAGAAAAGAACGAAAAAGATAAACAGTCCCATTTATTGGTTGAGCGTCACAATGAGGTTAAATCAAAATTAGCCCAGCTTGAGGGCAGAAAAACCGCGATAGAAAACAGGGTTGAAAGTCTTCGAGAAGACGCAGATGGGCAAGATGAATTAGTTCGTGATCTGAACAAACGGCTTGCCGAGATTGAAAAAAATATCTCCTCTTTTGAGCAGAATATTGAATTAGCAGGAAACCGCATATCCGAAAACGATCGGCAGGGTGCCATACTTGAATCGGAGATAGACTCTTGCGATCGTGAGCGCGAAATAATGGAGAGTGAGCTTCGCGCAATTACTGAGGATATCGTTACTGAACTTGATCAGCGTTTGAGGGATGCCGGTTATTCTTCGCGTGCCCACAGCGAAGCAGACGAGGCTCTCTCCTCAATCGTTTCTCAAATCAAGATTCTTGTTTCGGGAAAGAAAAATATTTTTTCGGACTTTGCTCAATTACATGATCCTTCGCGAGATGATACCAAGCGATTCGCAGAAAGCGCGGTTGCCAGTTTTTCCGAATTGCATGAACTGTCTGGCAAACTCGAGAATGCGCTTAATTCCTATCGCACTACATCCCCTGGCTTTATTGATGAGTTCCTTTCTCCCGAGGGTATTATTACGCGAAAGCGAAGCATTGATGCAAAGATTCAGGAAAACAGGGAAGGGATTTCTGTTCGCCGCGAAAAGATTGCCACCCTTAAAGCGGTAAACACCGATCTTGTTGTCAAGATCGAGGAATATCGCAAGACTCTTGAGGATTTGCGCCTTAACCGTGTGCAGATGAAGACTCAGGGCGAAGCCGCAGAAGAGCAGGCAAGGTTAATCCGAAGAGAGCTTGCCTCGCAGGAGGCGGCTCTTCGCGAGCTGGAAAACGAGCTTTTTACCGAGCAAAAGCGGTTGGAAGATATTCTTGAACAGATTGACGAGATTGAAGGAGAACTTGCTTCCATCGAGCATCGCGGTCGAACCCTGACCTCTGAACTGGAGAAACTTGAACAGGACATTTCAAGCCGGAACACTGATGTGTCGAGTAAGCAGTCACGGTTAAAAGACCGAACCGCCGAAATGGGAAAGATTCAAAGTCAGTTAGAAAAGATTCACATGGATCTTGCGATGACCGAAACCGAGATTAGAAATATCATGGAAAACTTCAGGGAAACCCATTCACGGGATTTGATGGAATTTGAAGAGCGTATGTTTACCATCAATACACCCGCTGGAGAACTCAGGGAAAAGCTCGCTTCATCCCGTTCTGCCTTACGGGACCTGGGAAGTGTAAACTTGATGGCAGTGGAGGAATTCGCTGAAGCAAAAGAACGCTATGATTTCTTGACGTCGCAGATTGCTGATCTTCAAAAAGCGCGCGATGATCTTAAACGTATTACCGAGGAAATTAGAGCTGAGTCTACAGAGATGTTCCTTGCTACCTATAACAAGATTAAAAAGAACTTTCATAATATGTTCAGGCGTCTTTTTGGTGGCGGTCGAGGCGAAATTCGCCTTGTTGATCCCCAAAATGTACTTGAGTCCGGGGTTGATATTTTTGCCCAGCCTCCGGGAAAAAGGCTTGAAAACATTAGTCTGCTCTCCGGTGGCGAAAAGTCAATGACTGCTGTAGCGCTTTTGTTTGCAACCTATATGGTTAAGCCCTCTCCCTTTTGTCTGTTGGACGAGATTGACGCGGCTCTTGACGAGCAAAACGTTACCCGCTTTGTTAATGCCCTGAGGGAATTTGCCAACGTAAGTCAGTATATCGTTATTACCCATAACAAGAAGACCGTAATGGGTGCGGGAACTATGCTTGGTGTTACCATGGAAGAATCCGGTGTTACCAAGGTTATCGCAATTAAACTCGAAAATGAATCTGACAGAATCGTTGAGACGACCTCTGATCTTGAAAACTTTGAGGAAGAAGATGTTCCCCTTGAAGAAAACATCGTTATTCCGCCACACCCTCCCAAACGCATAAAAAATGCCGAGGTGGAGGAGAACAATACAGCTGACAGTGGAGAATCAGAAGCATAATGAGTCAACTTGAAGCGCTGACGAATTTTTTTGAAACACACAAAAAAAGGTGTGTTATTGTTTTGTCGGCACTTTTATTGATTTTTATCGGGATGTTGATTTTTCAAATATCAGTTTCTTCACAACAAAAAAGCCAGATGCGTATTGAACAGGAACAGCTTCGTTCGCAACGGGTTCCGGTGACAGACGTATGGCTTTTACCGGATCCTTTACCTCTTCCGGGAATTCAGTTTTCTCGTGCTCAAAAAAAGCAATGGGGACCACAAGAGCAGAATCTGTGGTATAGTGAAATCAATGAGCAGGATGTTGCCGCTGTTGGCTCAGAAGCCTGTCGACAGATTGACGCGTTATTGGAGTCTGTTCCATGACTAAAACAGTTCTCTCGCTTTGCTTCACGTGTGTGTTTTTTTTGTATGTATCCTGTACCTCTACAGGACCAGCGACTACACCAGAGCAAGAAGTGCCCGCGGAAGAGCAACATACTGTAACTGCGGTGGAAGCTCAAGAGAGTGAAGCATCTGTTAGCGATCAATCCGAAGAGAATATATCCTCTGAGGTACCACAGGTCTCCCCGGGCGACATAGCGGACCCGAAAGAACCGGATGGTTTTATCTATTTTTATCCCGAGCCTTCTTTACTACTCCCGGAGCCAATGCACACCCAAGACGACAGTAAGTCTGTGCAAGATCCTCCTCAAGAACTACCCAAAGAAGTTAAGATAGAAAGGAAAAAAGAACCTGAAGCAAAACCTGAAGCAGAACCTGAAGGTACTGCAGAACCTGAAGGTACTGCAGAAGTTGAGCCTGATGTTGCACAAGAGCCTTTGGAAACACCGGAGGCAGGTATTTGGGAGAAGGAGAGTCTGCCGCCTTCAGTTAGTCCGACAATACAAAGTACCCCGGTTAAAAAAGCTTCGCGCGAGGTAACTGTTCCGCGGGATTTTTCGCTGGAGGTTTGGTATCCAGGCACTGGCTGGGTATATCTTGGCGATTCCTCCTCCCTGGATGGCCTTTCGTATCAAACACGGAAAATAGACGGCGATGATACCTTGTTTACCTTTAGGGCGCTCAAGGAGGGTTCATACCTGCTTGAGTTCTCTCGCTACGATGTCTTGGGCGATTCATTTGTATCGGATTTGCTTGCTGTTCAGGTTAAAGAGCCGGGAAACATTCGCTCCGGTAAGGTACGCGCCCCCGATTATCGCTCTTTGACCGACTCATCTATTGTAGAGACGACTCCAGATCCGGTTCATTCAGTAATGATCGATGAGCCTGAATTGCGGCCAGTTACCACACCGGTGCAGGAGGCCGCACGATCTGTGCCGGTTCCCACAGAGGATCCGCTTCTCTTGCTGGAAGAAGCCCGGAAGGCCATAGCTCAGGCGGATTCTGTGCGCGCCCTTGAGTATCTGGATTCTTTTTTTACCGTTGCCCGAGCCTCTTTGGACGAAGGATGGTTTTTGCGCGCACAGGCTTATGAGGCAAATACTCCCTTAAGGGATATTCGAAAGGCCCTTTCTGCCTACGAAACAGTTACTTCGGTTTTTCCCGACAGCGTTCGCTGGAAAGAATCTGATGAGCGAATACGATACATCAAACAGTTTTACTTCCGCGTACGATAATCCTAGAGAAGATAAGGATTGCAATGTGAACGATACACCAGGCTCCACAGATTCTACTGAACTAAGTTCACTCTCTACCGCAGTTTTTGATTACATCCCCCAAGCCATACTCGTTTTGGACCGAAGTGGTTCCACCGTATTGGTTAATCCCGCTTTTAAAAAGCGATGGGTGCCAGAAGACAAGAGCGCAAGCACCATGTCTTTTATGGATATGGATATTGTTAAACGGCTTGGAATCCGGGATGTTTTTATGTCCGTCCTTGAAGGGGCAATTTGTGAACAGCAGGAGTTTACCTATAACCCTGCCGAAGAAGGAAAGACGGGACCGATCAAGGTATATCGGGTGTCAGCATACCCGATTCGTACATCGCAAGAAGTTTCTCATGTAGTGTTTTTGGAAGAAGATATTACCCGCGAACGAGAAGCAGAGGACAAGGCGTATCGTCTTTCTTTCTACGATGTGCTTACCGGCTTACCAAATCGCAGTCTTCTTCTTGACCGGCTGTCGCAACGTCTTGCCTTTATTCAACGGTATCCCCGCAAAGATGTACTTGTTTTACTCAATCTTGACCGGTTTAAGGTTATTAATGACGCGCGGGGTAATCAATTAGGCGATAGTCTTTTAACTGCGGTCGCAACCCGTCTTCAATCGATCATGAGAGAGGCTGACACCGTCGCTCGTATGAGCGCAGATGAGTTTGCCCTGCTTCTCCCCTCTGATGATTCCAATTCCGAGCAAATAGGTTTAACTACCATGATCATCACCGAACGAATCCGGGACGCATTACGAAGTCCCTTTTTGATTGAGGATGAATCCTTTGTGGTAACCGCGAGCTTTGGTGTTACCTTATTACCGATAACCGATGATGATACCCCACAACTGGCGTTAAAAAGAGCCGATACCGCCTTGCACCGTGCCAAAGATGCTGGCGGCAATCAATATGCATTTTTTGATCCGGAAATGGGTGAAACTGCCTCAGAGAACTATCGGGTTGAACGAGAGTTGGCGGATGCGATTCGAGATGGGCAATTACGTCTGTTTTTACAACCTCAGGTTGACTCTGCAGGTTCGATTGTTGCTGCGGAAGCCCTGGTCCGCTGGGAACACCCGTCACGAGGCTTGCTCTCGCCTGCCGCCTTTATTCCGATTGCAGAGCAATCGGATTTGATTATCGAAGTGGGAAAATGGGTATTAACACAGGCCTGCGGGATTATTGCTGGCTGCGATAAGGCCGGCCAAATGGTACATATTTCGGTAAATATGAGTCCGCGGCACTTTAGAAAGACAAATTTTACCTTATGGGTCAAGAACCTGTTGGAACGAAGTGGAGCAAAGCCAAATCGTTTAACCCTGGAGATTACCGAAGGACTTTTTATCGGAGATATGGCCGATATTGTCGCAAAAATGAATGAATTGGTAGACTTGGGCATATCATTTTCCCTTGATGATTTTGGCACCGGCTATTCATCTTTGGCGTATCTAAAACGCTTACCGATTCATGAACTTAAAATAGACAAATCCTTTGTCCAGGATGCCCCGACAGACACTAATGATGCGGCCCTGGTTGAGGCAATTCTTGCTGTTGCCAGTCTGTTAAAGCTCCGTGTAGTTGCAGAGGGAGTCGAAACGCACTTGCAAGCTGAATTTTTAAACGCTCGCGCGCACGTTCTTCATCAGGGTTATTTATATGGAAAACCGGAGAGTGCAGAAAAAATAATTGAAAGGTGGAAAATGTAAAAAAGCGGGTGTATACTCATCACTATGAAAATAGCTTTTATTTCAGATATTCACGGAAATATCCATGCCTTTGAATCAGTACTAAAAGACCTAAAAAAACAAAAAGCCGATCGCATTATTTTTTTGGGTGATGCATCGACTCTGGGTATTCGCCCGGTTGAATCCCTGGAACTCCTGCAATCCCTTAATTGCGACTGTGTCATGGGAAACCATGACGAGTTCATGATCGATCCGGCAAAGATTTATGCATATACCAAGGATAAACTGGTTATTGATACGGTAGAATGGTCCAGAGCTCGTCATTCAAAGCGACATTTTAATTTTATAAAGACCTTTAAAAAGGATCTTCGCGTACCTTTTCTTCCCGATACCGACATTTATTGCTATCATGGCTCTCCTACATCAAATATGGAAAATGTTAAACCCGAAAGCCCCGTGGACAGTTTTACTCCGTTAATTCGGGAAAAATCGAATACCATTTTTATCGGGGGGCATACCCATGTTCAAATGCTGCGAAACTATGCCGGAACCCGTATTATCACTTCGGGGAGTGTAGGACAGCCTTTTATCGGCTATACCATGCCTCCCGTAAAGCATCCCTGGGCGGAGTATGTACTGATCGAAGGGCGGGGTAAGCACTATAACATTACGTTCAGACAGGTAGAGATTGATAACGACAAGATTAATAAAGAGATTTTGGCAAGTGATAGTCCGATGAACGATTTTATCAGTGAGTTTTAAGACAGTATCGGTAAGCTTATGTGGCGGCGAATAGCCGCCATTTTTTTTTAATAACCAGTGTCTTTAGTCGGGCAACCCGGATTTGAACCGGGGACCCCAAGTCCCCCAGACTTGTACGCTAACCAACTGCGCTATTGCCCGACTAAAGACACTCTCGGAATTGACTGCAGGAAAGGCGAGGGAAAAAATACCATAACGGGGGGGGGAGTGTCAAGAGAGCCTCGTCCGGAGAAATCCGGCTTGAAGGATTGACTAAAACACTATAGACTTTAGCTGTGAGTGACCGGTTTATGAGTGACACAAGCGATATTCCTGATCTTTCCTCGGATGCCAGGACTAAGGTTCTTATAGCCGAGGATGATACTATTGTCGCCCTGGATTTACAGGGGATGATAACTCGGCTTGGCTATGATGTCGTGGCTATCGTTGATAATGGTCAGGCCGCTGTTGCCGCCGCTCGTCGGTTTTTACCGGACGTTATTCTTCTTGATATGGCTATAGGTGGCGGTGTTGACGGCATTGATGCAGCCCGGGAGATTAACAAGAGTTCCTCAACGCCTGTAGTGTTTTGTGTATCAAGTCCCGATCTTGCCTTGCTCGCTCGTGCAAAAGAAATATCCTATGCCGGATACTTATTAAAACCCATCAATCCGGACAGCCTTGCAACAACGCTTGATACCGTCTTGTACAAATACAAGCTTGAAAAGCGGGCTGAACTTGCAGAAGAGCGTTATCGTATATTATCAGACAATTGCGAAGTTCTTAAGAATTTTATGGACGCAGGACTGACTCATTCAATAACATGGAAAGCAGATGCCGGTCTTGTATACACTAGCGACGGATCATCCACTGATGTCTCTTTTTTTGCACCAATTCGGGAACAGTTGATATCCTTGTTGTCCCGGGTTACTAACGATGATCGGCTTGCAACTGTGTTAAAGCCTTCTAGTTGTGATAACCAGTTTATGATTCTTGGCGTCAGAAATCCTGATTCCCAGGCGGTTTCGGCTTTGGTCATTCCGCTGTCTGTTTCCGAGTAACGAGTATGCCTTCCCAAATATGTCATGTCCTTGGAGGGTGGCGTTCACGCAATGATGCTTCGCCAGATCCAGCCTTCGCCTTGGGGTGTCAGGGGCCGGATGTTTTTGCCCATGGCCGGAGGACCAAACCCTTTGCACTGTCGTATGCACGGCTTTTGCATCGCAGGGGCTATGGGGATTTCTGTGTCTCGTGCGCCCGCCTGCTTAGAGATACCCAAGACCCTGTCCTTCTTTCCTGGTTTTCCGGATTTTTGACTCATCAAGCCCTGGACAAGGCCTTGCATCCCTATATTGTGTGCCGAACGCCTTCATGGTCGGGAACAAACCAGGACAACCAGGTGTTGCGCGGTGTATCTCCTGCTTTGTATCACGCTTTTTTTGAACGTATCCTGGATGTATTACTCTATGAATTGTATGAACAACACCCTGTTGTCCATTTTAATGCCCGCAAGGTGTTTTACGCCGACCCCGCTGCGATTGACTGTATTGTGGCATTGATTAGCCGCTGTTTACGGGAAACATACCCGGACCAGAGTGCTACTGATGCAGACCTGGATGAGAGAATTCAAAATGCCTTTGCAGACACCTATTATTTTTATGCTTTAACCGACCCTTCAAGAACAAATGCTCCGTCTCATGAACTTCCCCGATCTATTGCAGCCTATGCCTCGCGTGGGGCTTCCGGGGTTGCCTTATTGTTCCCGGTGGCCCTTGATACATCCATCGATTATCTCAATCTCACTTCCTCACCGTGGCCTGATCCAGTGTCCGGTTTGTCAAGAAGGGAAAGCGTTCCCGAGCTTTTTGAAAAGGGGATGTCGAATGCCCGAATCGCGCTCGAGCTGTTTGCTTCGGTTTTGGATGGAACCTCTTCATGCGAATCCCTTGGCGATTTGATATCAAATGATTGTCTTTCCATTGCGCGCCCCGATGGCAGTATTGCCGTTGCCTCCCATCGCCGTCCTTTTCCGCTTGAATCGGCTTTATTGCAAGAGGTAAGAACCCGACAAGAGTGGCTTCAATCGTGTGGTTCAGTTGACCGCACCGATGGCGAGCTGATATGATGCGATGATGAATTTGAACGATAAACGTCTTGGTGCCTATCGGAGCGCTTCTAATAAAACAGACCAGCAAGCGAAAGATGATGGAAAGCGCATTGACAGTGAGGATAAAAGCAAAAAACCATCTTCTGTCGAGCTTCCGGGCCTTATCAAGGTAGCTACATCTCAGGATAGTCATGGCAAGGAAAATCCCTATCGAAAGGTTGCCAAATTCCTTATTTTAATTGGTGTTGATGAAGCGGCCAAGGTTGTCTCTCGGCTAAGTCCTGAGCAAACGGAGCGGGTTGCCCTTGAGCTTGCCTCAATTCGCAGAGTGGATAGCGATGAAGCGACTGTTGTTCTGGCTGAATTTGAGTCCTTATTGCGAAAAGCCCGGGAGCCCACCGGCGGAATAGATACAGCCCGGTCAATATTAACCCAGGCTTTTGGCGAAGAGCGGGCCGATTCGCTTTTGCATAAGGCTGTCCCGTTTATACAGGGAAAACCATTTGACTACCTTGAGGATGTGGACGAGGATCGCATCTATCGTCTTATTACCGATGAGTTGCCTGCTGTAAAGGCCTTGGTTCTTTCCCAGATGAAAAGCAAGAAAGCAGCTCAGGTAATCAATCTGATGGGCGACAGTGAAAAAAAAGAAACGATTATTCGTTTGGCAAAACTAACTGGCATTGCTCCTGATACAGTTGCCCGTGTGGATGCGGCAATGCGCGAAAAAATTGAAACGATCGATACAGCCTCTTCTGATTCAATTGACGGTCGTTTTGCCCTGGCAGAAATTCTGCGACGTATGGATGGAAAGGGCGAGCGGAGTATTCTTGATGCCCTCTCTCATAACGATCAGGATTTGGCCAGGGATATACGCGATAGACTATTTACCTTGGATGACATCGTAAGGGCCGACGATAAATTCCTTCAGGAGCACCTTCGCTCTCTTGGCGAACGAGATATCGCCTTGATACTTGCAGGTAAGAGCGAGGAAATCCGCACGAAAATTCTCTCTGCGGTGTCCAAGACGCGCGGTGCGATGATTTTGGAAGAAGAGAAAATTATTCATCCTGTTTCACGGCAGGAAGCCGATACAGCTACATCCGTTTTTTTCCTTTCTATGCGTAAGGCGTGGGAGGAGGGAAAATTATTTATTTCAGGTCGCGACGATCGCGATAAGTGGGTATAACTATGCAACAAGCCTTTTCGCACGCGCTTAAGGCGCAAGAGCGCCTTCATGGATTTGTTATTCTTTCTTCAGAGCCATTGGCGGAGTATAAGGGTGTTGGTATCCATGCCCGACATGAGGTAACAGGCCTTGAGGTCTTCCATCTGCTAACTGATGATGAAGAAAATCTTTTTTCTTATTCGTTTATAACGGCACCGGAAGATTCTACCGGGGTAGCACATATTCTTGAACATTCAGTCCTTTGTGGTTCTCGCCGTTATCCGCTCAAAGACCCGTTTTTGGTATTGGCAAAGCAAAGTGTAAAAACCTTTTTGAATGCAATGACCTTTCCTGATAAGACAGTGTATCCGGCAAGCTCCATGGTCGAGGCCGATTATTTTAATCTGATGCGAGTATATGGGGATGCGGTTTTTTTTCCCCTGCTCGATGAGTGGATATTCCGTCAGGAAGGTCATCGTTTTGAAAAGGCGAGCGATGGCTCTGTTTCAATTCAGGGCGTAGTGTTTAACGAGATGAAAGGTAACTATTCATCGTTTGATACAATAGCTGCAGACTGGTCCTTAAAGTCAATTCTTGGGTCAACCATCTATGCCCATGACTCTGGGGGTGATCCTGCCGATATTCCCGCTTTGACGTGGAAGCAGTTCAGGGATTTTCATCGAACCTACTATCATCCGGTAAACTGTAAGGTGTTTCTTTCGGGAAATATTCCGACCGAAAGACAACTTGCTCTTTTGCAGGAAGAGTTTCTCTGCCATTTTACCTCAGCCCCTGCTCCTGCTCTGGTTTCTCCTTCTTCTGATACCGACTGGCCAAAGGAATTTGTTGTGCCTGCGCCCTCAGGAGATGGCCAAGATCTTTCTTTGGTAACTGCGCAACTTAATTGGCTTTTACCTGCGGTAACCGATGTGGTTACGTACATGGAAGCAAACCTTCTTACTGAAATATTGCTGGGCCATGACGGGTCCCCCCTGAATCGGGTTTTACTTGAATCCGCTCTTGGAGAGGATGTTGCCCCTTCAAGCGGTATTGAGACCGAGGTTCTTCACCTCTGTTTTAGTGTTGGACTTAGGGGTATGGCAAAAGATGATGTGCCTGCCTTTGAACAACTTGTATTAGATACCCTGGGCGACATTGCGGCACATGGTGTGAGCTCAGAAGAACTGGAGAGCGCGGTACGATCCATTGATTTTTCCAATAGGGAAGTCAGGCGTTCAGGTGGGCCTTTTTCGCTCACGCTGATGCGCCGATCATTACGCGGTTGGATTCACGGAGTCGGCCCTTATGAGACCCTTCGCGTAATTCCTGCATTCGAAGAAGTTAAGACAAGGCTTGCCAACAAGAGCGACTATATTCAATCTCTTGTTCGCCGCTTCCTTCTTGATAATCCTCGCCGCGCTCGTGTAGTGGTTTACCCTGATTCACAATGGATTGCCCGCATGGATGAGCGCGTAGATGCACGAGTCAAGCTTTTTGAATCCACTCTTTCCGGGGAAGAGGAACAGGCGTTTCTCTCTCGTCAGGAAGACTTATTTGCCCGTCAGCGCGAAGCGGACAGCGAGGAGCAACTTGCGCTTATTCCTCATCTGAGACGTTCGGATTTACCTCCTGTAGCTGATTCAATTCCATCACGAATAACTACCTGTGGACAGGTTCCGATTGTCTTGCATGAACAGCCGGTAAACAAGATTATCTATGTGGATCTTGCAGTGCCGATTGACGTTATTAAAACATCAGATTATCCCCTTCTTCCTTTTTTCTCGGCCGTTCTTACCAGCATGGCTGTTGATGGTCTTTCATGGGTGGAGGCTTCTTTGTTAACGGCCCGCTATACCGCATCTCTTGGAGCTATGCTTTTTTCAAGTCAGATGGTTAGCGGCTATCAGGTCCCGCAATCCCTTGAGTTTGTAAAGGGAGGCAGGGACTTTTTAATGATCCGGATGAAGGCTCTTGAGGAACTGTCTTCCGAAGCGATTTCTCTTATGTTCCGCTTTTTTGAAAAAGCTGATTTTTCCGATACAAAACGGCTTCTTGATTTACTGAATGAATACCGAAACGATCTTGAATCTTCTCTTGCTCCTGCGGGTAATCAATATGCCGTCTCTCGGGCTGCAGCCTTTGCCAGTCGAACCAAGGCTGTTGACGAAATATGGAATGGATTGACGCAGCTCCGGTTTATACGGGAACTGTGCGCGCAAGCTAAGGATACAAAGGCTCTTGTTTCTTTGGCTGAGCGATTGACTTCCATTGCACAGCAATTACGATCGTCCGGGATTGTGGTAAATGCCACCGCCGAAGCGACGAGTATGGCTTCCCTTCAGGCTCAGTTATCTCCACATCTAGAAGGCTATGACGGGCCCGCTCCGTATACCCCGGATCAAAAACGGGCCAGTGAGCTTTATTGCTGTATCGAGCCTGAGTTTTCCGGCAGTTTCCGCCTTTTAATCAGTTCTCCCTTGCAGGTGGGCTTTGCAGCCGCGGTTCTTCCGTCAGTTCCCTATACACACCCCGATCATCCGGTAGAGATTGTTTTAGGGCATTGGCTTTCCAGTGGACCGCTATGGGAGCGTATCCGGACCACTGGAGGTGCTTACGGAGCTTTTTCCTATCCGGATTCTCTGGAGGATTTGTTCGTCATGGCAACCTATCGCGATCCTCAACCCCTTGCATCCCTGGCGGTTTTTAAGGAAGCACTTGAAGAAGCATCTTTACACCCCATCGAGTCAAAGGCCCTGGACCGGATCGTTACCGGAGCCTATAGCCGGGAAATTCAGCCTCGCTCCCCTTCGGACAAGGGCTTTACTGCTTTTATCCGTCTTCTCTATGGAATTACCGATGAAGCGAGAAAAACAAAGATAGCCGGAATTCTTGCGGTTACCCCCGCTGAGCTTTCTGCCTGCGCAACCAGGCTTCTTGACTCATGGCCTTCGGTTTGCCAGGCTGTTTTTGCGGGGGAAAAGATGCTTAAAGACGGTGAAAACGATCGTTTTGCTGGCAAAGTGGCTAAAATGACTATATAATTCATCTGGAAGCACTACAGGAGGCGACACATCATGAAAAAAATTGATAAGGAAGGATATCACATACTCAAGCAACTGGTGTCTGACGTTCAGGGGGCGCCGTATCCTAATGTAATCGATAATGAGTTATATCGAATATGGTATGAACATGCGCAGGTTGTTGCCATTCAATGTCTTGAATATATCGATAAAAACTTTCCCAAGGACAAGGATTCCGAAAAACTCCCTTCTTTTTAAGCGTCTGTAGATGTAGAGAATCATGGACGGATGAGCTCCTTGTGAGTATATTTATCACATGAATCTCGATACATGCACCATTAAAACACGTGAGGCGATCGGGGAAGCATCTTCGATCGCTCAACGGCGCGATCATGCGCAGATAGAAACCGACCATCTGTTATTCGCACTTCTTTCTCAAGAAGGTGGCATTGTACCGCCCCTGGTAGAAAGAATTGGTATCTCGGCGAGCGCTCTGCTTAAAGAACTTTCTGACCGGCTTGATCGGCTTCCTCGGGTAAGTGGAGAGGCCGCCCAGGTCCATTTTTCATCTCAGGCTTCCAAAGTTCTTGCCAAGGCAGAACAAGAGGCCTCATCTCTAAAAGACGAATACGTATCAACCGAGCATCTTTTATTATCCATTGCGGCCTCTGAGGATCAAGCTGGCAAATTTTTACAAGAAAAGGGTATTACCCGTTCTGCCCTTTTGTCCGCGTTAAAAGAGGTCCGGGGGAATCAACGGATAACCACAGAGGATCCCGAAGCGACCTTTCAGAGTCTGGAGAAATATTGCCGGGATTTAACTGCACTTGCACGTCAGGAGAAGATTGATCCAGTTATCGGCAGGGATGAAGAAATCAGGCGGGTTATGCAGGTTCTTTCTCGTAGAACCAAGAATAACCCGGTTTTAATCGGTGAGCCTGGTGTTGGAAAAACCGCCATTGTTGAAGGCCTTGCCCGGCGTATTGTTTCCGGGGATGTTCCTGACAGCCTTAAGGGAAAAAAGCTGCTCTCCCTTGATTTGGGTGCCCTGGTTGCCGGAGCAAAATTTCGCGGTGAATTCGAAGAGCGGCTTAAAGCCGTTATTCACGAGGTTCAAAAAGCGGAAGGTTCAATAATCCTGTTTATCGATGAGCTTCATACCCTTGTGGGGGCTGGCGCAAGCGAGGGATCAATGGATGCCTCAAATTTGCTCAAGCCAGCGCTTGCCCGCGGAGAGCTTAGAGCCATTGGGGCCACCACATTAAACGAATATCGCAAATACATCGAAAAAGACGCGGCTCTTGAACGGCGTTTTCAGCAGGTGTATTGTCCCGAACCAAGCATTGAAGATACCATTTCCATATTACGGGGACTTCAGGAAAAGTATGAGGTTCATCATGGGGTACGCATTCGCGATGACGCCCTTGTTGCTGCGGCAACCCTGTCCGATCGTTATATAACGAGTCGTTTCTTGCCGGATAAGGCAATTGATCTGGTTGATGAGGCGGCAAGTCGGCTCAAGATGGAAATTGAGAGTCAGCCCACAGAGCTCGACAAGGTGGAGCGCAAGATTCTTCAATACAATATTGAAAAGGTGTCTCTTTCCAAAGAGCGGGATACTGCCTCCGTAGAACGCCTTGCTAAGCTGGAAAAGGAACTTGCCGAGTTATCTTCTGTTCGCGACGCAATGAAGGTTCAGTGGAATAACGAGAAAGACCGCATTGACGAGTCACGCCGTTTTAAAGAAGAGCTGGAACATCTAAGAACCGAGGAAATTCGCTTTACGCGCGATGGAAACCTTACAAAGGCCGCAGAAATCAAATATGGAAGAATCCCCGAACTTGAGCGCAAGATTGCAGCTTTAAGCGAAAAGTCAAGCGAAGGACACGAGGGGGTAACCCAACTTTTGCGGGAAGAGGTCTCGGAGGAAGATATTGCCAGAATCGTGTCTGTCTGGACCGGCATTCCCGTTGCCAAGATGCTTGCCGGAGAAATCCAAAAGTACCTGCAGCTTGAAGAAGTGTTACGAAAACGAGTGGTAGGACAGGACGAG
>JAFGIM010000057.1 GCA_016929605.1 Spirochaetales bacterium | reverse complement strand
GACTTTGTTGCCAGGCATGGACGGATGTCTCCCGTAAGGCTGGGTATGTCATGGATGAAAGCCTGTTCCGCCGTTGTGTTGGAAGAAATAATCGGGATACTAAGGCTCTGGTGCTGCAACACATGGGGATTGATTTTCCATATGAGCGATTTAACGATGAAGCCCGGCTTTGGATGCGCTCCGCCATGGAAGAAAAAGGACCGCCAGAAAAGGATGGTATCAGGGAAATATTTTCGATGTGCGATGCGGCGGGAATACCGATTGCCCTTGCAACATCAACTAGCGAGAGCTCTGCTCGTTGGATGATACAAAAAGCAGGATTGACCGATCGTTTTACCGCATGGGCTTTTGGGTCCGAGGTTGAACAGGGGAAACCCGCCCCTGATATTTTTTTACTGGCGATGAACAGACTGGGTGTTACCCAGCCTGATACATGTGTGGTCTTTGAAGATTCATCGGCCGGAATTTGCGCAGCTCACAGCGCTGGTATGAGGGTGGTCTTTATTCCGGATATGATTAACCCTGCTTCACAGGAAAGAAGTTATATCTGGAAAGAATACGCTTCTCTTTTGGAAGCGGCAACGGATCCTGCTCTTTTACAATAAGCGAATAAATCTTGCGCTATGAATATTTTTCCAAATAGTCAAAAGCTGCCTTGCGAGCCTTAACAAGAATATCGTAATCCCTTACAGGATCAGCGAGTGTAAAACCTGCATATCCGGATTGTCTGATACCCGTCATTTCTCCGGGTCCACGTATATGCAGGTCCTTTTCCGCGATGGCAAAGCCGTCTGTAGTTTCGTGCATGACCTTTATGCGAGCCTTGCCTTCTTCGGTAAGTTTATCGTCATAAATTAAAAAGCAAAAGGATTGCTCTGAACCACGGCCAACACGCCCTCTCATTTGATGGAGGGCAGACAGACCGAACCGCTCGGCGTGTTCTATAACCATGCATGTTGCATTTGGCACGTCAACTCCCACCTCTACAACACTGGTTGCAACGAGCACATGGACTTTCCCTTCGCGGAAGGCGCTCATAATAAGTCTCTGTTCATCCTCTGGAATTCTGGAGTGGATAAGCTTGCACGAATAATCAGGGAATATGTCCTTGGCAAGAGAGGTAAACATGACGGTGGCAGCCTTTAGTGATCCTTCTTCAGAAGGATCGATTAGGGGGTATACAAAGTATGCTTGACGACCTGCGGCTAATTGGGTGCGGACAAAGTCATATACTTTGCCCTCGTTTCCCTTGCGTGCAAGATGAGTGATTATGGGTTTGCGTCCTCCGGGAAGAGAGCGAATGGTGGAGACATCAAGGTCTCCAAATACAGAAAGTGCAAGAGTTCTGGGAATGGGGGTGGCACTCATCATTAACAGATGAGGGATTCCATTGCCTCCTTCCATCCCTTTTTCCTGGATCGCCGCTCTCTGGCGGACTCCAAATCGGTGTTGCTCATCAATGATGGCGAGTCTAAGATTTTTATACTGTACTTTTTGAGAGAATAAGGCATGTGTCCCCACGATTACATCAATTTCCCCGGAAGCGAGCCTTGTTAACAATTCTTTTCGCCCTGACGCGCGAACGTTGCCGGTAAGATAGGCAAGACGCACCCCTAATACCTCTAGCAGAGTCGCGGCCCCTTCGGCGTGTTGACGGGCTAAAAGTTCAGTTGGTGCAAGAAGCGCTACTTGACCTCCTTGCTCAATAACCGCAAGAGCAGCCATAAACGAGACTAAGGTTTTTCCGGAGCCAACATCTCCCTGGAGGAGGCGGGCCATTGGAGTTTCTCCTGTGATGTCTGCGTTAATTTCCAAAATACAGTTGACTTGGTCATCTGTCAGAGAAAAGGGTAGGCGTTCGGCAAGTCTCTGTTGAAGGGGAAGCAGGGGATTTGATTGTGCATCGGAATCCAACATTTCTCTTTCGGTTGACTGATCTGATATGTCGATGGCTGGAAGCCTTCCTCTGCGTTTAAGTGAATGGCGGCCAATAGCAAGTTCAAAAAGATAGAGCTCCTCAAAAATCAGGGCTTCTTTTGCTGTAGTGGCTTCTTCTACTCGATGTGGACGATGCATCATATGAAGTATTTCGTGTTTAGCAGGAATCCCGTGGGCGCTTCGAACTTCTTGCGGAAGTTCTGAATCAATTCCTTTCGCGTATGAGTCAAGCGCACTGCTGATTATCTTGCGCATTTGAATCTGGGTAAGGGAAGCGGTTAGGGGATATACCGGAAATACCTTACGAGAGAGCTGGGAATCAAGATCAATCTCGAACGCGGAAGATTGAATTGATCCATACGCGATACGAAAAGAGCCATATACTGAAACCCGTGAATCAACCGGGAATTGCTTTTCCAGAAAGGGACGATTAAAGCATATAAGTTCCGCAAGCGTTCCTTCATCATCTTCTATGATCAGCTTAAGGGTTTTCATCCTTCCGGCTCCAAACCAATCATGAGAGGCAACCCGTGCGATTGTGTGTATTTTTTTTCGCTCTGCAAAGCGGGAAAGCGGGGTAGATACGGTCCTGTCTTCCCAATCTCTGGGCCACCAGGACAGAAGGTCTCCTACGGTTAAGATGTCAAGATTAGAAAGTACTTTTGCGGTTTGCGGTCCAACACCTTTGAGCCTGGATACTGGTATTGGTATTTCGCCCGCGTACATTGGCTAAAAGGGAAGATTGACAAGGATTTGGTGCAGAGCGTTTATTCCGAAACCAAAACCAACGCGCGTAATAACTGCCATGCCCAGTGTAATAAGAAGGGACGCGCGGTAAGAGATGATGCGCGAACGGAAAAGAAACCGTGATGCGCGTGCGATAAGTGGATTAAGCAAGCGGTCCACTGCCGCTACAAAGGGTGAATATCCATATTTATTTACAAGATCCAAAATAAGGCGGATGATAAGAAACAGGATAAAAAGATTGAGCATAAAACTGACGATAGACCACATAACCTGAACAAGGCCAGCAAGTACTATTCCAACAGTTATTGATCCTGAGGCCGCAAGCGTGGAAAAAGTCATGGAAGCCACAGAGAGTAAGCCAAGGGCTAACAGGGGAGAGAAGTCAATTGCTCCCACTCGCGTAAAGCGAAAACGGCGGAACCAGTACAGATAAGGATCGCACAATCGGGAAATAAACCTTCCCGCAGCCGAATGCTCCAGTGTTGGAATCCAGGTCATAATTATCCTGATAAAACACGCCAAGGAGTAGAGGGAAATAAGTGAACTTATGGTGTAAAACAGGGAATGAAGCATCATGGTAATCCTTTGAGTATTGGTCTATTCCTTCCAGACTTGTAGTACTCCAGGTAACTCAAGTATGCGTTGAAGCACATCTTCGTTTGCCTGTACCTGTATCTGGTTGGCTGCCTTAATTGTATATGGCTTATGAAGCCCATCCATATGGAAATATACTGAACAATTACCGGATGATTCAAATAAAAAGTCACGAAGTGGATGAATTTTCTTTTCTTCTTGAACCGCCGGATCGATGCGTATGTGAACTTCTCGCACCGATTTTTCTTGTAGTTCATTGGGGTCGATTAAAGAATCCACCAGGAATCCGGGGGTATCTCGTGAGGTATCAACCTTCCCGATAAAGCCCCATACAGAATCGGGCAAGGCCTTGTCTCGAAATTTTTCCCAGGTACTTGAAAAGAAGGTGAGGTCAAATATTCCGTTAAAATCCTCGAACGAGGCAAACGCCATCCACTTTCCGGCTTTGGTTTGGTAGGGCCTGATGCTTCGTATCATGCCCACAATGGTATATTGCTTGTCTTTTTGCGCACGCTCGGGATAGCGAATGTCGAAGGTTGCAGCGCGCTCAAAGGCTTTTCGGTATGCGTCCAGGGGGTGACCAGAAATATAAAAACCGAGCAGCTCTTTCTCCGAGCGCAGTTTTTCTTGTTGGGGCCAATCAGGCAATTCTTCAAAAACAAATTCGGTGAACTCCTGAACCCCTGAGTCTTCAAAAAGGCTTACCTGCCCAAAGCGGGTTGAATCCTTTCTGTGCGAGGCATATTCAATAGAGCGTTCTAGGTTTGCGAGCAAGGTAGATCTGGTTTGACCGAGTAGATCGAAGGCTCCGGCCTGTACTAATACTTCACAAGCGCGTTTATTTACCGTGTGTAAATCGAGTCGTTCCAGGAAGTCCATAAATGAGGTGTAAGCACTATTTTTTTCACGCTCAGAAACAATTGCATGCGCCGCCTGCTCACCAAGCCCTTTTATACCCAACAAGCCATACACAATGTGACCTTCCACAACGGTAAAAAAGGCTTCGGAGCGGTTAATGTCGGGAGGATCGATGGGAATACCCATTTTGCGTCCTTCTGCGATGTATTCCGGAAGCTTGTCAGTCGAGTTTATTTCGTTGGTAAGGTTCGCCGCAATAAACTCGGCAGGGAAATTGGCTTTAAGGTATGCGGTTTGATAGGCGACAACCGAGTATGCGGCGGCATGGCTTTTATTAAAACCATAACCTGCAAAGGGTGCAAGAATTTCGTATATCTCTGCGGCATGTTCGGCATTAAAACCCTGCTTGACCGCTCCTTCGATGAACGGGATTTTTTCCTTTGCAAGAATCTCGGGCTTTTTTTTACCCATAGCGCGTCTGAGTAAATCTGCTTGACCGAGGGAGTATCCGGCTATTCTCTGCGCTACTTGCATTACCTGTTCCTGATACACGATAACGCCATAGGTTTCTTCAAGGATGTCTTTAAGGCAGGGGTCAGGATACACGATTTTGGAGGGATCCCATTTTGATTCAATGAACTGATCGATGTAGGCCATAGGGCCTGGACGATAGAGGGCATTCAACGCAATAAGGTCTTCCATTTTGTCGGGCTTTGCCCTTTTAAGGATGTTTTGCATCCCCTGACTTTCAAATTGGAAGATAGCCGCGCTCTTTCCTTCCCCAAGCATTTTGAACGTAGTACGATCGGTGTCGCTGATACCCGCTATGGAAAAGGCGGACCATTGACCGCCTCGTTTTCGGATAAGCTGTTCGGTATGGGTGATTAGAGTAAGGGTTTTTAAACCCAAGAAGTCCATCTTGACCAAACCGCAATCTTCGATAAGGTCCATGGTGTACTGGGTGGCAATCTTCCCTGTTTTAGAGTCTTTATATACCGGGACATAGTGGGTAAGGACTTCTTTGCCAATAACCATACCACATGCGTGGAGACTGGTGTTCCGGTTTGCGCCTTCCAGGGCGGCGGCTATTTCAAAAAGTTCGGCGTATCTAGGATCATCTTTATAGGGGGCAAGCTGTCCCGATCCCTGAATGCTTTCGTTAACCTCGAAGGCGTCTTTGATGTGTGCCTTGGGAATATCCGGCACCAGTTTTGTCAGTGCGTTTATCTCGGGAAGGGGAATTTCCAATACTCGCCCAACATCCTTTATGGCCGCCTTCGGTTTGAGCGTTCCAAAGGTAATGATTTGTCCAACATGGTCTTCTCCATATTTGTCACGGACATAATCGATAACCTCCTGTCTGCGTTCAAAGCAAAAGTCTACGTCAAAGTCAGGCATGGAAACCCGTTCCGGGTTAAGGAATCGCTCGAAAAGCAATTTATATCGTAGGGGATCGATGTCGGTAATCTGGAGCGCGTAGGCGACGATTGATCCGGCCCCTGATCCACGACCGGGTCCGACGGGAATATTGCGCTCTTTTGCCCAATGGATAAAATCCCATACAATAAGGAAGTACCCCACAAAGTCCATTTTTTTAATGACGGATAATTCAAAATCCGCGCGTTCCTGAATCTCGGCCGTTACGGTTGCATATCGCTGGCGAAGTCCTTCGTTAACCAGGTGAGTGATATAGTCTTCTTTGGTGGTAAACTCGGAAGGTATTTGATAGTCAGGGAGGACCGGACCTGGTTGTGGAATGGTAACATTGCACATACGGGCTATACGGACGGTGTTTGCAAGCATCTCAGGATATTCGGGAAAAAGTTTTGCCATGGACTGGCCATCTTTTATATAAAACTCCGAACCTTCAAACCGCATTCGACCCGGTTCTTGGCGTGTGCGTTTTGTTCCAATGCACAGCAGAATATCCTGCGCAATGTAATCCTTTTGGTCGCAATAGTGGGTATCATTGGTAACAACCATGGGGATGCCAAGTCTGCGCGCAAGGGCAATCAATTTTGGAGCTACTTCTTTTTGCTCCCTGATTCCATGATCTTGTAACTCAATATAAAAATTATCGTCGCCAAAGATATCTCGATACCTTCGGGCAAAGGCTTCAGCTTCCGCTATTTTGCCCTCCAGGAGTAAAGAGGGTAATTCTCCTGCGATACAGGCGGTAAGACAGACAATATCCTCGCTATAGAGCCTGAGCAGCTCTTCGTCTATACGGGGCTTATAGTACATACCCTCGGTAAATGAGCGAGAGGTCAGACAGGCAAGGTTTCGATACCCTTTTTCGGATTTTGCGATAAGGACGAGGTGAAAATACTTGGTTGAATGTTCGCTGGTGCTTCGCTCCGCACGATTGCCGGGGGCTACGTAGAATTCGCAGCCAATAAGCGGATTAAGGTCTTGTTCCCGGCATTCCTTGTAAAAACGAAGGGCTCCGAACATATTTCCGTGATCGGTAATTGCGATGGCAGTTTGGCCAAGAGCCTTTGCACGGGATATAATCTTTTTGTACGATGACGCTCCATCCAGGAGGGAGTAGTCGGTATGGACGTGGAGATGGACAAAATCCTGCATGGGCTCATTGTATCATGAAAGGCTTATTTGGTCATTCCTCTGTGGGTCTTCGGGAATACAGACAGCCACAATACTCTTGACGATACAGGTTATATTCCCGACTCAGTTCTACCGATTTTTTATAGCCGTCGTTTTTTTTAAAGTCAGAATACAGCCAGGAAAGGAGAGGTGGATCAGAAAGAGAGGTTCCGATACGGTTTATCGCTTGAGCGTTTTTGTGAGGGCTAACCGACAGGGTAGAGGTAAACCACGGGATTGAAAGTTCCTTGGCCTTCACGGCGGTGTTCTCAAGACGCAGTGATATACACTCGATACAGCGACTTCCACCTTCTTTTTCCAAGGCAAGGGGAGTCGCTCGGGCGCGAAATTGGGCGTTATCGTACGGGCCTTCGATAAAGGCCGGGCGTATTTCTGGAGGAAGGGCGTCAAGGAAACGTATTTGCTCTTGTTTTCGAAGCTCATATTCCTCAAAGGGCTCTGTGTTTGGATTGTAATAGAATACGGTAAGCCTGAAAAAGCTGGTTAGCATGGTGATGACGGAGGTGCTGCAGGGGCCGCAGCAGGAATGAAGTAATAACTGTGGGGGTGCCTCCCCCGCGGCTATTTGTTGGTCAATGCGCGAGAGGGTGTCTGTATAGAGACGGTAGCTCATAGCGCGTTGAGCCTTTCAAGCAAGGGGATAATATACGTATGGATGTCGGATACCTGATTTTTGGGGATTCTAAAGCCGATTGCGCCCGGGTGTCCCCCTCCATCAGTGATTGAAAACTCAGTCAAGATGGTGCGTAAATCTATATTCGTTATGCTTTTGGAGGTTCTAATACGAAATTGAATCAGATCCGAGGTTTCGCTCATGTCATAATAAGCGGTAAGCCCGATCCCCTCTGACTTGTCACACAGTTCGTCGGTAACGGATTTGATTACCTTGACAAAAAGACCTGGTTCAAGACGGGTTAGATAGTTGTGGGAATTTTCGTAATCAAGGGCAATATAGGCTACCTTGCCAAGAACTTTGGTATGGGACAGTAACCGAAGATATACATCCCGCTCATTTACCGTCAGTAATTGGATTGACTTAAAGATGTCCGTCAGGGAAGAGTAGTTCCCACTGTTCTTATAGTTGCTATCCCTTAGGATACTGGCAAAGCGATTGGTGAAGTAATTATAGAAGAAACGGTCCCGATCGGTTTTAAGGGTAATGCCAAATTTGGTATCGGCGATCATCCCGGTGAGCAGAGAAAGCACCAGGTTGCGGGAGTACAGATTTCGTATGCCCAGGGTTGCAAGGATATCCGGGCGGCGTGAGAGTTTTGCGCAAAAAAAGCCTATGAGCTCACAGGTGCTGGAAGCGCGATTAACCAGGCACAGGCCAGGCCTCCCGCTATATTGGGCATCCGCTGATAAGTGATGATCAAACTCGAAAATGGGAATATCTGGGGAGGCCAGGTAGCCGGAAATGGCAGAATTCAGGGCGATCATATCGGGCTTTGGCGTGTCCAGAATGCCGATTACCTGCGGATGCTCTGCAGGTTTGTCGTCTCCCTGGAGAAGGGGTATCTTGTTATAGGCGCAGATACCGGCGAGAAAGGATAATTGGCCGGGAATTTCATTTTGAAGGTAGAGCGACACCTTTTTTCCACACTTGTGGATAATCAGGGCCATTGATACAAGTGACGCGACACAATCCTCATCGGGGAATTCGTGTCCAAGGAGCAAAAATGTATCTTTTTGCTGGAGGAGATCCAGTATACGTGCAACTGTGCGGTTTGATTCCGCAATGGTAGGCAGTGCCTGCTTGCGGATGTTCGCCCTTGATTTCATGAACGAAAGACACTCCTGTACATACTATACCAGATTTTTCAGGATTTACCCAAAAAAAGGAGGAAAAACTGTCGTTTTCTCCAATGATACCCATAAAACCTTGCTTGACTCTGTAGAACTATCAACTTATGCTTACATTTTGCTATACAACTTTAGGAGGTAGAGTATTTGAAAGTAGGATTATTTGGTTTTGGACGTACAGGAAGGCTTGTTGCCGAAGAGATTATTCATGACCCTGATTGTAACCTGGCATGGGTAGTT
>JAFGIM010000056.1 GCA_016929605.1 Spirochaetales bacterium | reverse complement strand
CTATCCTTCCGGTATCGTGGTTAGATCACCGGACTATGCAGCAGAGGTATTTACTCAGGAACCATTTGTGATTCGTGCAGAGGGAAAAACCTTGAGTGCTCGCGATGTCAGGGTTACCAGTAGCGAAGGAGATCTTACTGCTTCTTGTACTGCCTATTTTGATCGATGGATACCTAATCGATGTGAATTGTCTGTTCGCACGGTGGAAGATGATTCGGTACTGGCTGCAACCGAAAACGAATACTTTAAGGCAGAAGGTTCAGTTGACTGTGATCTTGATATGTCCTTTTCTCGAGAAGAAATTCGAATTGCAGGGAATGCAGGTTTTGAGAACGGGTTTTTTACGATTATTTTCTCTGAATTTTCCAAGCAATACGAACAGCCTCAATCTATCTCAGCCCCGGTTTATTTAGATATTTCTCTTGATCTTGGTAAAAAAGTGGAATTTCGTTGGCCCACGGACGATTTCCCTATTTTACGTGGATTGATTCAGGCAGATGAACCGGTACGAATTACCTATGATTCTTCGACAAATCGCTTTTCTCTTAAGGGACAAGCCCAGCTGAAGGGTGGAGAAGTGTTCTATATCAAACGAAGTTTCTATCTCAGACAGGGAAGTATAGTCTTTAACGAGAATCAAGATATTTTTGATCCACTTATATCAATGCGTGCTGAAATCAGGGAAATGGATGAAGAGGGTGAGCCTGTTCGTATCATCCTCTCGGTAGAAAATCAGGGATTAACCAGTTTTACTCCATTGATTTACTCAGAGCCTCCAAAGGCCTATGCCGATTTGATGACACTGCTTGGTCAGGCTGCCTCTGGAGATTCATCTCGCGACTCAATTTTACGGACTACCGTCATTACCGCATCCGATATTCTCGCTCAGATGGGTTTTTTCCGGGGAACAGAAAGCTGGATTCGGGATATGTTGCATCTTGATATCTTTTCTATTCGAACCTTGTTGTTGCAAAATGCTATCTTTGGTCAAAGCATTCAGGCTAATCCAGATGCTAAAATGACTGTTGGTAACTATTTTGACAATACGACTGTTTACATGGGAAAATACTTCGGATCAGCTGTTTATGCAGACGCTTTGATGCATTTCAGTTATTATGATCAAAAGACGGCGGAGAATAGTGACGACAAAAAAACAATTTATGGCAATCTTTTGTTCCAACCCGAACTTGGACTTGAGTTTACAACCCCGTTTTTTCTGGTTAGATGGGGAATTTCCCCGGAAAGTTACGACACTTTTTTTGTCGGAGATACCTCTATAACGCTCTCGTGGAAGTTTTCATACTGACCGTAAATATGCTATAGTCAACGCTTAAGGAGCTTTTGTAATGCGCATTAAAACCCTTGTTCTTCTTTTGCTGGTATCGGCGCTGTCCGGTCTTTTCGCGCAGTCATCGGAAGACTGGTACCAGAATAAACCTATCAGGATGATCAGCTTTGAGGGACTGAAGGGTGTTGAAAAATCGGAACTTGACGGGCTTTTTGGCTCTTATCTTGGAAAGCCCTTTAGCGATGAACGCTACTGGGAAATACTTCAAAAGATGTACGCCCTTGAATATTTCGATGAAATCACCCCCGTTGCCCTTCCTGCCGATCCCGAACGGAAAACCGTAAATATTCAGTTTACTGTTAAAGAAAAACCGCTTGTACGAAAGATACGCTTTGTCGGTAATAAAAAAATACGGGCAACAGATCTTTTGGAAAAGGTTACCCTTAAAGAGGGAGATATTTATAATGAGCTAAAAACCCGTGTTGATGAACGGGCTTTACGGGATCATTATTTTTCTAAGGGCTATGCCGCCGCCCGTTTGAGCTATGAAACAGCTTCAAATAAGGATGGCTCCCTTGATATTGTGTATACCATCGATGAGGGAAAACAGACAGTTATTTCTTCGATAGAGTTTGAAGGAAATAGCGTAATGGCTTCAAAAACACTTCGGGGTACTCTTTCCCTTAAAGAAGCCAAGCTTTTTTCTTCTGGTACGTTTAGTGAATCTGCATTGGAAGCGGATAAAAACGCCATTAAAAGCTATTATAACGAGCGGGGATATGTAGACGCGCTTGTAGAAAATGTTATCAGGGAAATCGACGAAACAGATCCGGAAAAAAATACGCTTAAGTTGATCTTTGTTGTTCGCGAAGGGGAGCAATATACCTATGGTGGAACAACTGTACAGGGAAACTTTATTTTTTCCACAGAGGAATTATTGGGTAAAATCCGTTTGAACTCTGGTGATGTTATGAACTTGAACCGTTATAACCAGGGATACCAGGCTCTTGCAGACGTGTACTTTGAAAACGGATATACTTCAAATCATATTAACCGTCAGGAAAAACGTGATGCGGAGAGAAAAACCGTTTCATATGTAATTACTATCGTAGAAAATGATCGAAGCCATGTTGAGAATATCATTATCCGAGGTAATCTTAAAACCAAGGACCATGTTGTTCTTCGGGAGTTCACCTTTGACGAGGGGGATATTTTCTCTAAAACAAAGATGATCTCAAGTATCAGGAACTTGTATAATCTTCGATATTTTTCCGCTGTTGCTCCTGATATTGTTCAGGGTTCTGAGCAAAACTTGATAGACGTTATTGTTAATCTTGAGGAACAGTCCACTGCATCCATTCAATTTGGTGTTACTTTCTCCGGTGTTACCGACACAGAATCTTTCCCTCTATCTGTTTTCGTTCAATGGGAAGATAAAAACTTTATGGGTAATGGGCAAACACTCTCGGCTAATTTGACTGCATCTACCGACACACAAAGCCTGACCCTTGGTTTTGCAGAGAACTGGTTTTTAGGAAGTCCTCTTACCGTCAGTTTTAATTTTACCATTGCTCATAAATTTCTCTATGCCTATCAGGATGTACTGTACCCGGTATTTGATGATGATTATTATAAAGATAACGGTATCGTCCCGGATCCCTTTACGAGTTTGGAAGAGTATGAGGATGCATCCCGTTTGGATAAATCGTTCCGAATGCGTTATGAACAGTGGCTGTACAGTTTGGGTATTACATCCGGATATCGATGGACACCCAGCTTGGGTATTGTAACACTCAGGGGTGGTTTTACTTTTTCTGTTATACAGAATTTTTATGATGCAGACATTTTCCGACCTGCCGATCGTGATATCCGCGATAAACATGGTATGTGGGGATGGAACAATACCTTCTGGACTCGCCTTTCTGTAGATACCAGAGATTTGAACTATGATCCCTCTCGTGGATGGTTTGTAAGCGAGCAAATTACCTTTAATGGCATTATTCCCACTATAGAAACAGAGTATTTTATTCGATCGGATACAAAGCTTGAGAAATATTTTACCCTTCTCGATTATCCGCTTACCCAAACATGGAATCTCAAATTTGTTCTTGCAGCATACAGTGGTCTGTCGTTCCAGGTTCCGCTCCCGGATTCAATGGTTACCGACAACAGCAAACTTTATATCGATGGTATGTTTACTGGTAGGGGTTGGACAAATCTGTATTCAAAGGCATCTGCGAGAGGAAGCTTAATGATAAATCATTGGCTAGAGATACGTATGCCGATCGCACCGGGAATTGTCTCTGCCGATTTCTTTTTCGATGCCGTGGCTATAAAGCCCGAGCTTGATGATTTACCGGATCTAACCATGGATGACTATTACTTTAGTTTTGGACCTGGAATACGTTTTACTATCCCGCAGTTCCCTTTGCATCTTCTGTTTGCCAATACATTCCGTGTTTTGGACGGCAATGTTGAATGGAGTGATGGAAGCGGTCCAAATTGGAAATTCGTACTGTCGTTTAATATCGCAAATCTGTAATACAGGAAGAGGGTGTCGTATATGAAGTCGATCAGAGCGGTTCTGTTTTTTGTACTTATTCTTCTCGGTTCTATGTCCTTTGCGCAACAAATAACCAAATTTGCGGTTATCGATACTACGCGTATTTATACTACATTTTACCGGGATTCCCGAAATGTCCGCGAGTTTGAATCTCGTAAGACAAAATATCAGGGAGACATTAAACGTATGTCGGAGGAGATAAAGAACCTTCGTCAGCAAAAAGTAGATGCAGAAGAGGCAAAGGATACAGTTAAAGTTACTCGCCTGGAAGCAGAAATACAAACGAAAACCAACTCTTTAATGGATTATTCCAAGATCAAAAACTTGGAACTTGATACCCTCAAGAAGAATCTGGTAACCGATGATGAATTTTATTCAATGTTGTATGAAGAAATTAAGCGCATCGCCGAAGCTGATGGATTTAGTATGGTCTTAAGTCTTCAGGATGGGGCTTCTATTATCTGGTATAGTCCAACCGTAGACATTACCGACAAGGTAATTAGAAGTATGACCAGTAGACAATAATAGTTAGTCATTAAACATGAGTGCACCCTCTCCGATGATGAATCAATATCTCGCCATAAAGGAACAGTACCGGGATGCGGTACTGTTCTTTCGTCTGGGAGACTTTTATGAAATGTTTAACGAGGATGCGCTTGAAGTTAGTCGCTTGTTAAATTTGACTTTAACTCATCGAGTCGGTAACCCCATGTGCGGGATTCCATATCACGCATCTCGAGTATACATAGCCCGTCTTTTACGTGCTGGAAAAAAAATCGCAATATGTGAGCAAATGTCTTTGCCACAGAGTGGCAAGGGAATTGCCGAAAGAAAAGTTGTTGAGGTAATTACACCAGGAACCGTTGTTGAAGAAGATTATCTTGATAAAACCAGGGCAAATTACCTTTGTGCAATCCATGTAGATTCCCAGAAGGCAGATTCAACTGTCTCTCTTGCAAGCATTGATATTTCAACCGGCGAGTTTATTGCTACCTCTTTTCCTTTTTCTTCTGGCGCTGAACAACTTAGAAAAGAATTAGGACGCCTTGCCCCAAGAGAAATACTGTTACAGCAATCTCTTTCTTCGTATCCCTCCCTGGTTTCGGTGTTGTCAGAATATCCGGATATTGTTCAAAATCGTTTCCCGGATTGGAGCTTTAACAGTGAAACCGCTTACAAACGCCTTTGTGCACTTTTTGGCACAGAAAGCCTGAGCGCATTTTCCCTTGATGTTCATTCACCCGAACTCTATTCTGCCGGCTTTCTTCTTGAATATCTTTCCAGAACCTCCGGTAGTGCTCTTAAGCATGTCTGTGCGATTGAGGTGTATACCGATTCTCAATACCTTTCGATTGATGATTCAAGCTTAAAGAATCTAGAAATAGTAAAAAACCTTCGTGACGGTAGCGAGTCTTACACCTTGCTTGAGGTGATGAATCATACAAAAACTGCTATGGGAAACAGGTTGCTTCGTAAGTGGCTGTTATCTGCGCTCCTTTCACCTCAAGCCATTAATCAAAGGCTTGATCGAGTTGATCTTTTATATCATTCGCAGCGTTCCCTTTCTAAAATTCGCACCCAACTTTCTTTGGTATTGGATCTTGAACGACTTTCATCCCGAGTTGCTATGGATCGCTGTCATCCAAAAGATTTGGCTGCTATCAGGCAGAGCCTTTCCTCATATGTATCCTTGTTGGATGTGATACAGGATGAGGGAGTTAGCAACATAGTGGAACATTCTTTTAGGGAAGCGGTAATCCCTTTGGTGACCCTTCTGGAAAAGGCTCTGGAAGATGATCCTCCACTACAAATCAGTGATGGAAGCGTTATTCGCTCTGGTTGGTCTAAGCGCCTTGATGAACTTAGAGAGCTCAAGGATAATACTAATGTTGTCCTTGAGCGCTATCTGGAGAGTGAGCGAGAAGAGACGGGAATTGGCAATCTTAAGGTTCGCTATAACCGTATGCTTGGGTATTATCTTGAAGTAAGCAAGGGTAACCTTGACTCAGTTCCGGATCATTTTATCCGTAGGCGGTCCCTTGCTAACGGGGATCGGTACACAACAGACCGGCTGGTTGCACTTGAGGTGGAAATTAATGGAGTGGCCGCTTCTATTGCGGAAACTGAACAAGACCTTTTTCTTTCCCTAAAGAAAGAAATCGCATTGAATCTTGAAACATTACAATCGGTTGCACGTGTGTTGGCAGAAATTGATGTATTTCAATCTTTTGCGCAGGGAGCTACTGTTAATGGTTGGGTTCGACCTTCTTTTACCGATAGCGGTTTGATGGATATTCAGGATGGTCGCCATCCAGTTGTTGAAGCTCATGTAGGTCAGGGTGATTTTATTCCAAACAGCATCACTGTCAATTCTGATCGTTCCGGTATCTCTTTTGCCATGATTACCGGACCAAACATGGCCGGTAAGAGTACTTTTCTTCGTCAGACTGCATTGATATCCCTTATGGCTCAATGCGGATCCTTTGTTCCCGCTCAAAGCGCCATAATTACACCATTGGACAGGATCTTTTGCAGGGTAGGTGCCTCGGATAATCTTGCCAGAGGAGAGTCAACCTTTTTGGTAGAAATGACCGAAACAGCCTATATTCTCCGCTCTGCGACAAAAGACAGCTTGGTTATCATGGACGAGGTTGGCCGGGGTACCTCTACTGAAGATGGATTGTCCTTAGCCCGATCAATTACCGAATTCCTTCTTGACACAATCGGTGCAAAGACTCTGTTTGCCACTCATTATCATGAACTGTCTCGAATCAATCACCCTCGCTTAAAGAATTTTTGTCTTGATGTGCTTGAAACAGAGGGTACCGTCGTTTTTTTAAAGAAGGTTATTGAGGGCGCTTCAGCCAACTCATATGGCTTACATGTTGCTCGTCTTGCCGGTATTCCTGAACAAGTAATCCTGCGGGCAAAGGATATTCTTTCCTCTCAGTCGCCCGCAAGTCACGTCGCCATCGTCCCTGAAAAAGCTCACCCTTCTGCTGATATAAGTCTTTTCCCAGAAGAAGACCTGGTTCTTAATGAACTACTCAGTGTGGATGTTAATACCCTTACTCCTATTGACGCCCTTGCTCTGATTCATCGACTCCAGCAACGATTACAACCTTAAAAAAAGTGCCAACCTTCTCGTTTTTATGTACACAGTTTGCATGATAACTCCCTTGAGGGAACATCTTGTTGAATATGCCATTTCTCATTGTTTTAGCTCATCTTGTCTGTTATGCGGAAGGCAATCATCACGTCCCCTGTGTTCAGATTGCCTCGATATCAAATATCTTGATAAAATTGATGGATTATCGCTCTTGCGGGACTCTCCGCATCGATGTGCTCATTGCGGTCGCCCTCTTATCTCCCGAAACAAGCTTTGTACTTCCTGTCTTACTCTTGATGTTCTTTCGGTTATAGATCGGGTTCTTCCCTTATTTTATTATAGTCCGGCCAACTCGCTGCTATTAAATTCCTGGAAAACTCACGGACAGCGAGGTTTGGGCTATCCCTTTGCCCGAATGATGAGTATACCCATTCTTGAAACACTAGCACGGGAAAAAGACATGATCATTGTTCCTGTCCCACCCCGGCCTGGTAAAATCAGGGAAAAAGGATGGGATCAAATAGAAGAGTTAGGGACTCTTTTACAGCGTTATTGGAAATTGCCGGTTAAGTCGATTCTAACGCGTACTGCTACCATGCAACAAAAAAAACTGAATAGGGCAGGGCGTTTATCAAATCTGAAAGGGTGCATTACCGCAAAAAAGTCTCTTGTCGGTATTTCCAGTGCCCTGGTAATCGATGATATTATGACTACGGGGGCAACCCTTGAATCCTGTGCAGCAGCGCTTAAGGAAAGCGGGGTATCTCGTGTATATGGATGTACGCTCTTCTTTGATTGACAGTCCATAAAGAGGGCTCTGCTTGACATTACGCGGTCTGTATGCTAGTTTCTTTATTGAACATTTATCATCCTTTATTCGTCAGGAGTCGTTCAAACGGCTCCTTTTTCGTATACGGACCGTAAAGGACCGCTGATCTTATTCAGCACAGGGAGTTGCAGGGTAGTGGAGTATATTGCGCCTGAGGGAATTTCACATTATGCTGATTGTGAGCCGCTCGTCAGTGGTTTGGGGTACAGCCTGGTTGAGCTGGTTGTGTACACGCGTCAGTCGGCATGGCATGTGAAAGTAGTAATAACCTCACCACAAGGCGTTGGTATTAAGGATTGTTCCACTGTCCATCGCGCCTTGCTTCCTCGTCTTGAGGCGGTTCTTCAATCCCAGGATATGTATGTAGAAGTTACCTCTCCCGGGCTTGACAGGGTGTTCAAGAACGCCAGTGAGTTCGCCGTCTTCGCAGGAAGGCTGGTTAAAATATGGGATACTGATATATCGGACTGGGTGTCTGGTACAATCGTCTCGGCAACCACCGAATCGGTTATACTTGCAACTCAGGACGGAGAGCGGGTTTATCCCTATACCAAAATTGCAAAGGCCAAACTTGCCGGAACGCAAACCGCGCAGGGCAAGCAGTAGAGAAGGAGTTTTTCATGTCCGCAGAAATGGCAGAAGCGATACGCCAACTCGTTCAGGAAAAAGGAATTGACGAAGATCTTGTATTCAGAATGATTGAAGAAACCCTCAAGGCCGCTTATAAGCGGAAATTCGGGATGAATGATAATGCCGTCGTAACCTTTAATGATGCTCATACCGACGTATCCATTTATTCACGTAAAACTATCGTTGATGGGGTGTATAATCCTGTTATCGAGATTGAACTTGAAGAAGCACTGGAATTGGATCCTGAATGTGAAATTGGAGACGAATTGCTCATTGAGGTTGATCCAAAAGAATTCGATCGTTTGTCAGTTCAGTCTGCCAAGCAAACCGCACATCAGTCCATTAGGGATATTCAAAAGGATAGTCTTCATTCTGAATATAAAGATAAGGTTGGCGAGATAATTATTGGCTATTATCAACGAGAGCGTAATGGTAATATCTATGTGGACCTGGGTAAGGTTGAAGGTATTCTCCCTAAAAAGCTTCAATCTCCCCGCGAAACGTATCGTCAAAACGATCGTATTAAGGCCTTGATTACCGAGGTTAAGAAAACCCCCTCCGGTCTTCAAATTGTGTTATCCAGAACTGATCCCGATTTTGTCCGACGTATTATGGAACTTGAGGTTCCAGAGATTTATGACAAGACCGTAGAAATCCACAAAATTGTCCGCGAAAGTGGTTATCGGACAAAGGTTGCCGTTTTTTCCCACCGGGATGACGTTGATCCAGTTGGCGCCTGTGTTGGATTAAAGGGCGTGCGTATACAAGCGGTAATTCGTGAACTTGAAGGCGAAAAAATTGACGTTCTTAAATACGATGAAGATCCCCGAGCCTTTATCAGTAATGCGCTTTCTCCTGCCGAGGTGTCTGACGTTGTAATACTTGATGAGGCAAAACGATCTGCGCTTGCGATTGTCGCTGAGCCACAGTTTTCCCTTGCGATCGGTAAACAAGGTCTTAACGTACGTCTGGCAAACCGTCTGGCGGATTGGAATATCGATGTTAAAACCATCGAGCAATTTGAGGAAATGGACATTACTGCTGACTCACGAAGAGCCGCTAATGATCTGTTTTCTGATTCAGAGGATATCGAGGAAATTTCTGCGATATGTGAGCTTCCCGGTATTACCGAAGACATGGTTGCTTTGCTTGAACAAAGCAATATAACCAGAATTGAACAACTTCTTTCCATGAGTGATGAGCAAATCATTGCGCTGGAAGGGATGACCGATGAGCGCTATCAATCTCTTTCACGTATGCTTAAGGAAAGCCTTGATGTCGTTGATGAAGTTACCGTAACTGCCGATCCAGCTGACACTGTTGAAGAATCCGAAATTTCAACACAGGCTGAAGAGGTTGTTGCAGAAAAAGAAGAATACGAGTGCCCAGAATGTGGTGCCCCCATAACGATCGATATGACAACTTGTCCCAATTGTGGTATCGGTCTCAGTTTTGAATACGAGGACGAAGAATAGGATACTGTATGGCTGAAGATCTTGAAAACACCCAAAAACCGAAGGTAATTCTCAACAAGCAAAAAAAACCTGACCCTGCGTCGCAGGAGAAGGAGGGTGTTGCTCCTGCCCCTGATCAGGGTGAAAAAAAGAAAGTCGTCGTCATCAAGAAGAAAAGTGCTTCAAAAGATGGTCCTCAATCTGGTTCCAATGATACGGGCGAAACACCCGAGCATACTCACGTAAAGCGAACCGTGCATGTTGTTCCTGTTCATAAGGATAAGGGCGAAGCACAAACAGATATTCCTGTAGCTAAACAGGGAGATAGCGAGCAAAAGCAAAAACCTACCTCAATAGAGCTCAGCCCACCAAGACCAAATGTTAAAGTGGGTAATCTTGCCGATCATTCACGTTCTCAACCCCGGCAGGGTGGCTATCAGGGTCGTAGTGGTGGATATCAAGGTCAAAGAGATGGTTTCTCCGGCGCGCAAGCAAGGGAAGGAGCACGTGATCCATCTGCCTCAGGCGGTCAAGGTCGTCCCGGCGGGTATCAGGGTGGCCAAGGTGGCTATCAGGGCGGTCAAGGCCGTCCCGGCGGGTATCAGGGTGGCCAAGGTGGCTAT
>JAFGIM010000008.1 GCA_016929605.1 Spirochaetales bacterium | reverse complement strand
GTTACAGTGGTTATCTCCCTTTCGGTATCTCTTATTGTTGCAATTACCTTGGTCCCCGCATTGTGCGGAAGCATTCTTAGGCTCGACACACGCACGCAAAAGCCCTTGCGGCTGCCCCTATTATCCAGGGCAGATACCGTTGTAGAAAACGCATTGTCACGATTGGAAAATGCCTATGCCAAAGCCGTTTCTTTTGTGTTAAAAAATCGCCTTCTGGTTATGACCTTGGTAGTGTTAGTGATGATAATTTCACTGTTGCGCTTTTCGTCCCTGGGGATGAGTTTTGGTCCGCCGTCAAACACTGATGATATGGTGACAATAACCATGACCTTGCCTGTTGGGACAAACAGGGAAGTAACGCAAGAAGCCTTGTTTAGAGTTCAAGAGATTGTGCGTCAAAAGGTTCAGGGATATACCAGTTTAATACTGACTGTTGGAAGGGAAAACCGGGGAAATCTATTGATTAACTTGCCCCCTGTGGACACGCAGCAGGTAACACCCTTACAGATTCAGGAATTGGTGCAACGAGATCTTGAACAGATACCCAACGCTACATTTACGTTTTCCGCCGGACGCCGGTTTAGACCCGGGACCCCGATTGATATTTTGCTTACCTCTGACGATTCGGATGCTGTAGAGAAAGTGTCTACAGAGATAGCTACGATTCTTCGAGAAAAAGTTTCAGGGCTCAAGGATGTCTCGTCGGATTTTGAGGCAGGTCGTCCCCAATACACAATGGTCGTTGATCGCGATCGTGCTGCTGCCCTTGGCGTATCAATAACCGCTATTGCGACAGAAATTCGCGGAGCACTTAACGGGATTACTGCGACTAACTGGCTTAATGGTAGCGACGAGATACCGGTAGAGATTCATCTACCGGATATGGACATTGCCTCTCTCTCTGATATTGGAAGACTTGTAGTAGCAGGAAAAACAGGCAAGGTATCTCTTGATAATCTGGTGTCCTTTAAGGTAACGCGGGCTCCGACCACAATTACTCGCGAAGAGGGATTGCGTGTTAACCACGTAACGGCAAATCTGGAAACGGGGCTTGCCGCATCAAAGGTACAACCATTGGTTGAATCGGCAATCGCGGCAAATTTGGTGCTTCCCGAATCGGTTAAACTTACCTATGCCGGAGAATCTCAAGACCTGGGTGAATCGGGAAAAACGATGATCGTCGTGATATTAGTCGCAGTCTTTCTTGTATTCGTAATAATGGCGGCCCAATTTGAATCCCTTGTTGATCCTTTTATAATTTTCTTTTCTATTCCTTTACTCGCTATTGGTGTAGCCTGGATTTATGTTTTTACAGGACAGACTTTTAGCCTTTTTTCGGCTGTCGGTGTAGTTGCCCTTGTAGGAATAGTGGTGAACAACGGTATTGTACTTGTTGATTACGCGAATGGGTTGATGCATCAAAAGATGAGCGCCTTTGACGCGTGTGTAGAAGCGGCTCGCAATCGTCTGCGACCGATATTGATGACCACCTTAACTACAGTAATCGCTATGGTGCCAATGGCCTTTTTCCCTGGAGATGGCGGGGAGATGATGCAACCGATTGGTATAACCATGGTAGGAGGCCTGTTATCTGGAGCCGTAATGACCCTGTTTGTTACACCAATAATGTATCATCTTTTTAATAAACGGCGAGAGAGAAGGTTTGATGATCCTGAATCTTTACAGAACATGCTTGCAACGTATGAGCCTTGATTTACCATTGTGCCTCTCTGTGCTATAGTCATTTATTATGAGCAAGAAAGAATGCCCTTGTGGATCGGGTAAGAATCGGGCCGACTGTTGTGAGCCGATTATAAAGGGGAAAACCCCCGCCCCTACTGCCGAAGCCCTGATGCGGGCGCGATACAGCGCATATGTATTGGGAGAGATTCCCTTTATCGCAGATTCCTGTGTTCGCGGAGAGGGAGATCATGAAATTGATCTTGAAGAAACCAAAAAGTGGAGCAAGGAATCCGAGTGGCATGGCCTTAAGATTCACGCAGTTACCGGCGGTGCTGCCTCCGATAGCGAAGGGCAGGTCGAGTTTTCCGCCTTCTATTCTCGCGCAGGATTAAAGGATGAACACCGGGAGCTTGCCTTTTTTAAGAAGATAGACAACAAATGGCTGTATGCAGAGGGCAGGCTTGTTCCAACTACCATCGTTCGCTCTGGCGCCAAGGTAGGACGTAACGATCCCTGTCCGTGTGGAAGCGGAAAAAAATACAAGCATTGTTGCGGCCGCGCTTAGATTTGCAAACATAACACGCCTTCTTTCCCTGAGCGTGGTATACTTACCGGACGTACTTAGTAACTGGAGGGTATACCATGCCGAGACTCAAGATATTTTCCGTAGCATTGCTTGGAACTGCCGCCTTTTTGCTTTTGTGGTGGCCGTTTTCTCATTGGTTCTTTTACCGTTGGTATAATGATCTATTAGGTTTTACCTTTTCTGCGACACATGACGGACTGGTCAAGATGATTGGTACTTGCGGCTTAATGCCGGTGTTAAGCCTTGCCGCTCTGGCCATGAAGCCTAAGAATAATGTTCCATTGGTTGCGGCAGTTTCTATCTTTTCTGTTTTTCTTTCGCTAACTTTTTTGTTTCTAATTGCTCGAGGAGACTTTCCTCCGCGAGAAATGATTAATGTTGTGATGACCTTTTTTCTTGGGGTGAGCCTTCCGCTGTTTTATCGATGGGCGCAACGCTGATCTATGTTACGTCGTGAAGCCATTTTCCGCTTTTAAGTCTTGCATAGCCAAGGCTTACCTTTAGCGCTTCCTCGCTTACGACTAATAGATAAATAACCCAGGGGGCTGCATGACAGACAAAGGCTGCGATTGCCGCCCCTGGTAAGGCAAAGAGCCACATAAAAACCAAATCGTAGACAATGCAAAAACGGGTGTCTCCCCCGGCTCGGCACACCCCGATAACCATCGAGATATTAAAAGAGCGAAAGGGGTAGGCTATAGCAAGTAATATAAAGAAAGATCCCATGTAGGTGAGCGCTTCATCGGTGATATTAAAAAAGGACGGGATCGTATATTTAAGAACAATAAGTATGCCAGCAAGGATTGGAGCGGTTAACACTGATATCTTTACGCACCGGAAAGCCCAGTCGCGGGCAAGCCCTTGATTCCCCTCTCCTATTTTTTTTCCGATAAGGACAGACGCACCATTAGCAAGCCCAATGTAATATACCCAGGTCAGGTTAGACACAACATTTGTTATATTAAAGGCCGCCAGAGCATTCGTGTCGGTTCTTCCAAAAATAACGCTTTGCAAGGTAATCCCCAAACCCCAGAGTAATTCATTAGCCATTACAGGAAATGCAACGTGCATATATCGTGCGGCAAAAACGGGATCTGGTCGCACGTAGGGGGCAAGACCGGTGACTATTTCGTATCGGCGTGCGCGACTAATTACCAGGATTATCAGTGCTTCAACACATCGGGAAACAACCGTAGCAATTGCCGCTCCAACAATACCCATAGCGGGAATGGGTCCAAAGCCAAAGATAAGCAAATAGTTGAGAAGCACATTAAGGGTAAGGGAGATTATTGTCGCGCTCATGGAAAGGCGAACGCGCTCTGTTGTGCGAAGAATAATCGTGAGTGTCAGGCTGAGCGCGAAGGGAATAAAGCAAGGCGAAACGGCGCGAAGATAGGCAGCCCCTGCGGCGATTACCAGGGGATCGCGGGAATACAGAGCGATAACGTGCCTTGGTAGTAAAAAACAGGTAAGGGAAAAGATTGCAGATACTGCAAGAACAAGAACCAGAGAAAAGGCAACGGTGCGTCTAAGTCCTGCCAGGTCTTTTTTCCCCCAATACTGAGCCGTGAACACTGCTGCGCCGGAGGAAATACCAAAGAGAATCATGTTAAGTAAAAAAAACACCTGGTTGCCCAGTCCCACGGCCGCGATTTCCACTGTTCCAAGGTTTCCGACCATCAGGGTGTCTACCATGTTTACCAGAGAATGGATAAGGCTTTGTAGCATAATGGGAAGGGCCAGGGTAAACAGAGATGGATAGAAACCGTCTTTTTTCATTGTTTGCTCCGGTACACACCAAAGAGAATAAGGGCTGCACCGCCAAGAGCAAAGAGGGTTAGGGGCTCCTTTAAAATGATCGCTGACTCGAGAAGGGTGAGTAATGGAATAAAATAGATAAAGGTGTTCGCACGGGTTGCCCCCAGGGCTTTGATAACCCGATTCCATGATACATAAGCCCCGCAGGAAGCGAAGAGAGTCAGGAAAATCAAGTTAAAGGCCATAACCGGATTAGCGAGCGCAGAGAAATCAAATCGAATTTGGGAGCGAAAAGAAGGGAGAATACAGAGGGGCAGCATAGTAAGGATGGTATAGAAAAAGATTTTACGTACAAGATACAGCGGGTGTATTCCATCGCTCGTTTTTTTTATGATAACTGAGTAAAACGCCCAGCAAAGGGCGGAGGACAGGGCCAGAAGATCTCCTGCCGGATGTAGGCGTAACACAAAGGTGCCGTTTAGAATAACAAGGGCTGCCCCTGCAAAGGCAAGCAGAGCCCCTGATACTATTGTGCTTTTGAGTCGCTCTGAGGGAAGAAAGAAGTGTGCAATGATGGCGGTCAGGATGGGTGCGGTGGACACCAGGAGAGAAACGTTGGATGCAAGGGAAAAGCGGAGGGCGTAGTTTTCCGCAAGAAAATACAAAGATCCTCCAGTTATTCCTGCAAGCAGGTATGGGAATTCCGCACGCGCAGTAGCTCGCACGGTGTCGCTTAAAGAACCTTTTGGCCAACGGTGTATGCGTGGGTACACCGCAAACATACAAACCCAGGCCAGAGTAAAGCGATAGAGCAATATTTCTGCGGGGGTAAATGAAGCAAGCAGGATTTTTGTAGAGATAAAGGTTGAACTCCACACCACAATGGTCAGTGCGGCGAGGATGTAGGTTACTGTGTGTTTATGTGAGCTCATGAGTTGTTCCTTACCAAGAGAGGATTTCTTTTCGGTGTTTGATACCTGTGCGGTCAAGAGACTGGAGAAGGCTCTCTCCCTCCTTACGGGATGCGGAAAGGTCTATCGTAAAGCGATTCATAGAAAAATGCTGAAAGAGGCGAAGGTCTTTGCCTGGACCTTCTGCACCCTTGTTTGGATAACAGTCGCTTAAAGTGGCAGCATACCCGGAAAAAAGACCCTTGGGACGCAGTTCACCATAGCCCACAATCCAGAGGCTGCAGCCAAGAGCGTGTTGCAGAGCTGCGGTTTCACGAGCCATCCAGATCTGGCTTTCTTGGAAGAGGTGTTCAAAGGCGGGACCTCCCATGCGTTGTATATATGCCAGTTCCTTTGTCTTTGCCGAGTGTATAGGACTCTTATTTAATATGAGCACCTGTTTTCTAAAGTGTATGGAAAGCTCGCTGTTCCGTGAAAAAAATCCGTCAGCAAGGCGACCTGCCTGCCCCACAAGGTATCGTTGATTAGCGTTTTTTTGCTCTTCCTTTCCCGGGTTATCTCCTACCAGGATAAGACGGATGTCGTCCTCTTGGCAGATACAATCAAGGTTACGGTTATACACCACGGGAGTTTCTATTGAGTAGTTCGGCGTTCCGTTTGCTTGGGCTGCTTCCTGTTGTAGCATGGCGAGCCAGCCAGCGGTTCCGCCTCCCTGGATAAGCCACTGTTCGCATTGCTGGCGAAAGGCGTCCCTGAATTGGCAAAGGGCTGCCCACTGAGAGGGTGTCATAGGATAACTATACCAAAATAGCATTCCTTGGAAAACACACGGAGCATTGTACCTGCTTGTTTTCTATGCAATGCATTGTATAAATATGCACAAAAATGGTAGTATGACACAATTATCTAACCTGTCTAGAAGTCAAAGGGGACACAGATGCATACTATACTCGAGAAACGGCAATTCTCCCAGGAGGTTTTTTACCTTCGTGTTACTGCTCCGGAAATTGCCCGTAACAGAAAAGCCGGCCAGTTTGTGCTGGTTCAGATTGATACCGACTTTGGCGAGAGAATCCCCCTCACCATCGCGGATGCCAACGCGGCAGAGGGTTGGATTGCCCTGGTGTTTCAGACTGTTGGCGCTACAACCCATAAACTCGCGCTTAAGAATCCTGGAGACAAAATAGAAGCAATTCTTGGCCCGCTAGGAAGACCGACCCATATCGCCAAGGTAGGAACCGTGGTGTGCGTGGGTGGTGGCATTGGGGTTGCTCCCTTGTACCCGATAGTAAAAGCATATAAGGAAGCGGGCAATAAGGTTATCGTTATTATTGGTGCGCGGAATAAAGAGCTGGTTATTTTTGAAGAAGAAATGCGCGCTGCCAGTGATGAATTGATTGTGGTTACCGATGATGGATCGTATGGACGCAAGGGCCTGGTAACCGAACCGCTTAAGGAATTGTGCGAGAGCGCGACTCCCCCGAACGAGGCAGTTGCCATCGGGCCTCCCATTATGATGAAGTTCTGTGCCGCTACTACTAAACCCTACGGTGTACATACTGTTGTATCTCTTAACACCATTATGATCGATGGAACAGGAATGTGCGGAGGATGCCGCGTAACTGTTGGCGGAAAAACCAAGTTCGTCTGTGTGGATGGACCTGAGTTTGACGGACACCAAGTTGATTTTGATAACATGATGATGCGTATGAAGGCCTTTAAGGGACGAGAAGAAGAAGATCATCATAAATGTCACATGGAAATGGAAGCCGACCGCGTGGGCGATCCCGATTCTGATAAGCCCTCCAGGGCGTAATGGAGAATGAACAGATGAGTCACAAGAGCAAAGAAGCATTGTTTGATGAAGCTCGCGCCATATGGGCGGAGATACAAGATAAAACCCTTTCCCCCAAGGATCGCATGGCGATTCCCCCGCAGGAAATGCCGGCAGGAGAGCCTTCTGAACGGGCTCGACAAATGAGCGAGGTCGCATTGGGGTATTCCGAAGAGCAGGCTCGGGTAGAGGCAGCTCGTTGTCTTGGCTGCAAGAATCGGCCCTGTGTAGCAGCCTGTCCGGTAGGGGTTCCAATTCCGGAGTTTATTGCCTGCATACAAGATGGTGACTTTGCCAAGGCAGTTGCAACCATTAAAATGACCAACCTACTCCCGGCAATTTGCGGACGTGTGTGCCCTCAGGAGAGACAATGTCAAAGCGCGTGTACTGTAGGTAAATCCCTTAAGACCGTGGATAAGGCTGTTGCCATTGGCCGCCTGGAACGCTTTGTGGCGGACTGGGAGCGGGAGAATGGATTGATTAAGGCTCCAGAAGTATCTGCTCCAACCGGGAAAAAAGTTGCGGTGGTAGGTTCTGGTCCTGCCGGGTTAACCGTTGCCGCTGACGTTCGTCGAGCCGGACATGAAGTTACCATATTTGAAGCTTTTCATAAGACCGGCGGGGTTATGGTATATGGAATTCCAGAATTCCGTCTTCCTAAGGCGATCGTTGCCAAGGAAGTGGAAACCCTAAAAGAAATGGGCGTGCATTTTCGTACTAACTTTCTGGTTGGACGCACCGAAACCTTATACAATCTTCTTGATAAAGAAGGCTTTGATGCTGCTTTTATCGGAACTGGTGCAGGCTTGCCCAAGTTTATGGATATAGAAGGCGAAAACTTGATTGGTGTATTTAGCGCCAATGAGTATCTAACCCGAGCAAACTTAATGAAGGCCTATGATACTGACCGTGCGGCAACTCCTTTGTATCAGGCAAAAACGGTTGCTGTAGTCGGCGGCGGTAACGTTGCTATGGACGCTGCGCGTATGGCGTATCGCCTTGGAGCTGATAAGGTCTATTGTATTTACCGCCGAACCCGCGCAGAGATGCCCGCTCGTTCAGAAGAAATACAGCATGCCGAGGAAGAGGGTGTAGAATTTCTGTATCTGCAAAATCCCACTCGGATTGTTGGTGACGAGACAGGACGCGTTCGTGCGATAGAGGTGCTGGATTATGAACTTGGAGAAAGTGATGCTTCCGGAAGGCGAAGTCCTGTTGCAAAAGCTGGAACTGAGCATGAGATAGCCGTAGATGCTGTTATTGTAGCCCTTGGTAATGAATCAAATCCTCTTATGGCTCAAACCACCGAAGGTCTTGATGTAACCAAGCGAGGAAATATTGTTGTAGACGAAGAGCAGCGCACAAGCCTAAAGCGTGTTTGGGCTGGTGGAGATATCGTTCTGGGCGCAGCTACGGTTATTCTTGCCATGGGTGAAGGACGCAAGGCAGCCGCTAATATTAATCGCTACCTAGCTGGCGACGAAGAAGAGATCGCAGATTAATGGCTGGCAGGTTGTATGAGTTCTCCCTGCGTACCGAGCGACAGGGATTTACGGATATAACCGCACAGGTTGCAGAAGCGGCGCACAAAAGCGGCGTTTCCGATGGCTTGTGCACGGTGTTTTGTCCTCATACAACCGCCGCTATTACCATAAATGAGAATGCTGATCCGGATGTTATCGGTGATATGCTATATGGACTCGACACGGCATTTCCGGATCGTAGTGAGTTTCGTCATGCTGAAGGAAATTCAGCCGCTCACTTAAAATCAAGTACTGTTGGTGCAAGCGAAACCGTTATCCTTTCCGGAGGTCAGCTGGTACTAGGCACCTGGCAGGGGATTTATTTTTGTGAGTTTGACGGACCCCGAACCAGACGGTTCTTTGTAAGCATTTGCTAACCCTCTCCCCTTCTCTTTAATGAGTCTGCCCGAGTCCAGTCAGTTTCCAGCCCGGCCGCATGGGCAATACCTTCTGTACATCCCGCGCACGCCCCCGCTTTTTCCGTAACACACCGTTTCCCCGGATAAATCTCGTATTTCTTTTTTGCATCTACCGGAGAAAAGTTCGGCATAAGTACGTTGGCTCCTGCCTTTAGTGCTTCCACGCGATAATCCTTGTCCATACTGCCCAGGGCTGTTGTGGCAGGAAGCCATGCATTACGCGTGGTTAGCCGCAAAAGTGCAACAACCCTAAGGGTAAGGTGTACACTTCCTGCCGGGGAATCTTTAAGCGGAGTATGCGGATGCGGAATAAACGGGCCGACGCCGATCATGTCAAACTCTCGTGAATACAAGAATTGAATATCGCGCGCAAGATGGATTAGTGTTTGACCGGGAGGTCCCACCATCATACCGCTTCCTGTTTGGTATCCAAGGTTCTGTAATGATTCAAGGCAGGCAAGCCGGGAAGCAAGCTCTCTTCCACGGTGCAGGGATCGGTAGAGCTCTGGATCAGTGCTTTCTACACGAAGTAAATAGCGGTCCGCGCCGGCTTCCTTCCAAATCTTGTATTCATCGTTCTCTCTCTCTCCCACCGAAAGAGTAATAGCCATATCGTAGCGGTGTTTAATCTGCCAGATAATATCCGCAAGAAGTTCAGCCTTCATCCCATCCTCGCCGGACTGGAGCACTATTGTATTAATCCCGGCTTGATGAACCAGATCGGCGCTAGACAAAATTTCTTGTGGACTTAACTGGAAACGATCTGCACGGGTATTGTCCCGGTTAAGACCGCAATAAAAACAGGTATTAGTGCAATAGCTTGAGAATTCGACCAAACCTCTAACAACCATACGCTTGCCACAATGATAGTCCCTGGTTTGGGCGGCAAGATCACAGAGTAGCTGTTGCTCTTCTGCGTTCTGTGACGAAAGAAAATAAACAAGTTCGTCTTCTGTGGCTTGCACCGGCTTGTTATTGGAAATGTCGCCAAAAAGGCGGTTGAGGGTAGGGACAAAATCAGGACGGATCAATCGTTTCCTCCTTTGGCAAGGGCGGTTCTATACGCTTCCAGAGCAGAGGGGAAGGGGGAAAGCGTTCGTTCAATAACTCCTTGCAAGGCAGATATTGCCATACCGTAATTGGTAACGGGAACACCGGAGAGCCTTGCTTGTTCAATTCTCCACAGCATCTCGCGGCGGGTCAGGGTACACGCTCCGCAATGAATAGCCAGAGAGTATGAAGAAAGATCTTGGGGGTAATCTTTTCCGCAGGCATGAGTAATGTCTAATTCAAGTCCTGTGTATTCACGCAGCCAGCGGGGAATTTTTACCCTGCCAATGTCATCTTCCAGTGCATGGTGCGTACAGGCCTCCGCCATCAGTACTTTGTCGTTGTGTTGTAGTTTGTTGATTGCCGCGGCGCCGGCGGCCATGGTCTCAATATTCCCCTTAAAGCGGGAAAAAAGAATTGAGAATGTGGTGCAAGGTACATCGTCTGGAGTGTCGGCAACCATCTTAAGAGCTACCTGGGAATCGCAAACCACCAGGTCCGGCTTTCTGGAAAGACTATCCAGAAGCGCGCGCATTTCGCGCTCCTTTACTACAAGAACGGCAGCATCGCTATCGAGCGCGTCGCGGATTGATTGTACTTGAGGAAGAATGAGCCGCCCCTTGGGAGCCTGCAAATCGATGGGAACAACAAGAACCACAAGCGGCAGAGAAGATCCCGAAGGAAGCAGGTCCCCAAGAATAGCTGGAGGTTCAAGAAAGGATTCGGGGCACGTAGTAATTAGAAGATGCTTAAGGCTGGACATAAAATTTTCTCGTGCCTGTGCGTCTCTCTGTGCGTTAAGAGCGGAGAGGAAAACTGTGCGAGAATCGTTTTGCTTTATAAGGGCTGCAAAGGATTCGGAAGGAGAAGAAGTATCAACTTTATTGACCAGAATAATAACCGGCGTGTTTTGCGCCTTGCACAGAGACAGCACTTCTTCTTCGTACGGCGTCCAGCAATTCACTTCGCATACTAAAAGTACAATATCTGAACTGGAGAGGGCTTCGCGAGATCGTTTGACACGAAGCTCTCCAACTTGACCTGAATCATCAATGCCCGCGGTGTCAAGAAAGGTAACTGGTCCCAGTGGTAAAAGTTCCATGCTTTTTCTAACAACATCGGTAGTCGTCCCTGCAATTGGGGAGACAATGGATGTTTCTTGAGCGGTTATAAGATTGAGAATGCTTGATTTGCCGGAGTTTGTTCTACCAAAGATGCCTATGTGGAGACGTACCGATTTAGGCGATTCAATCATGAGGTGCTCCTTTATGTGGCGTAAAGCCAAGTTGTATTAGAGCTGACGGGGAAAGAAAACGAAGAACCGTCTCCTCTCCAAGGGTGTCAATTAAAAAAGACCGTAGAGGAGGAACTGGAGATAGTGCTTTCCATTGGCTGATCAAGTTTTGACAACCCTCATACCCAAGAAGGGGAAGAAAGGCGGTAAGGGTAATTGGAGATGAGTCAACAAGGGCTTCGCATGTTGTTTGATTTGCGTTAATCCCTGCGATATGAGTTGCCAGGGATCTGGATCCGTTGATATAAAGTTCTATAGATTCAATCATCGCATCGGCCACAAGCGGCAAATATTCGTTTATCTGGAGACTACCTTCTGCAGCGGCTCGAGGGACTAAAGAAAGGGATGCGCTCATTTTCATACCGCATTGAATAATGGCTTCAAGAAGAACTGGATTTATCTTGGAAGGCATGATGGAAGAACCAGCTTGCAAGGGTGGTAAAGAAATTTCTTCGGTATGTGCAAGAAAGCGAAGGTCACGAGCGATTTTTATCAGATTTGAGGCAGCTGCTTGAAATATACCGGCAACTTCCACAAGAGCGTCAATGTTTGCAGTGTTATCAACAAGATTTTCTGCGCGCGAAAGGGGGAGGGAGCAAAGGGCGCGTAGCGTGTCGGTGGCGCGAAACACGTACGAGCGCGGAGCGGCAAGAGCTGTCCCCACAGCAGTCCCTCCAAGATTTACAACGCGTAAGCGTTCCTCGCATTTAAAGGTTCTCCACCTGTCCCTGCCGACGCATTCCGCAAAGGCCGAAAATTCACGACCAAGGGTCATGGGCACAGCACTCATCAATTCTGTTCTTCCCAGTGTTACAATTGAGGAAAATTCTTTTTCCTTTTTTTGGAGCGCTCCTTGCAAAGACTCTGCAGCTGATGCTGCTTCGCGTGTAAGGCGAATAAGAGAAATCTTAAGCGCTGTTGGATATGTATCGTTGGTAGATTGATGAAGATTGACATGTCCAAGGGGACTAATTTTTTGCCCTGCTATTTGCGAGGCTCGATTGGCAATAACCTCATTTACCGCCATGTTGGTAGAGGTTCCCGCTCCTCCCTGGAGAGCGTCCAGGGTAAAAAGAGAGTCGTGTATCCCGCTTAGTATCTCGTCGGTAGCCGCGCAGATTGCGTCGGCGACGGAGGGGTCTAGATACCCCTCCTCCCGGTTCGCCATGGCGCAAGCCTTTTTTACAAGAGCATAAGAATGAATCAGACGAAGGCTTACCGTCCTGCCCGAGATGTTAAAGTTATGTAAAGCTCGATGAGTGTGAATTCCCCGCAGGTCATCCGCATCAATGCTCATCTGTCCGAGTACATCCTTTTCTGTGCGGGCATTTCTCTCCATGCTCCCTTCCTTAAAAATACAAGTCTCGTTCGCCAGAGAGTATTTTCTCCCGGGCTTTTACCAGATGTTCCCATAAGGCTTCGGAAAAGTCCGCAGGGACTCGTGCTTTAATTTCCTTCATTTCTTTATCGATTATCTCATCTCCGATTTTTTTGGTTTCGGGAGTAGCAAAATCTTCGAGCCATTCCTGAAAGGTGAGTACGGCATTGAGTTTACAAAAGCAGCCCTCGCGACCGGACTCAAGGGCATCCATAATCTTTTTCCCCGTTCGTCCGCAGCGGTATCCCGCTGTGCAAAACGAGACGATGTGACCCATTGATGCGAGCTCGCGAATAATCTCGTCAAGGCTGCGTGTGTCTCCCAAAATAAACTGTTGCGTTTCTTCTCGCTGGTCGTGTGCAGAGAAGGCTTCTACATACGCACCGATTCCGACGCGGGTGTCTGCGTCCCGCTGTGTACACATCTTGATGACCGAACGAATCATCTCAGGTTTTTCACGATTGGTAACAATAAGACCTGCATAAGGGATGGCTAAGCGGATACAAGCTATCAGGTAGCGAAAGTCCTCGTCGCTTACCCAGTTCTGTACCCAGGAAAAATCAGTGTCTGCCGCAGGCTCAAGCCGGGGAACAGAAACCGTGTGAGGTCCAAGACCAAATCGTTTTTCAAGGTCTCGTGCATGGGCTACCAGCCCCATTATTTCGAATCTCCAGGGGGCAAGGCCAAAAAGGGCTCCAACAGCCACATCGTCGATTCCTGCGTCCATTGCCCTGTGAAGGGCGTAGAGGCGCCAGCGGTAATTTCCCTTAAGGGTTTGTACCGGATGAACCGATTCATATGTTTTCTTGTGATAGGTTTCCTGGAAAACTTGGTAGGTTCCGATGCCGGCTTCATGTAGTTTTTTTAATCCCTCGATGGGAAGTGGAGCGGCATTTACGTTTACCCGGCGGATTTCTCCCACACCGCCGCGGACTTTTTCCTTGATTGAATAAATTCGTTTCATACTTTCGGCGATGTATTCGGCGTCGGTATCGGGGTGTTCTCCATATACGACAACAAGACGCTTGTGTCCAATTTTGGCGGCAAGAACACGGGCTTCCGCTTCGATTTCGTCCATGGACAAAACACGACGATCGATAGAATTGTTTTCGCAGCGAAAACCGCAATACTTACAGGAGTTTACACATTTACTGCCACAGTATAAGGGGGCAAAGGTAACAACGCGATTATCGTAGACCTTGGTTTTTATTTCGCGAGCTGCCTTAAAGACTTCTTCCTTGAGCGCCGGATCGGTAACATTGACCAGGGCCGCTGTGTCTTCGGCGCTCATCAACTTGATGTCGTACGCCTTCTTGATAATCTCTCTGATTTGTTCCGGGCTTGCCTGTTTTCCTCGCTCAAGTGCCGTCTCGATCGCCTCTTCGTCAATAAAATCCTTACCGTTTTCCAGATAGGGATCGATTTCACTCTGTTTGATCAAGTTTTTTTGCCACTCGGCAACAGATACTTTCCGGGTACTTGTGTCGTCTTTCATGTCTTGTCTCCTTATATTTTCGCCAGGGTAGACTTAACGGTAACGCCTGGAATTTGTCCGAGCTTCCCGGTAAGAGAGCCAATGCGGTCTGTGGATGCGTCTACAATGAGGGTGATGATGTTAAGATCCCGCTCGTGATACGGAAGGCCCATGCGACCAAGCACCATATCGCCGAAGGGGGCCAATACATCGTTGACGAGGTTTGCGCTTTCAGCGCGATTTTTGATGATAATGGCAACAACGCCGACAGAACGGTTTTCCATCCGTTTCCTCCTTACAAGCTATACGCTGCGGGGAAGGTACGGACATAACCGATAATAGCGCGCGAAAAGACGGGGTAACGAGAAGGCGCGCAAAGAGGGTTAGGTGCCGGCCCTTGGCTTCAGAGTGCACGGTTGGCGATGGTCGCCTATGCATATCCTGACCGCAGGTAGGTATATACTTATAATATGCTATCGATAAAAAAATAGCAATAAGGGAAGATAAAGCATTTGACAAAGTGTACGACCCTGACTACCCTTGAGCAACAACAAGAAAAAAAGAGGTCCAAGATGCGCGCTACACGCCCGGTTTTTGTCTTCGCGTTTGCCCTGAGCCTTGCCTGCATGGTAAGTCCCTTGAGTGCTGGCGGAAAAAAGGAAGAGAAGCGTTCTGTACTCATTATTTTAGACGGAAAGGGCTTCTCCGAATCCATCCTTGCGGGTACCCCGGAGTATTTAGCGCAATGGGGCTTAACGTGCGATATTAGCGCGCCAGATAAGGCGAATGTGATAAGCGATACAGGAAGAACTCGCAAGGATGTTCGATCCCTTACCGAGGTCAGCGATAGTGATTATTCCGCCCTTCTGATAGTTCCCTCTACTTCTCGAAGTTCACTAATGGAAGATTCTGAATATGTTGAAATAATCGGTAAGTTCTATCGTGAAAAAAAAATAATCGGCGCCACAGGTAATACCGTTGTAACACTTAATCGAGCCGGCATACTGTCGGGTCAAACCGTTAGCCTTCCTGCCGAAGATCGTCCTGCTGTCGAGACTGCTCTTGCCCAGTTGCTCCCCGGAGGAGTCTCCGTTTCAGATCAGATAGTTACCTCGGCGGCCGAGAAGGGCTCGCCGTACGAGGAATTTCTTTCTAAGTTTATTACTACTACATTAGAGCGAATCGAGGGGAGACGGTCGGTTCTTCCGCGAGAGGCGCCCTTTACCCCTATAGCTTTTACCAAACAGGAAAATGGAGAGAGATTTGTAGTTAGCTTTGAAGGTCAGATCCGCACCGGAGCGCTCATCATGCCCGGATTACATCATCAAACGGACAAGGCTCCTCTTTTAGTAGCCTTTGGCGATGGTACGCAAAGCGGACAGTCCTTTGTCCAGAAGATGGAATTAACACGTTTAAGCCAGACCCTCGGGTTTACTGTTATCGCTGCCGATCCACTACCTTCCTCGTCCTTTGACAAGCCGAGTGAGGCCGTATTTGCTGCAGCCCTTGTTAGATCTGCGAGTACATACTTAAATTCGGATAGTACGCGAATCCATGCTTTTGGAACAGGAAGCGGAGCCCTTTGTGCGGGAACCCTGGCGGTAGATAATCCTTCTCTTATTTCTTCCCTTGTAACCGTCTCCTCCCTTCCGCGCGCAGGGGGACTGGGTAAAGAAACCCTACCTCTGTCTTTGCTTCACTTCCACGTACTGGAAGATACCGAAGCCCGCTATCCACAGTCTGGCTCAGACAGTTTTATAGCAGTGGAAGGGGCTATAGAGACTTGGCTTACAGCAACAGGCCCAATGATTTTGGATGAACGACCTTTGTATACAAATGAGCTTTTGCCTGGTTATGCCTTGAGCCAATGGAAAAATGAGTCGGGAGATCGTCGGGTAGTCTTGGCTCTTGCAGAGAAGGGTGCGCCAAAATGGCCCTCCGGAGCCCTTGCGCTCATGGAGGATTTTTTGTATCACCATCCTTCTCGTGCCTCCCGGTCCCGTGTACGCAGGCCCCCAGGAGGAGAGTTTCTAACTGGCGGAGGAAGAGTTCGCCTTGCCCTTGAGGGAGGGGCCCCGATCGGTTGTTCGCGAGTAACGTACTTCGTTAATGGAGAAAAAGCAGTTGAGGCAGATGCAGAGCCGTTTGAAGGAAATTTAACCTTAGAAGAAAAAGGCCTATGGCGTCTTTCCGCCAGAATAGAATTCGCCAGAGGCGAGTACGTAGACACTACCTTTAATCCAGTGTTTGTCAGTACGCGAAGAGACTTGTTGGATGGAAGCATAGGCGTTCAAACAACACCATCGCGACCGGGACAGACGGACGCGTGGATTGATCTTTCCTTTGATAGATTACTTACCCTGGATGGTGCAACCCTTGCATGGAAAGATTCGGCTCCAGAGTCATACTCGCTTGAAATATCGCATGACGGTCTAAGTTGGCGCGAGCTATGGCACGGTGAGGGAGTTGATAACCAAATCAGCTTTGTCGATTTTAACGCAGTAACAGCACGCTACCTAAGGATTAGTATTCCTGCCGGGGGAGACAAGCCAAGCGAAGCATTCCCGCTCAGGCGCATACTTCTCCACGGTAGGAGCAACTAAGCTCGCTTGTCGATCATCTCGCTTGTGGCATAAAAGCGGATAGCCGGGTTGTTTTGACGTACACGGTTAACCGCCCACTCTGAGTCCGACACATATACAAAATTACCCCGGATGTCTACCAAGACATGGCGAGTGTTCGCATCTACAAAGGTTTTTAGTATCTTAGGGTCATCAGAGGTAATCCAGTGCGCAATAGTCATATCGATGGGCTCATAAGCACAGTCTGCTGCATACTCATTGATCAGCCGGCTCTTAAGTACCTCAAGTTGTAGCTGCCCTACCACCCCAAGAACACGCGCATTGGGTTGATGAATCTTGGAAAAGATTTGAACAACACCTTCCTCGGCAAGCTGATCAAGCCCCTTGTGATATTGCTTTTCCTTAAGAGGATCCGCGTTGCGAATTGATCGAAAAATCTGAGGAGCAAAACTTGGAATCCCCTTAAAGGAAACCGACTCTCCCTCGGTAAGGGTGTCGCCAATCTTGAATGTTCCTGTGTCATGAAGACCGATAATGTCTCCTGGCCAAGCTTCATCAATAATTTCCCGGTCCTGGCTCATAAAGGCAGTTGGATTAGCGGTGCGGAAACTCTTGCCTGAACGAACGTGGTAGTACATCGTGTTTCGCTCGAATTTACCGGATACCACACGTAAAAATGCAATACGGTCGCGGTGTCGAGGATTCATGTTTGCGTGAATCTTGAACACAAATCCGGAGAATTTGGATTCTTCTGGAGCTACCAGTCTCTCTTCTGCTTCCTTAGGTGTGGGATACGGGGCTAAAGTGGTCAGGTGATCAAGAAGTTCGCGAACCCCAAAATTATTAAGGGCTGAGCCAAAAAACACAGGGGTAGCTTCCCCCCGGATATACTCATCACGATCAAAAGAAGGATACACCCCGCTAATCATCTCCACATCATCGCGAAGCTTACGTGCAAGAGAGGCTCCGACCTTTTCATCGAGAAGCGGATCTGAAAGACTACTAATTGAAACCGTGTCCACCGGCAATTGATCTTCGCCAGGGCGGAATAAATACAGAGTATGGTCAAGAAGATTGTACACCCCTTTAAACAGCTTCCCCTGACCAATAGGCCAGGTGATGGGACGTACTTGTACGGCAAGTTCCTTTTCTACCTCGTCCAAAAGCTCCATAGGATCCTTGCCCTCGCGGTCGAGCTTGTTGATAAAGGTCATAATAGGGGTTGCCCGCATACGACAGACCACGCAGAGCTGGCGTGTACGCTCCTCGACACCCTTGACCGAATCAATAACCATAAGAGCGCTGTCAACCGCGGAAAGGCCGCGATAGGTATCCTCAGAAAAGTCAGCGTGGCCGGGGGTATCCAAAAGATTTACCTTGCGTCCCTTGTATTCAAAGCCCATAACCGAGGTGCTGATAGAAATACCCCGTTCCTGCTCCATCTTCATAAAGTCAGAAATAGCGGCTCTACTGGTTTTACCGGACTTGACCGCCCCGGCTATATGAATGGCTCCTCCAAACAGAAGCAGTTTTTCGGTAATTGTTGTTTTACCAGCGTCAGGGTGAGAAATAATGGCAAAGGTTAGTCGTTTGTGAATCTCGGAAAGAAGTTCGGTCATAGAAAGCAGAATATCCTAAAACCTGTGCCAGTTTCTACTATTAGAAGGTTTTTTTTTGGTTGACAGCTTCCCTCAAGGGTCGTACTGTGGTACATAAGCCAAAAAAGCACATGACGACAACCGTCCCTTATGGCAGTAACAACAATGAGACAGCGGAAGCGAGTAGAAAACCTTCCCCGCTTGGACACGGTGTTTCGGCCCGAACCAACAACTGCCTCTCCATGCCGACTCACCCCGTATTGCCCTTTGTGGCGAAATATAGGATCTAACGTAGGCGGGCATAATCAGTAAGGCACAGAAAAAATGAACAGCGACAAACCAGACATAGAGACAATCCTTGAGGCCCTTGAGCGGGTTTTTCGAGACGGATAGTGCATCATCTTTGAAAGAAAAGAAATCTTTATTTGACATTCGGCCTCTGGTATCTTATTTTTTTATTCATGACAGTCACTATACACGAACAGAGACTGGGCAGATTTTCCATTGATGTACCTTACAACCAGCCCCTTATCGATGCGCTAAAGCGCGTTCCCGGCCATTCCTGGGATCCCGAATCCCGGCTATGGAGTGTTCCTGCCAAGCCGTGGGTTGCCCAAAAGCTGCTCAAAGAACTGTATGCTACCGGGCTTTTTACTGCTACAGAGAGCCATGAAAGCTCTCCAATCCTCTCCACGGAGGCGCGTCCACCGATTGTTTCAGTGCCTACCGCTAGTACAAGAGGTTCTTCTTCGATCAATGTTCAATTATTATCTCGCTACGACGAACTTCTTGAGTCGCGTCACTATAGCCCGCGAACCAGACGTACCTATCGATCCTGGATGGAGAAGTATCGGGATTATCACAAGGGGCGACCTCTACTTTCCTTGGGGCAGGAAGAAGTAAATCAGTATTTAACATCGCTCGCTGTACAGGATGGCATTAGCTCCTCTACCCAGAATCAGGCATTAGCCGCAATTCTCTTTTTTTATAGAGGTATTGGCGGTGCTGAAAGCGTTGATTTTTCTGGAGTGATCCGTGCCAAAAAAAGCCAACGCCTTCCAGTAGTGTTAAGTAGAAGTGAAGTAAAGTCTGTCTTGTCCTTTATGACCGGTGATAAATGGCTTGCTGCCCGGCTAATGTATGGTTGCGGACTAAGACTGATGGAGTGCCTGTCTTTACGAGTGCAGGACATAGACTTTGAGCTTCATGAACTTTTAGTGAGAAACGGAAAAGGAGCAAAAGACCGAGTAACAATGCTTCCCGAAAGTCTTGTTGAGCCATTACGGGAGCATCTTGAACGAGTTCGTGCTATTCACCAAAAAGACATAAGCGAAGGTTTTGGTCGTGTACCACTTCCTGGCGCCCTTGATCGCAAGTACGTTAACGGTTCCACTGACTGGTCTTGGCAATGGGTATTCCCTCAAGCTCGGCGATGGAAAGACAGCGCTTCTGGAAACCAAGGACGCTATCATATGGATGAAACCCTTATGCAACGGTCTGTTCACGATGCAGTCCTAAAAGCTGGTATTCACAAGCGTGCTTCCTGCCACACTTTTCGCCATTCTTTTGCCACTCATTTATTGGAGAATGGCTATGACATCCGCACCGTCCAAGAGCTTCTAGGCCACACCGACGTAAAAACCACCATGATCTACACTCACGTCCTTAACAAAGGCCCTTCTGGCGTACGAAGCCCACTGGATTCCCTGTAATACACTACTAAATACCAGAGATAGAAGACCCGGGTTCTTATACATATCTGTATAAAAACCCAAGGCTTCTATTATTACTATATACAGAAAGGACTTATCCCGAGTTTCATGCTATTATTATACAGTGATTTGGGTCTTACTAATTTTTACCAGGGAAAGGTCCAATTAATGTTAG
>JAFGIM010000055.1 GCA_016929605.1 Spirochaetales bacterium | reverse complement strand
GTAAAGGGTTTTATTATGAGCAATGCGATTATTTTATCGATCTTTTCCGTTGCGCCGAACAGCCGGAGTTCCTCGATGCTGTCAAGCTTGATATTCTAGTTGCGCAACACGAAGGAAAGGTTCTTGCCGGTTTGATTCTGGGCTCTTGTGGTCAATGCGGGTACTATCTATACGCGGGCTCTCTTGATGAGCGTCGTGAGTTTATGAGTAGCTACGGACTTCAGTGGAAGGCTATTCAGATATTGCGAAGCCGGGGGTGTCTGAGTTATGACTTGATGGGTATCCCGCCAAATGGAGACCCATCCCATCCTATGGCGGGCCTATATACCTTCAAGACGGGACTCGGTGGGCGAGTTGTTCATTATGCCGGATGTTGGGATTATCCTTTTGATGTCGAATCCTATATCCGGCTACGCAACGGTGAAAATATGAAGGGGATATAACCCTTACCGCTGTTTGCCCGCTTCGATTTTTTTCTTGATGATGGTAGCGACTCGGACAGAGTCGTCTACCCACCGTGGGTCCTGCCATTTTAAATGAAGTTTATGCAGGCGTCCGGCTTTTATTCTCATGTTTCTGCGCGTTTCAACAACCTTGGTAATGCTTCCATAGGGGATGGTAACGCTCTTAAACTGGTTGGTCAATTCAATGTGGTCATCGTAAAAGCGTATTATATCGAAATGACGAACCATCTGTGTGTAGATTGATCCGGCTTCCAGGATTATCCCAAGGCCCAGAAATATCAGGTTCATAACCGGGTTTTTTGGAATATTCAGGGTAATGGCAATGGCGACAAGGAGAAAAACAGTTAGTTCTCCAATGAGCATACGGCGTTTGCTGTCTTTGGGGGCGGTGATTATTTCTTCCATAAAAAAAGAGTATATCATACTATTGGTCATACTTACCCTTTTTTACGCTTGTTTTAGGGGGGAAACGGGTGGATACTTTTTATCAGCAGGAGGAATCTCATGCTTGATGTCCTGTCCATTCTTTCCGGAAGTGATTTGTTTTCGGGGCTATCCGCTCGTTCTCTTGAACGCATTGCCAACCATCTTAAACCGGTCCGCTTTGATCAGGATGTGGTTATTTGTCGAGAAGGCGATATTGGTCGAACCATGTATATTATTGTTTCCGGCAGCGTGTCTGTTTCAAGCGATATGGGATGGGGCCAGCGGGAGCTCGATCGTAAAGGTCCTGGCTCAGTCTTTGGAGAAATGGCTCTTATTTCCAACGATGTTCGCTCCGCGACCGTGCGAACCCTGGAGCCAACTGAATGTCTGCAGCTTGATAACGAAAGCTTTGATGCTTTGCTCGATAAGGACCTTGATCTTGCCCAGCGGATTGCCAAGATTATGACTAGAAGATTTTCCACCCTGGTACATAAAACCTCCAGCGAGCTTCTGGGTGCGTATCGGGCGCTGACCTTTGCGCTTGCCAATATAACTGAATCCAGGGATCCGGAAACAGGGGCTCATCTTGAGCGGACCAGAAATTATTGTGTACTTCTGGCAGAAGCCCTCTATCGTGAAGAGCGTTATAAGGGTTTGATTACCCCTCAATTTATCGATGGTTTGTATCAGGCGGCCCCGCTCCATGATGTAGGCAAGGTTGCTATTCCGGACGCGATTCTCTTTAAGCCGGAAGGACTTGGCCCTGAAGAATTCGAAAAAATGAAGATTCACACCCTGATCGGTGCGTCGATGATGGAAAAGGTTATCCGGCAAAGCGGGGCTGACTTATTTAAGATGGCATATCGTATTTGCCTGTATCATCATGAGTGGTGGAATGGAACCGGTTATCCTCATGGTCTTGCCGGGGAGAACATTCCGCTCGAGGCGCGGATAATGGCTCTGGCCGACGTCTATGATGCCCTCTTGTCTCGGCGGGTATATAAACCCGCCATGGCAATGCGTGAAGCTGCAGACAAGATACAGCATGGTGCCGGTGTTCAGTTCGATCCCAATATGACCCTTGTTATGATTGCCAATATCTCCCGTTTTGAAGACGTCTACCTTAAATATCAGGATGAATAATAAATGGTGTTTCCCTCTCCGTTTTTTCGTGGTATTATGGCCCATTCTTTAATCAGGAGCCATCATGAAACACTTGCTTTTGGCGCTTTGCGCCGTTACCCTGATCGCAGTCAGCGCGTGCGGTACAGACGATACCATTAAACTTTCATACAGTATCTTTTTCCCGGCAACACATGCTCAGTCTATTGCTGCCGCTGAGTGGGCTAAGGAAATTGAGTCACGGACAGGTGGACGGGTTAAAATTACCCTGTATCCCGGCGAAACCCTTTCCAAGGCACCGCAATGCTATGATGGCGTTGTGGCTGGCGTCTCTGATATCGGAATGAGCGCCTTTGCTTATACGCGAGGCCGATTCCCCTTGTTGGAAGCCCTTGATTTACCCGTGGGGTATCCCGATGGACGAACCGCGACCCGCATCGCGAACGAGATTCAAGAAAAATATAATCCCGCTGAATTGTCCGAGGTAAAGGTTATGTATCTTCACGGTCATGGCCCTGGAATTCTGGCAAGTCAAAAACCTGTTACAAAGCTTTCTGATATTGCAGCTCTCAAGATTCGCGCAACCGGTCTTTCCGCAAAGATTGTCTCTTCTCTTGGCGCGGTCCCGGTATCCATGAGCCAAGGTGAAACCTATGAAGCCCTTCAAAAAGGCGTTGTGGACGCGACGCTTTGTCCGGTAGAAACCCTCAAGGGATGGAAACAGGGTGAGGTGATTAAATACGTCGTCGATACCCGTGCTATTGGATATACCACCGCCATGTATGTGGTGATGAATCGTTCCAAATGGGAAAAGCTTCCTGAGGATATTCAAAAGATTTTTGACGAGGTGAATCATGAATGGATCATTCGTCAGGGAAAGGCGTGGGACGATAGTGATAGCGAGGGAACAGCCTTTGTTACCTCGCTTGGCCATCAATTTGTCTCTTTGTCCGAAGCCGATCAAGATGGTTTGGTTCAGGCGGTCAAACCGATTCTGGATGAGTATGCCGCAGCAATGGATGCTAAAGGCTTACCGGGAAAGGCTGTTCTTGCGGATATAAAGGATAGTATCTCCCGTGGAAACTAAGCTACCGAGTCGAGGAAAAGCAGAATATCTGTGGAGACCTCTGCGGAAAGTAATCCTCTTTCTTGCCCTGATTTCAGGGCTTGCAGCCCTTGCCATGATAGTCATTACGGTAACCGATATTGCCCTTCGCATTGGTAACTCGGGTATTACCGGTGCCTATGACATGGTACGGATTGCTGCAGTGATATCGATTGTCTGTTCAATCCCGTATGTAACGGCGATTAAGGGGCACATTGCGATTGAGTTCTTTTATCACCGCTTTTCCCGGCCTGGCAGGCTTGTCCTTGATACCGGGTTCAGGCTGATTTCGCTTCTTTTATTTGCCCTGCTCATTTACCATAGTATCCTTTACGGCCTTATGCTCAAAGCTTCTTCCCAGGTTATGCCGACCCTTTCTATTCCGGTATTTTGGATTCCCTGGCTTATCGCCTCGTGCTTTGTCCTTGTTTTTTTTACTGTTGTCTATCACATCCTCCATCCGGGAAAGGAGTTGATCAAACCGTGACCCCACTTCTAGCGGGCCTTATAGGCTCATTGCTTCTTTTTATTTTGCTATTTTCCAGTATGCCGGTTGCCTTTGCCATGCTGGTTGCCGGTGTGTGTGGATTCGCTCTGATTGTTACTCCGCAGGCTGCCTTTAGTATGGTGACGGCCGAATTATTCGATACCTTTTCTTCCTATAATCTGACAGTCATACCCCTGTTTGTCTTGATGGGCCAGGTAGCCTTTCATGCGGGTATTAGCGGAAGTCTATTTCGAGCAGCCTATGCCTGGATTGGCCACCTTCCCGGCGGTCTTGCTATGGCAACTGTTGGCGCTTGCGCCGGTTTTGGTGCCATTAGCGGCTCTGGACCGGCTACCGCAGCAACCATGGCAACCGTTGCCCTTCCAGAGATGAAGAAGTATCGCTACTCCGATGAGCTTGCCAGCGGGACTGTTGCCGCGGGTGGAAGTCTTGGCATGCTTATTCCGCCAAGCGTGGTATTTATCGTATACGC
>JAFGIM010000054.1 GCA_016929605.1 Spirochaetales bacterium | reverse complement strand
CAGGAAGCGCCTTATGAATCTTGGCCAGCATCCTGTAATTAGCTGTTTGATTCGCAGGACAATACACATGATGCCCTGCTTCATGCGCCAGGATTTCCACCGCATATTTGTCCAGTTTTTTCTTTTTTACACTCTCAAGGTCTATCACGACTCGCTTGTCAGTAAACCGAATCGCCGCAAAGGATTCACTAACCCCTTCGGCAGACGCCTGAATTCGCGTAGTGCATAAGATTGGGTCACAGAGCATGGTAAACTTGCTCCATACGGCCAGAGCCTGTGGCCAGGCCAAAAGCCATGTGTCGGCAAGACTCATACGGGGGCCTGGGGTGGCAGGGAAAGTACCTGCAGGTAATACGACCAAGGAGAAAAAACGACAACAGTATCATTATCACAGGTAATTGCCGCGTCCACATCCATAAAATAAAACGGGACCTTGGTTTTTTTATGCACTATCCATCTGCCGGATTGCGACACCTCTTCTGCCCTTTCTAAAAAACTCTTTTTATAGACGGGCTGCGGAACGTCACGCATCGGACAGATCTCGCACCCAAAGGCATCAACAAATAAATGATGAGCTTGTAATCCATTACTCAGGATAAACCCGTCAGATCCAACACGTACGGACACAGGCTTAATAAATGGCCCTCCGTTACCCAAAAAGCCTCCGACAATCCAGCGGTTGGTAAAGCCCACCGGTTCCGCCAAGGATGGGTTATACCAACGATCCTTGCCCAGTCGATTCAATACCTCCTGGCCCGACATGTCAGCGGCATTAAAAACGCGAACTACAAGTGCGGAGGGGAGTGTTTTGGCCGCAGCAAGGGCACTTTTCCGATACGCTGCATTACCATTCTTCCAGATTAACACAGAAGCAAGCGCGAAAAGCTCTTCCTTTGTGGAAGCGAATGGTGCTACCGCCGCTAAGGAATCTATCCATGCGCGAAAGAAGTCAACGCTTCTGGAGCGCATATTAAGAAGCACATTGTGCAAGCGCCCAATTACCTGGTGCGGAGCGCTTGAGACAAGGGCCGTGCATCCTGCTAACACATCAGTCCATAATGAAGCCAGGATTTCCCTGTATGGAGAAATCAGGAAGCCATGGCGAGCCATGATGAGCAGGGTATCCACAGCAGTCAGGGCGCATTCATCAATGGAATCTTCCAAAGAATCAATTACCTTAGCAACGGGGCCGGTCAACAAAGTGCTAAAGGATTCCATGTCAAGACCAAGATACAGACGCCTCGCTTGTGCTATCCGTTCGTTAATCAGCTTCTTATGTTTGGTTAACGAACAGGCAAGGGCGGAGCTTGAACTAAGATGGCTCATGTGCTTTCCTTAAGCCAATTAAGATAGTTGGTATACCGTTGATGTAAATACTTCAGCTTAAGCAGGTCGTCATACACATGTCCGTAGAGTTTCCCCTCTTTGGCGCGAGAGCGAATCAGTTGCTCAATATTGACAAGGCGTTTATGGGCTACCGAGTGACTGAGCCCTTCAAGACCCTTGGCAAACTCATTGTGTACATCCCTAACAGGATCATCATCGTCCAGGTTAAGACGAACAAATTCCTGGCAGGAGCTGTCAAATAAATACCTGAGCCACCCAATGCGGTCTGCCTTGTAAGCGGTGTTTTCGCCAAGGTCGAAAAAAGGAGAATCCAGGTCTGCATGTAATTTATCTTGCAATACAAAGGGGAGTATTTGGCGCACATCATCCAAAGACACCGACTTGTTTCCGCGAAAATAGGCGACGGCCTTTGCGTATAGCAGAAGGGTCATCAGGTTTCGCACAGACAGACCGTTCATTGTTTGACATCCCAAATCCTTAAGCCGGTCACGTCCATTATCCGCGCTAACCAAGACCCGCCACTGAGCACCTGATACATGCGCGGTATCCTTGGTCATATATTCAAATTGAGTGCCTGCGGTTTCAAAAAATTCAAATTGGCTGGCAAAAAATTCAATTCGTCGCAAGACATCGGGTGGGACGGCCACTGAACGAATCTCATCGCCCATACGATCCACTTCTTCCTGGGTAAAAATAATTTCGGAAGGAACGAATTCCTCTGGCCGAATTTTATTTTCTACACGGACCAGAAGCTCCTCAAGAAAGCGGGGATTAAAAGCCAAGGCTTGAACGACCACATCAATGCGATCGCGCAAAGCCTCTACAACTTCGTATGTTCCTCCACCCTTGTCGTCGTTCGCGGTAAGATACCAGGCAGACTCCGGGCACTCGTAAATATGGTTTAAAACCTCTGCATAGTTATCGCCCATTACAGTTAACAGCGCACTTTGGGTTCTTGTGGGGATGCGGTTATACTCGTCGATAATTTTTACGCGCATGGAAAGCCAGGATCTCCACGCAATTTGAATATCATCCATGCTTTTGGCGTTTACTAAATCCGCCGGCAAGGGATTTCCCAAGAGATCGGCGATCGTCATTTGCGGATGACCGTGTTGCATGGATCGTTTTACTTCTTTTACCGGATATCCCGCCAACACGCCCATTAAAAGAGCGCTCGCGGTTTTTCCGCGGCCCGGACCTCCAATAAAAAGGCACTTACCACGAACTGCAAAGGTAAGAAGAGGCAACAGAACATAGCTTGAATAACTTTGTGCAGACGGTAATGTTAAAGACCGCTTTGAATCCCCAACTACCATACTCGTTGGCGGACCCTCATTATATTCAACATCATAATGTGGACTGATAATCGCGGTATTAACCACCCAAAAATACGCTTGTCTTAGTTTTTCATCAAGCGGAGATGGAGCTACCTCGTTATTTGCTTCCGGGGTACACGGGCCCTCAAATAACTGAGCCACGTCAAAATCCCTATACTGCTTACCCTTCCCCGGTATGGTAGGAGATTTTGAAATATGACCTATCGGGTTAAACACCGTCTTCTTTGCTTCATCACTCATTATGCATTCTTCCTTTTTGACCAAAAATACAAACCATATATTGCCATACAGAGCAAGAAAACATATTGAGCGGAGATAAATCGCACATCCTTAACCCAATAGAGCCACACGGCAAGTACGTCAACGATAATCCAGTATACCCATCCTTCGGTTCTCCGAATGGTAGTAAGATACATGGCTACAAAACTCATAACTGTAGTAAGCGCATCCAAGGCGGGATACGAAGCGGGTTCGGGGAAAAGAGAGGGAAGCCACAGATGAAAGCGGGAAACACAGAAAGCCAGAATACTTGTGCCCACCAGAGTGATGACTATCGCCAGGCCTATACCTTGGGGGCTACTCCACAAAGAGCCTACCGCTCCCTCGGTTTTTTTATGTTTGTTCCACATCATCCATCCAATCACGCTGATTACCAGGTAATACCCCTGCTCAAGCATATCAGAGTACAGTTGAATTTGATAAAACAATATCCCGTACAGAATGACCGAGACTATCCCAACCGGCCAGGTACTGATCTTTCTTCGGGAGATCAAGAATACTGAGGCAAAATAAAAAAGAGTCCCAATTAACTCAATCCAACTTAGCTGATAATTTCCAATAACTAGACACACGCTGTGTACGTTCAATAGCCGTTCCATATATCGCCTTTTAGAATATAATTTTGAATGAGTATACCACGATCTTCCCTGCTACCGAATACCCGCGTATAAGGAATTTTGTACTTATCCAGGAGCTGCTCGTTTATTTTTTGAAGTCTTCCGCGAGATTCAGGGCCTGAGCGGTCCGGCGTGTCTTCAAACGGAATCTCGTCGCCACACAATAACACATGACGATACTTCCACCGGTTTTTCTCTACTATTTTTTCTAGCGCAGTACTCGCTCGATCAAAATAATAATGGGCATAGGCCAGGGTGGTTATCGCGGAGGTGTCTATAAAAGCAATGTCTCGCGTGCTATTCCATGAACTCTCCTCGCAATTCGTTTGTTCCCTGGCGATTATCTCCAGGTCGTGCATAGAAAGACGGTGATTCTTTTGATGTGCAAACCAATAGTCACGGCCGTATTCCTCGCACAGGTCGCCATTAAAATGCTCGGAGCACCATCGGGCAAGCGTGGACTTACCGGTAGAAGGTCCTCCTAAAAAATAGAGTTTTGGTTTTATAGACGCCCAGACACAAGGAGGAACCATGTCTTGCGAGACCCGAGTATCCCGGCGAATCATCGTAGCCGACACGGGCCATGCCTTTCGTTCACTATCCACCCGCCGATCCTTGCATGCAAACGCGTCGCTCACCATGGCTCCGTAAGGCTCGCTTGAATAAAACGCATCAAATTTCCTTCCTGCAAGCAAATGTCGCAGATAGTCATTTTGTATTTGTATAATATCTGCGGTATACCCGGTTTCCTCCGGGCCATTACGCGCAAGCACAATGTCCACGGCAGGAAAACACTTTTGTATCCAAGACGCCCGCGTTTCAAGCGGAATAGACGTGGTTAACTTTGCGTCATATATGACTACCACCAGATGATCTACTTCCGCGAGCGCTGTTTCTATCACCTGCATATGCCCCCGATGAAATGGCGCATACTTCCCCAATGTAAAGCCGATACTCACAAGCTGTTCCCGCCTTATCATATAAAATCTCTAAAAGCACTATTACCTCGCGTGGCTACACAGCAACTTTTGTACCACGTACTAACAATGTACTGAAATCCCAAACCCTCAGCGATATGTTAACTGTACCATACCATTACAGGTGGAGGATTTGAACTATGCGCTATGTACTTATTTTTTTCGTTGCACTTTGTGTAGCTACGATTTTATCAGGATGTCCAGGGACCACGTCATCTCCGGACATTGATTCGGAGCAGGCAACAACAAATCCGCCAACAGAGACTAACAGGATAGAAGATCCGGAACCAATCCCGACTACTCCACAGCCGGTTGCAAGCACTACATCAGTTGATACTACTCTTGATTTGGTCTTTACACTGGGAGTTACACCAGCAATGAAAAACATCTATGCCGCATGGATAGATTTTGGGAACGGCACGCCGTTTAAGAACATTCGCGTTTGCCCAAGTCTTGTTCAGGGCGGAGGGCCAGGGTCTGCGCTTACCTATTGGAGAGAAAACGCGTATCCCCTATCCAGTCCCAAAAAAGATGAAACTGGATTTGACGCGATATCAAGCAGTACCGTGTTTCAAGACAATTTTTCAGTTCGTTTCGTTATCCCTGCTGGGAGTCCGATTCGCTTTACAGTATGGTTTGAAACCGACTACTCATTTAACCAAAATGACTGGTTCCAGGATCAACCGTCAGTCGTGTATCGCTGTGACGTTGATCTTTCAAGTTCAAACAACAGCTTTTCCTTTGCCCTTGTCGGCTGGGCAACCATAAGCGGAAACGCCGGTATGCAATCCCCCTACATAACACCCATGCCTGCAAGCGGCGTCCTCAACACCGAAACTCGCTACATAACCCACAAGCGAAACACATCCACCGGAGGATTTGGGGATGCGGACACATCGAACAGCATTGTAACCAAGATGGTAGGAAATCTTGTGGTCACTAGATAATACGTGTATACTATGCCTTATTGCTCACCACCCTGGAGGAAACCGATGGACTTAACCGAAAGAAAGGACGCGTATTGCGGGCTATATTGCGGAGCCTGCCCTACTTTTATACAGACAACCGCCGCGATCGCCGCAGGGAAAACCGACTTCTCTAACCCAGAGGGATTTTGCCTTGGCTGCAAGAGCGCCGTCGTTTCGGGCTGGTGCGCTGAATGTAATTTAAAGAGTTGTGCCAAAGGAAAGGGTTTTGACACCTGCGCCGAATGTGGCGACTACCCTTGCGAGCCCATGAAGGGCTTTATCGAAACTCCTGACTGGCTCTATCACATCGAGACGCCCTACAATATCGCCTTGATTAAGCAAATTGGGAAGGACGCATGGCTTGAACACCAAAAGGCCAGGTGGTCCTGCTCCGGATGCAATAAAAACCAGGACTGGTATGCCAAAAAATGCGAGTCATGCGGCAAGGACCAGCGCGGTTATGATAAGAAATGCTAAAAAAAAGCGGCCCGAATGGGCCGTTTTTTTTTAATTCTGCAACATTTGTCGCGCATCGCGCCATGCATACCAGATCAAAAAGAGTACTAGCGGAATCAACGCAAGGGCTACAAGGTTTCCGGAAAATAGTTCAACAAGCCATCCGCGGAAAAGTTGTCCGCCATCAAGAAAACTAGTAAACTCCTCTCCACCTGCAACAGTATAGTTTGCATGAGCTGCCATCTCGGTGAGCATTGGCGCAAGAGTAGAGGCAAGATACAGATTCCCGATCACCACCGGAATGCCAATGATCACGCTATGGACAATATTCCCCCGAGTTGCGGCGCAGATGATGGACATCGGCACCATCAGGTTCGTCAAATCCCCAAGCGGGATAAAGCGTACTCCAGGAAGCACGAAGGCAAGCCCAATGGATATTGGAATCATGATTACCGCACTTACAATTGTTGCCGGAACTCCAAAAAGGATGGCAACATCAAGGCCAATATATGTCGTTCCCCTTCCCGGAAGTCGCTTCTCCAAAAACTCTTTCATACCCTCACTGACAGGCAGCAAGGCGGAACCTAATACCCCGCCCATTATCGGAAGGATAAGAATAACAGCGGCGAACCCGAAGGCCATCTCAAGCATGCCCTTAACGGTATACCCGCCGCCAAAGGCAAGGGCGGCCCCCAAAAAGAACCCCAAAATCATTGGCTCGCCAAGGATGCCAAGCTTTGTCTTAATATGTTCAGGGTCAGCGCGAACTGACCGGATAAAAGGTATTCGGGAAAGAACCGACACACCAAGGCGAGCAAGGGGAAAGTGAGTAATAGCCGATAGATGCGGGACCGACACCGAGTCCATTCCGCAGTACGTGGTTATCATTGGCGCGCTCCACTCAGCAAGTTTAAGTGTCAAAACAAAGCAGGCAAGCGATACAAGGGCAGCCATCCAGTAATTATCAGTAATAAAATAGACAAGAGATGCAACAAAGATCACGTGCCAGAAATTCCATATATCAATATTTACGGTCCGCGTTAGGCGGAAATACAGCATAAGCATGTTAATAACCAGAAACGCAATAAGCAAAACAGGAGCCAGGGAGAAACTCCAGGTAATTGCTACTAATGGCGGCCAACCAACATCTAGAACATTCATTGCTAATCCCGAACGGGCAATCAGGGCTTCGGTTACCGGTTTAATTAAGGCTACAAAATAATCGAACACCATAAAGATACCAATAAAGGCTATGCCGAGTTGCAGTGCCGATTTGACAGCGGAACTCCATTTAATACCAAATACAAGCGACACAATAAAAATTATTACCGGAAGCATGACATAGGGCTTAAAGGTCAAAAAATGAGAAAGTCCATTCGCCAACGCTGCACCAAGGTTATCCATTTATTTCTCCACTTACGAGTAAACATACTCTATATAGTAATAGTTAAAGACTCAATGCGCTGTCTTTTAATAAAGACTTGTCAGATTTTCAACCACAAAGCTGGGCGTACTCCACCTTTACAGGATCCTTCATCAAGATTCCCTTTCTGGATATTGTTCCCCTGTATACCTATATTCCCATCACCATGAATGTATGCGGCTTTAACGCCTACCCGCCCCGGTGATCTGAGCCACCACCAAGCCGCTCCATTATTGTGATACGCAACTCTTTTATTATTATTAACATCCTTCCTCTGAAACCAGTATCGCTGGTTTTTCCCCGGATTGGTAAGTAAGGATTTACTATCGCCAAAATAGCGACACACCGCGTCGTCTATACTCAACAAAAATATCTTATCCAGGGTATCAATTCCTCCGGGGGTCCCATACCACTCGTTATCATGATTCTTGTTCAAGGCAGGCTCAATTCTTTCCCTTTGTTCAGTGGTAAATGAATTATAAAAATCATTATTAAGATAGTCTCTCAACGAACACGCTGCCCAGGTGATCTGTGTATACGCGCTATGGTAGGGCCGCTGATCTATGATTGCATCTGTTATAATCAAGGCTTTATCTTTTTGCGCATCAAGGACCCGCCATTCGTAAGAACCAAAGGATATTATTTGTCCAATGTTCATTTTTTTTCCCCCATGAAATAGCATTAACCAAACTGGTATAGGTATTACATTATGCAGTTCTAGCCTATAGGCCTTTATGCAAGAATCTTGTTTCGATTGATTCGACGAATCCATTCTTAACATAAAAGTGATACGCGGGTAGATTCCGCTCCGTATTGAGCACGATCGACCTCAATTCCCGGCCACGAAGTCCTTCTTCGATCGATCGCAAAAGAAAGGTTCCTAGACCAGAACCCTGACGCCCCGGATGAACGAAAAACTCCCTCACATAGAATTCACTTCCCGTATACCAATGAACGATGAACCCAAGCGCCGCGCCAACGATCGAGAGGCCATCATAGAGCGCAAAGGAAAGCGAATTCGGACAGTCCATGATATCCCGCAGGTATGAGCGCAGTTGCGCGCGGTCCGACCAATCATCGTTCCAAGGATCTCCAGAAAAGACCTCCACGAACAAGGCCTCGATCGACTCAATACATGAACTGTCAATTTCCTTAACGATCATCTCGATCCCTCCTAAAGCAAGACAGTATAACGCTGAATGAAATTACTAAGAACGATCGAGAAAAATGAGTCGACTAGGTTATAGCCTCTCGTTTACGCAGTGCGCAGTTCTTCCAGGACTCGCCCCACACCTGCATCGCCTCCATGACGGGGGCGAAACTTTGCCCAAGCTCAGTCAGCCGATACTCCACCTTTGGCGGGACTACGGGATAGGTGGTACGAGTGATGAGTCCGTCGTCCTCCAGCTCGCGAAGCTGCTGCACAAGCATCTTGTTGGTGATGCCGGGCATGCGCCTGAGTAGTTCTCCGTTGCGAAGCGGCGACTCGAGCATCAATTCCCACAGGATAAGTATCTTCCACTTTCCGCCAATCAGGCGCAGAGTGAGTTCAACGGGACAGCCCCTTGGGCTTATTGAGGACTCTCGTTCGCTTAACAGGGATTCAAAGGTTCTCATAATCGATTGTTACCTTTTAGTTAGTATATACCAAAAAAGTCTGTATTTACAATTTCGTTGCTGAATGTAGTATTACCATAAACGCTGTAAAGCGTAAGCATTCGGAGGAACTGAACGTGAAAGAAATCATTATCGTATACGAATCATGGTCGGGAAACGTGGCAAAGATGGCCCAAGCCGTCGCGGAGGGCGTAGCAGAGGCGGGATATACACCGGTGTTAACGGAGGCATCCGATGCCAAAAATGAGCGGATATCGGCGGCCGCAGGTCTTATCGTCGGAAGCGTCACGAGCTATGGGCAAATGGCCGGCGCTGTTAAAACATTTTTTGATCGTTCCCCTCATGGCGCCTGGCGTGGAAAACCTGCGGGAGCCTTTGCGTCGTCCGGTATCCTTGGCGGAGGGTCAGAGACTGCGGTCCTCTCGATGACGCAAGCCTTACTAATTCACGGATGCGTCATCCAGGGAGACACCGAAGGCCCTCACTACGGGCCTGTATGTATCGGCACGCCGGACGAGAGCGCGCTCGGCCATTGCCGCAGACTTGGCCATCGTGTGGCTCGCCTCGCTGGGGCGATTAGCAACGAAAACCAGAAGTCGTCATCCTGTTTGTAGACGGTCATGACGGAGGCGGATACCGCACAGGGAAACGGTTTATTCATTCTCGCCTGACCAAGCATCCCAACAAACACAAAAAACCGCCCTGTCGGACGGTTTTTATTTTTTGCAGAATAGGAGATAATAACTATGTATCCGTAGAATTGGAACGATAATCCCAGAGAGCATTGACTATTACCCAGACATCCGCCTGTTTCACAAGATGCAGGTAATCGTCGAACACTTCGGACACAAGTTTTACGCTTGCAATAGAACCCGTGATGTCCAGAATAGTGATTTCTTTTTTGCCATGCTCCGGATCGTCGATTTTACCCTGCCCTTTACCCGTCGCGTCTATCATCCAATCCCTGGTAACATCCCATGTTTCACCCTCAGGCGTCACTCGACGCTTGGCTAAACTTGGATGAAGGGCCCGGGCCATTCTTTCCGAATCTGCCGTGTACCAACCCTCCACGTAATGGAGCACTGCATTAATGATAAGCTCT
>JAFGIM010000053.1 GCA_016929605.1 Spirochaetales bacterium | reverse complement strand
CGATTTCCATCAGGACAACACGAATAACATTTTGACGAGATTCTAGGACATCGAGAAACATATTTATCATAAGAGTCGCGCCTTCTGGTTTAAGAAAATCAAGCTCTTTAATTTTTGGTGAATCCAGTAGTGCACAAATATCGCTAGATGTATCCTGGAATAGTAGCACAAGCAATTCTTCCTTACTTTTGTAGTAGTAGTAGATGAGTGCTTTATTAATACCCGCTCTTTTAGCTATGACGTCCACTCGAGCACCATCAAATCCACGTTCGGCGAATTCTGCCGCAGCGGCTTCTAGGATGCGAGTTTTGTTTGTTTGTTCGGTTGCGGACTTGGTCATGTGAACTCCATATAATTAACCAGTTAGTTAACAATAAATCCAAAAGTTATGTTTGTCAAGATTGTAATCGGTAATTCTTACAAAGAAAAATAACTAGAATCAGCCTTGCAAATCGACGCTTTTTGATTGACTATGACAGAAGATGATACTCCAGGAGGCTTGTAATGTCCGTTTTGGCAAAAGACAATGATTTTTATTCTCTGCATGGTATTTGGGGTGCTGATGCGGCCCTTGCGCTTGGTCGTATTGGTCGTGGTTCCGGTATGGTCGTCGGCGATGTGCAGCCCCCTCGGCGTGGAATGGCTGTTGGTTATAAGGTCGGATCGTCGGATCCTGTTTTTTTACCCTTTATCCCAAATATTCGGGTAGGTCTGGGTGCAGATGCGTACCAAGCAGAAGAGGCATCAGCCGATGCTGCAGCGCATCCGGAAGTGCTTCCTGGAGGGATCGCTCTTAAGTTTTTTGGTTCTACTGATATAGAAAGAAGATTGTCGATGAGCGGCGAGTCATGGACAGCGGGAAAGATGACTCTTGAGGTAGTATCTTTTTTTGGATCTGTGCCGGATCCTGCTTCTGCTTCACGGGAGATCCTTCGGGAGAAGATGTGTCCTGCTATATATGCTCGCGTTTGTTTTGATAACAGAGAATCGGACGAGCCAATGATTGGCGTTTTCGGGATGCAAGGCGTTAGGCGTCCTCTATCCGACACCCCTGCGCTTGGATTACTCGGATTTGCACATCGAGGCGAATGGGGCTTTGCCGCCCGCCCGGAGGAAGGTGTTAGCGAGGTAATGGACTGGATGTCCCTGGCTGCGTGTTTTGATCCAGGGCGACGGGTATTACGTCATTTAGCGAACGAAGGTTGTTTAAAATTTAACGTTCCTCCCAGGCAGAAAAAAGAATATCTGGTTGCTCTTGGGGCATTCAGGGATGGAATTGTGACACAGGGGCTTAAAACCCGAGCCTTTCAAAATACGCTATTCACCGATTTGGACGACATTCTAGTGCATGCTTTGAAGGTTGCTTCTTCCCGTCTTGCTGAGGCACATCGATTGGATGTGGAACTTGACAGTCGCTCTTTATCCGACGACAGAAAGTTTCTTATTTGCCACGCGGCACATAGCTATAATGCAAGTACGGAACTTCTGGTAGATGAATCGGGGTCTCCCATATTTATCGTAAACGAGGGTGAGTATCAAATGATGAATACCCTGGATTTAACCGTAGATCAGGTTTTTCACGAATTATATTATTCTCCCTGGACAGTCAAGAATGAATTAGATTTCTTCTTTTCACGTTCATCGTATCGGGACTCAATAGGCCTTGCCTTTTGCCATGATCAGGGTGTTTCTGATTGCTTTACCCCACAAGGTACATCATCGTATGAACTACCTTGGTTAACCGGATGTTTTAGTTTTATGAGTTACGAAGAAACGCTCAATTGGATTCTCTGTGCGTGCTTGTATACTCATAATGCAGACGATGGTTCCTGGCTTAGGGCACATATGGAATCTTTTGAGGATGCTGTAACCTCTATAATTTCTCGCGATCGCAATGGAGACGGGGTTATGGATGTGGATTCCGATCGGTGTGACGGTGGAGCCGAGATAACCACGTATGACTCGCTTGATGTAAGCCTTGGCCAGGCGCGAAACAATTTATATGTGGCCGTAAAAGCGTGGGGAGCCCTTGTGTCCGCAGCCGCGGTATTACAGGCGAAGGCCAACGATCAAAAAGCTATGAGTCTTGCTGACAAGGCTCTTTCTTGTGCGTCTCTTATTGCTAAAACGGTTGTTTCCCGGGTAGATCCACAGCAAGGGTACATCCCGGCTGTTTTTGAGGGAGGAAACACCTCAAAGATAATCCCTGCTGTTGAAGCTCTTGTGTATCCTTATTTTTCGGGAGTACCTGATGCTGTCCATGTGGACGGCCCTTACGGGGATTTGATATCCGCTCTTAAAAAGCACCTGGACGTTGTTCTGGTACCCGGCGTGTGCCTTGATCCTGTTTCCGGGGGATGGAAACTTTCTTCAACGAGTCGTAATACATGGCCGTCCAAGATTTTTATTAGCCAATTTGTTGCCGAGGAGATTTTAGGGATGAAGGACGGACGGACTACTCGGGATGCCGCTCACGTTGCCTGGCAGTGTAATGGCTGCGCGGATTATGCAGCCACGGATCAATTGGATTCTGCGACGGGTAAGGATATGGGGTCTCGCTTATATCCACGCTTGGTAAGCTCAATATTGTGGCAACATCCGCCGATACAATAGGATATGAAATCTACGATACGCCTTGGGCTACAGATTAATTCAACTGACTCAGATTATGCGAAAGGGTTAATATTTGGGGTTCAGGCCTGGTGCCAAGAACAGAACGTACCGTTAATTGTCTTTTCCGGAAGGTCGTTCGGGTGGCCGTATGGGTATGAGTATCAAAATTCGGCAATATATAGCCACCTGCATACCGGTAATCTGGATGCTTTAATAATCATTTCGGGGACACAGTGCAACTTTATATCACGGGATGATTTTACCCGGTTCATCGAAAATCTGGCCCCGTTACCCTTGGTAAGCGTTACTATTCCCGTAGAGGGAATCCCGAGCGTATTGGTAGATAATAAATCCGGTTTACGAAATTTATTAAACCATTTAGTAGATGAACACGACTGTTCCCGGATAGCGGTAATGAAGGGTCCTGATGATAATGACGAGGCCTGTCAAAGGTTTAGTGTATATCAGGAAGTTTTGGAAGCGCGTGGCCTTCCCGTGGACCCGGATCTTGTTTTTTATGGGGATTTTTCCGCAGAGTATAGTTTGGTCTCTCTGCGTCAGCATGTGGACGCCAGAGGTGTTGATTTTGATGCCCTGGTATGCCTTAACGATACTATGGCAATCGGTTGTTTGCACTACCTACGGGAAAAAGGTTTTCGTGTTCCCGAGGATGTTATCGTTACCGGATTCGATGATATTCTTCGTGCTCGTTACGATGTTCCTACCCTTACAACGGTTAGTCAAGATTTGATTGAGCAGGGGAAAATCGCAGCGGAATATGCCTGGCGTCGAGCAAAGGGAGAGGATGATATACCTCCGGTAACTGTTCATCGCACGCGTGCGATTTTTCGCCAGAGTTGCGGCTGTGTTCCCCGCGAGCCGGCGTCCTTTATCGCTATTTCTGAAGAAGGTGCAAAAATTCCGGCGAATCCATCAGCGTCTTTTGAGACAGGAATGGAATGGTTCAGGATACAGGACGATATTGTACGGCTTCGGCACTATCTTTCCCATCTTATATCGCTTCTATCGCTTCAGGATTTGATGGAGGATTTAAGAACAAGTCTTGAGTCTTTTATGATTCGCTCTTGCGTAATCGTGTTATATCGGCAGGAAATTAGGACTCGCCGATCTGATGTTTTTGTTCTTCCGACAGAGGCTGAGGTTCTGTTGTGTTACGACGAGGAAACTCCTCGAACAGGAAGGAAGAAACCGGTTTTGTTTAATCCCCGAGAGCATCTATATCCTCTGGAGTTGTTTTCTGGGCGCACACGAAACTTGGTCGCCTGTGCCCTGTACCATCGAGAGGAGCAGCTTGGCTATATACTCTATGAGCCGGGTAATTGCGACCCGTCGATATATGAAACCCTCTGTGTTCAGCTTTCCACAACTATTCGTTCGGCGCTTGCCTTTGCCGAAAAACAAGCGGCGGAAGAGCGGCTTAATGATGCTCTATATAATCTTGAAAAATCGAACAGGAAGCTGAGTACTATATCCAGAACAGATGAATTAACCGGGCTTTATAATCGGCGCGGGTTTGTTACTCTTGGTCAGCAAACCATCGATCTTGCCCTTAGAATGGGAAAGCGGGGCTTGGTAGTTTTTGGGGACATGGATGGACTTAAGCTGATAAATGATTCTTTAGGTCATGAAGCCGGGGACCGTGCCATTATCGCAATGGGGCAGGCCCTTAAAAAGGTTTTTCGTAATCTGGACATTGTATCCCGCTTGGGTGGAGATGAATTCGCTGTGGTTGCGGTAGACATAGATACCTCGTTTGTTAATACACTTCGCAATCGATTGGAGCGAGTTCTTACTCTGTATAATGAAACTTCTGGGGAGGAATATATCCTTTCTCTTAGTTTAGGCGCTGTTGAATTTAGCGGAGATAAAAACAACAATCTTGAAACCTTATTGTCTCTGGCTGATTCTCTTTTGTATGAAGAAAAACGCGAAAAACGAAAAAGACGACAGGACCAAGAAAAGTAAGTATTCATCTAGCGCTCCCGAACCGTGCAAAATTACGGTAAATATGGAATAATTGAGCGGGAAGCTTTGATGAAACAAGATATTCGAATAGGACTCCAAATTGACGAAACTGACTCCCCTTATTCCCGATATTTAGTCCGGGGAGTTTCTTCTTTTTGTAGCGAAAAACAGATTAACTTGATTGTGTTTTCGGGGAAAGCCCCTGGCTGGCCCTATGGGTTTGGATATCAGGGTTGCGCAATTCATTCACATATTTCCAAAAAAAACATAGATATTCACATAATTGCCTCTGGTACACAGGAGAATTATATCTCCAGGGAAGCGTTTGTTTCTCATGTTGAGACATTAACACGCGTGCCCTTAATAAGTATCGCTACCCGAATACAAGGCATCCCTGCCGTAATGGCCGATGAGATGAAGGGCTTTAGGGATTTAATCCGTCATATAATCGAGGTTCATAAGTGTAAGCGCTTTGCGGTTATTACGGGGCCAGAAACAAATCAGGATTCAATTTGTAGATGGGAAACCTTACAAAAAGTGTTGGAAGAATATGACCTTGTTTCAAGTACGATTAGAGCTGGCGCGACGGATTATACCATACAAGCGGGTAAAACCGTTACCATGAATCTATTCGCGGATGGGATATGCGATCGTGATGCTCTTGTGTGCTTTAGCGATTTAATCGCAGTGGGCGCACTTGAATATCTTGCTTCTGCAGGCATTCGGGTTCCGGAAGATATTGTTGTGGTTGGATATGATAATCTGGATCGAGGGCGTTTTAACGAACCTCCTTTGAGTACCGTTAGCCAAAATGTTATTATGCAAGGATATACGGCGGCCTCCCTTGCCTTTGATTCAGCATGCGGAAAAAACATTCCTTTGGAAACCTTTGTGGAAACTCAAGCCCTGCTTCGGCAAAGTTGCGGGTGTATCGCAGCCGATGACTATTCAATATATGCTCGAGACGTTCATGGCAATGAAGTTGAGCCTCCTTCAGGTTCTGTTGTGGATACCGGATATGAGCGATTTTACCTTGAAGATGATTTGCGACGACTGCAGCGGTATTTATCCAGACAGCACGCAGGGCAAACTTTTGAGGAACATTCCGCCAATATACACGAGAGTCTCAGGGCGTTTGATATTAAAAGTTGCGCAATATGTTTGTATCCCGATAAAATACATTGTGCGGATCAATCTTCATTTACAATGCCTTCACGGGCTCGTGTAGTAGTTGCCTTTGATGAGGACACACCCAAGGGAAAATCGGTTAGGGATATTTTGTTTGATCCGCTTGAGCGGATGTTACCGGTTGGCATTTTTTCATCTCGTCCACGAACACTGGTAGTCTCGGCCCTGTATCATCTTGAAGAGCAGCTTGGCTATATTGTATATGAGCCGGGGCGGGTGCATGAAGCAATTTATGAAACTTTGTGTGTACAGCTGTCTACCATGATTAGTTCCGCCTTGATTTTTTCTGAAAAGGAGGAAGCAGGGCTTATCCTAAACTCAGCTCTTAAGGAGCTTGAATCTTCTAATCGCGTCCTTGATTATGTATCAAGAACAGATGATTTAACAGGGTTGTATAATCGCCGAGGTTTTTTGTCGTACGGGGAGAAAGCCTTGGAGATTGCCCTTTCATCCGGGAAAAATGCAGTAATCTTTTTTGGCGACTTGGATGGGCTTAAGATAATCAACGATCACTATGGTCATGATGCCGGAGACCGGGCCTTACAAGCAATGGCGGCTATCCTTAAAAAGGTTTTTAGAAGTCACGACATAATTGCACGCTTGGCGGGGGACGAATTTGCTATTGTTGCCCTTGATGCCGAGACAAGTGCGGCGATAGCCTTGCACGAACGACTTTCAAATTTTTTAACGCAATGGAATGAAGAAACTGCAGAGCCTTTTTCCCTTTCTATCAGTTTGGGCTATGCACCGGCCACCAGAGAGTGCTCTTCTCTCGAAGATTTACTGGCTCGGGCAGACGCAGTGCAATACCAGGAAAAAAAGAAAAAGAAAGGGAGCTCTTCGCTACGATAACTATCGCTCCAGTTTTCGGTATATTCCGCGATGCGGGGTGTCTGCATCCTTGCCATATTTTTCTTTGCGCCACTGTGCATACTCGCTCCAGTTACCATCGTACCATAGCACTTCACCGTCTGCCTCAAAGGCAATAAGGTGGGTGCAGACGCGATCAAGGAACCAGCGATCATGGCTAATAACCAAAACGCAGCCTGCGAAACTGTCCAGTGCTTCTTCAAGCGCGCGCATAGTATTTACGTCTAAGTCGTTTGTCGGTTCGTCAAGAAGAAGTACGTTGGCTCCCTCTTTAACCATCATGGCAAGGTTAAGCCTGTTTCGCTCTCCACCAGAAAGAACGCCAACCTTTCTGCTTTGATCGGCTCCAGAAAAATTAAACCAAGAACAGTAGGCTCTTGAGTTAACTTCTCGTACTGGTCCATTGACGGGTCTTCCATTGGCATCCACTGCACCTAGTTTAATAATATCAAGCCCGCCCGACAGCTGTTCCCACACTGTTTTATCCGCTTCCAGCTTTCCTCGCATTTGGTCAACATAGGTTAGCTTTACTGAATCTCCAACCCTGAGCGAGCCGCTTGTTGGGGTAACAATTTCTTCTTTAAGGTCGGCCAGGATGTTTCCTTCTGCGTCGAATTGAGGAACGGGAACCTTTTGGCCTGCTGCACCGGCAATTAGATTAAAAAGGGTAGTCTTACCAGCACCATTGGGCCCAATAATGCCAACGATTGCTCCTGGGGGTATAAGGAAGTTGACCTTGTCAAAGAGTAAATGATCCCCATAGGCCATGCCCAAATCCTTTGCCTCAACAACAAGCCCGCCAAGGCGAGGCCCTGCAGGGATAGAAATTTTTGTATCCTTGATTTTTTCTCGGCCATCCTCAGAAAGAAGTTTTTCGTACTGATTGATACGCGCTTTACTTTTGGCGTGTCGTCCTTTTGGGCTCATGCCTATCCATTCAAGTTCGCGTTCAAGCTGTTTGCGCCTGTCTGATTCCCCTTTTTCCTCGCGGGCAAGCCGATCGTTCTTTTGCTGTAACCAGCCGGAATAATTGCCTTTCCAGGGAATGCCTTCGCCTCTATCCAGTTCAAGAATCCATTCGGCAACGTTATCCAAAAAATAACGATCGTGGGTAACGGCGATAATAGTTCCCTCATAGTGTTGAAGGTGTCTTTCTAGCCATGCGACGGTTTCTGCATCCAAATGGTTTGTTGGTTCGTCAAGAAGCAAGATGTCCGGTTTTTGTAAAAGAAGGCGGCATAAGGCAACTCGGCGGCGCTCTCCACCAGAGAGAACGTCAACTACTTGGTCAGCGGGAGGACAGCGAAGTGCATCCATCGCGAGTTCAAGCTGGCTTTCAAGCTCCCATGCGTTGAGCGCGTCAAGTTGGTCCTGTACGCGCGATTGGCGTTCCATAAGCTTGTCCATATCTGCGTCGGGATCGCCAAAGGCTTCGTTTATCGAGTCAAATTCTGCAAGGAGATCCATTGTCTCCTTGGCTCCTTCGGCGACTATTTGTTTTACGGTCTTTCCACTTTCAAGATGAGGTTCTTGTTCCAAAAAACCTATGGTGTATCCGGGCGCACAGGAAGTTTCTCCAAGAAACTCAGTGTCGGTTCCTGCAAGAATTCTAAGGAGGCTTGATTTTCCCGAACCATTTAATCCGATAACACCAATCTTTGCTCCATAAAAATAGGATAGACTGATGTCTTTAAGCACTTGTTTTGTCCCGTGATTTTTTGAAACCCGGTCCATTGTATAAATAATTTTCTTGTCGTCAATTGTCTTTGCCATAGACTTGAGTGTACTCAAAACAGTAAAAAGATGCTATGGCGGTAAACGCTAAAAAAAACCGCCCCAACGGGCGGCCTTTATTGGTCGGGGATGTAAGATTACTGAGCTTTAGGAGTGTCTGCGCTTCCTACTTTAAAGAAGACTCCTTTCCCAAATAAAGAGGGATCCTGGTATGAGCCGTCCCCCTTATCTTTTTTGCTCCAGATCAGTTTGGTATCTCGGTCTTTTTCGGTTGCGCCATTTGCCTGTGCCTGGATACCGATGGTAAGGCCGTGCTCCGGTTTTATGTTGGCGAGTGGGACAGATGCTTCAAACATCCACCCGTCGGCTGTCTTGACAACAGCGGCATTAACCTTAACGGTTTCGGAATTGCTTCCAATAACTGTTATGGCGTCTCCAGCCTTCTTGCCGATGTTGATAGCGGGAATATTAATTTGGGCGATGCCAGGGGCATATGCCTTTGTAGCCAAATTCCCGGTAAAGTTAAAATAGAATTCCATGGAATCTTCGTTCCAAAAATCTTTTCCATGCTTACCGGTAATGACTTTTGAATCGGCGATCTTCATAAGGTAGTAGAGGTTTGTTTCATCTGCAGCCACTGCAAAGTCAAAGCTTTTTGACTGTTTGGAATGTGGGGATTTTTTTGGCCCGGTTGTTACCGTCTGAATGGGAATACCGGCCCAATCGGAAGCATCCCCATCAAGTGTAATCTTTACGGGGAACGGGATGTACACCACCTCCCCTGGTATTGCGTCCGGAGCCTTGTTTTGGGCTGCAACGGGAAATGCCATGGTAACCGCAAGTAGTAGGGCTACAACTAACATCGAACTGATCTTTTTCATATAACTCTCCTCCTGCTCCGATTGTAGCCCTGGTTTGTTGAAATCCGCAACTAAAAAACTAAGATATCGATTTGAGCAAGTTACACATCTCGATTGCCCCTGTTGCAGCTTCAAACCCCTTATTGCCAGCTTTTGTTCCAGCGCGTTCAATGGCCTGTTCTATGGTGTCGGTTGTTAACACGCCAAAAAGGACGGGCTTGCCCGCGGAGAGCGACACCTGAGCTATTCCTTTGGAAACCTCGGCGCATACATAGTCAAAATGAGCGGTGGATCCCCGGATCACTGCGCCCAGGCAGATAACCGCATCTATATCGCTCTTGTTGGCCATGATGCTTGCTGCAAGCGGAATCTCATAGGCCCCGGGAACCTTTACGAGCTCAATGGTACTCTCGTCAATTCCATGGCGTAACAGAGCGTCGGTAGCTCCATCAATAAGGCTTGAAACGATAAAATCGTTAAAGCGTGATGCGACGATTGCGATGCGCAATCCTTGAGCGATAAGTGAACCTTCATGAATGTGCAAAATCTGTCTCCTTTAGTACGGTGGTAAGGGTGTGTCCCATCCTTCGCACCTTTGTCTGTAAATAACGTATGTTTTCCGGCTTAGCCGGTAATTCAATGTGTTCCTGAGCAGCAACGAGAATCCCTTCTCTTTCGAGTCCTTTAGCCTTGTCGGGATTGTTCGTTAATAAGCGCACTGAACTAACTGAAAGAGACTTGAGTATTGCGGCTGCGGCCCCGTATTCCCTCTCGTCGTCTGCAAACCCAAGTGCCAGATTGGCATCTACTGTATCGAGTCCCTTGTCCTGGAGTGCATAGGCTCGTATTTTGTTTAGTAAGCCAATGTCTCGGCCTTCTTGTCGTAGGTATACGAGTAGGCCTCGGCCTTCTGTGGAAATTCTTCGCATTGCTTCTGCATACTGTTCACCACAATCACATTTAAGGGAGCCAAGCGTGTCACCGGTAAGGCACTCTGAATGGATGCGGCAAAGAAGCGGTTCTGGATTTTTTATATCGCCAAGAGACAGGGCGATATGTTCTTTGTTGTTTTGCAAGTCCCGAAAAGCGTGTAAGGTAAAGGTTCCCCATCTAGTTGGAAGGATTGTTGTAGTAACTGCCTCGATGCGATCTCGGCCTTTCTTTTTTCTATACTGAGCAATCTCTTCTATCGAGATGCTGGATAGATTATGGCGGGAGGCAAAGGCTGTAATGTCATCCTTTCGAGCCATTGTTCCATCGTTATTAAGAATTTCACAGATGACCGCAGAGGGCTCAATGCAGGCGTTTGGGGTGCCTTGCCGGGCAAGACGTACCATGTCGCAGGATGCTTCTGTATGGCCCCGTCGAGTAAGGACTCCACCGTCCTTTGCGATAAGGGGGAACAGGTGTCCAGGTCTCCTAAGTTCATTGGGTTGTGAGTCTGGTCGGGCAAGAACAGTGATCGTGTGCGCGCGTTCTGCCGCAGATATTCCGGTTGTACAATCAGAGGCATCAACTGATACTGTAAAAGCAGTTCCATGGCGGTCCTGATTTGTATCGACCATCGGGTGCAGGAGAAGCCTTGCGGCTGTGTCTCTTGTTATTGGTACACAAACAAGGCCTTTACCTTCTCGAACCATAAAGGCGATTGACTGATCATTAACCATCGCCGCGTCCATTACAAGGTCTCCTTCGTTCTCTCGCGATTCATCGTCGGTTATGATGATCATCCTTCCTTCTGAAAGATCCGTAAGGGCTTTCTCAATCTTGTTATTCATAGCTTCTCCCCATGAATCCGCTTGTAGCAAGGAGGCGGATGTATCGGTTGTTTATTGTTGCCCGATCTTCTTTTGGCGCAAGATAGCGGGCCAGGATATCGCATTCCAGGTTTACCAAAAGGCCACAAGTTGCATGATGCAAGGTTGTATGCTTAAGGGTGTGGGGGATCAGAGAGATTGAAAAACACGTGTCATAACATTTACTAACAGTAAGGCTAATTCCATCTATTGCGACGGAACCTTTTTCGCGGATCAGTGGTGAAAGACTTGTGGGAATCGTAAAGGTAACAACCTGAAAGTTGCCTTGCGTTTCTATGCGCAATATAGAAGCAACGGCATCAACGTGACCGCTAACAAAGTGCCCGTTGAATCGATCGTCGGCACGCATTGCGCGCTCCAGATTAACAGGGCTTCCCGCCATAAGAGACGTAAAGGTTGTTCGACAAAGGGTTTCCCTTGAGATATCTGCGGAAAAATGTGTGCGGTTTGTTTTGATTACCGTTAGACAAACTCCATTTACCGCAACACTATCGCCATTAGCAAGATTGTGTGCAATTGTTGGTGCATAAATCGTCATTGCTGTATGCTCTCTCTGTCTGATAAGCGAGGACACCGATCCTTGTGCTTCAATCAATCCGGTAAACATGGCACAATATCTCCTTCTATAACGATGTCTTTCCCTATTGTTCGTGTGCTTATTTTTTCAAGTCGAATGACCCTGTCGATTGAAGAGGCGCCCGCTCCTGCTACCGGGCCTTTAGCGGTTGCTCCGCCCAAGATGATAGGGGCGATGTAGAAGATAACGGTATTAACAAGGCCTTCTTGCAGGGCCGCCGCAGCAATCTCGCTTCCTCCCTCTATAAGCAAGCGGTCCACACCACGGGAAGCCAGGATGGTGAATAAGCCTTTAAGGCATATTTTTCCGTTCTTTTCTTCCACGCTCAAGATTTCTACGCCTAGGTCTTCAAGCGCGTTTACTCTCTCTTGTATGCCTGAGGTTAAATCGAGCAGGGCATGGGCGCCCACTGCGATAACGACAGGAGCTTGTCGAGCTGTTTGAGCGAGTTGGGAAGTTGGTGGTAGGCGGAGGTGTGTGTCGCAGATTACCCGAAGGGGTGCTGGCAATTCACGCGTGTCTTGTATCTTTAATCGAACAGTAAGCAGCGGATCGTCTGTAAGGGCGGTCCCAATTCCACAGAGAATGGCTGCCTGATTTTTTCGAATGTGATGGACTTCGGATCTGGCTTCTTCTCCGCTTATCCAGCGTGAGTTTCCTGTTGCCGTTGCAATTTTCCCATCAAGACTCATTGCAGTTTTTAGGGTAACCCATGGCAGGGAGCGAGTAATGTAATGGATAAACACCCGATTGAGAACTTTGGCTTCTTGCTCAAGAATCCCGGTAATAATGTTAAGCCCTGCATCCTGGAGGTCTTGCAGGCCCTTGCCAGCAACAAGAGGGTTAGGGTCCTTCATGGCGCATACAAGCTTTCCGATTCCAGCCTTAATGATGGCTTTGGTACACGGACCTGTTCTTCCTGTATGACAACAAGGCTCAAGCGTTACATACAAGGTCGCATCATCAAAATCATTGTAGCCCATATCTGTTGCGTTTTGTAAAGCCAGAATTTCTGCGTGTGGTTCACCGGCTCTATGATGCCAACCTTGCCCAAGAACGGTATTCCCGCGGACAATAATTGCGCCAACCAGAGGGTTTGGGCGAACGGTTCCTTCTCCTTGTACGGCAAGCGAAAGAGCCTTGCGCATCCAGAGTTCGTGTTGATGTGGTTCTGGTGTGGACATTAAAAAACCCCGAAAACTACAGGTAAGTTTTCAGGGCGTAATAAACGGGACAGGAGAGTCCGTACGGTACAATACACACGTACTAACCCCGGTTGTGGCCGTGCCTCTTCTTTCATCCAGACTTTACTGTCGGCTTCGGAGTTTCACCGAATCTGCTGTGCGTTTTAAAAACGCACAGCTCGCGGGCTGTACCGCCGGTGGGGAATTACACCCCGCCCTGAAGAGTAGCTTT
>JAFGIM010000052.1 GCA_016929605.1 Spirochaetales bacterium | reverse complement strand
GAATTTAACGCCAAGCAGATTCTTGCAGGGTACGGTATGAGTTTTGACGACATCAAAAAGGCGAACCTTTCTTTTAAGGAATCAAGCGATGGTATCCAAAATGGCACCCTCGACGCCTGCTTTGTTACTGCCGGTGTTCCCAATGCTGCGCTTCAGGAACTCGCGATTAGCGCTGGTTTGGTTCTTATTCCAGTGGACGGAACCCAGGCTGCGGCCATTCGCGCAGAACACGCGTTTTACACCGAGATGGTTATTCCAGCCGGAACGTATAAGGGAACCGAAGTTGACGTAAAAACCCTGGCTATCAAGGCGACACTCGCGGTAAGCGCCAAACTCGACGAAAAAACGGTATATGCCATGACAAAGGCCTTGTTTGAAAATCAGGCAGAACTAGCCCAGTCTCATGCCAAGGGTAAAGACCTTAACGCTGCCTATTCGGTATCCGGGGTCTCTGTTCCCTTCCATCCGGGCTCAGCAAAATACTTTGCGGAAATTGGACTCGCGGTTAAGTAAGATGCCATTGTTGGCAAACCGGGACGGGATTGCGATGGAGAGGCTTCGGCTTCTCCTCGTCCTTCCGTCTTGTGCAACAGCTTTTTTGGTTTTATTATTGTGTTGTATCCCGCTCTTTCCCGCTCTGGTTGTTTCTTCGTTTGAACATCCCCGACTCAGGATATATCTTGATCGTCCCAATCTGGTACATGCGATGAATCAGCATTTATTTTTCGCTGGAAAGCCCCCCTCATTTATTGTATCCTATACCCATTCTGTAAATAAGGGTCGAGTGCATGACTATTGTAGAATAGGCGACGACGGTTTGGTCCATGTGGATAAAAGTCGCTTTGTATCGTATGGAGCTGGTATGAGCGAACCCGAAGAAGGGATGGTCTTTACCACTGGAGAGGGGTATTTGGAAATAAGCGGAATAAATCTTGTTGTTCCGCAGGTGATGCTTAGGGTCTCGCTTACTGGCGAACACGCCATAGAGGCTAACGGGCGCATATGGCGTCTTGCGGAGTATTTTCCCCGTCAATCCGCGGTTGTCATAGAAAAAAGGGCTGTGCCCCTGTTGTATTGTATCTATCCGTGATACCTAAAGGAGTTGCTACTGTGTCCAAGGAGAAAATTAAACCATCCGAGGTTATCGAGGAAATTAGTGATTCGATGACACCAACATCGAATCTTGAAGATATTCAGGAGTTCATGAAACAATATGACCTTGAGTCAGTATATCGTGAGCACAAGTGCTGGAAGCGATATATTACTATTGTGGTTTCTCTTGCGTTTTGTGCTTTTCAGTTGTATGCAACGCTGTCCGGGGCAGTAACCGCGCAAATCTTGCGCTCTACCCATCTTGCTTTTGTGATGCTTCTTTGCTTTTTAATGTATCCTCCCACCCGAAAGATGCGCCTTGATACCTTACCGATGTACGATGTTGGATTGGCTCTTGTCGGGTTTTCGGCCTGGATGTATATAGCTTTGAACTTTGAAACCCTTGCCCGCCGTGCGGGTGCGTATCTTCCGCTTGATATTTTTGTTGGGGTTGTCGGTATTGTCCTCTTGTTCGAAGCGTGCCGGCGTGTTGCGGGTCTTCCCATGATGATTATCGCTGGCTCTTTTATCCTCTATGCCTTTTTTGGCCCCTGGCTCCCTGCCTTTTTTAATCATCGAGGGTATTCCTTAGAGCGTGTGGTATCTCACTTATTTTTTAATACCGAAGGGATCATGGGAACGCCAATTGGCGCCTGTGCCTCCTTTATCTTCTTGTTTATCATGTTTGGCTCTTTCTTGGAAAAGACCGGTATTGGCCAATTCTTTATCGACATCTGCAACGCTATCGCCGGCGGCGCCGCCGGTGGGCCTGCCAAGGTCGCGGTTCTTACGAGCGCCCTTGAGGGAACAGTCTCTGGTAGTTCGGTTTCCAATACGGTCGGTTCCGGAAGTTTTACTATCCCGATGATGAAGCGTCTTGGCTATAAGCCTGAGTTCGCCGCCGCTGTTGAAGCTGCAGCCTCTACTGGCGGTCAAATAATGCCTCCCATTATGGGAGCCGCTGCTTTCTTGATGGCAGAGAGTCTGGGTCTTTCGTATGTGACAATTGCGAAAGCGGCAATTATTCCCGCGCTGCTATACTTTTCCGGCATATTTATTATGGTTCATCTGGAAGCGCGAAAGCTCGGTCTTAAGGGTATGAGTAAAGAAGAGTTACCCCGATTCCTTCCGCTGTTTCTTACTAAGGGGTATCTGATGTTGCCCCTTGGCGTTATTCTTTTCTTTTTGGTTCAGGGAAAGACCGCAACCTTCTCCGCCCTTATGGGTATTGTTTCCTGTGCCATCCTGGGAATCGTTGCTTCCTGTGTGGATATTGCGAGAGGAAAAAGCCCGCGAATGCCTCTGTCAGACTTTGTGGACATCATGGTCAGTTCAGCCCGCAATATCATCGCTGTTGCCATTGCCTGTGGTATGGCCGGTATCATAATCGGTATTGTAACCCTTACCGGAATAGGCCTTAAGCTTGGTGCAGGTCTTATCGCGATATCGGGAGGCATTCCCATTATCACCTTGATGCTTACGATGATTTCTTCCATCATACTTGGTATGGGCGCGCCAACTACCGCTAATTACTTGATTACCTCCACGATTACCGCTGGAGCGATTGTTGGTCTTGGCTATGAACCCCTTGCGGCACATATGTTTGCGTTTTATTTTGGTATCATCGCCGATATCACTCCTCCAGTTGCCCTTGCCGCTATCGCCGGTTCGGCAATCGCAAAGTCAAAGCCAATGGCTACGGCGCTGCAAGCAACAAAGATAGCGATAGCCGCCTTTATTATTCCGTACATGTTCGTTTTTAATCCCGAGATGTTGCTAATTGGCACTACCTGGTCCAATGTTATCTTGATTATTGTCTCTGCTCTTATTGGTATGTTTGGTCTTGGCGCTGCATTGGAAGGATATACTTTTACCCATTGTCGCCCGCTCACTCGAGTATTACTCGGGGGAGCAGGAATCCTTTTGATCCTTCCCGGATTGCAAACCGATATTATCGGTTTTTCGATTATCGTTGTGGTATTGGCAGCGCAGGTGGTTGCGCAAAAGATAGCGAGACGGAGGGCATAGATGTTTCGGACCGTAATCGCGATTGTTCGGTTTTTTTGGTGTTTGATCAAGAAGATCCCCAAGATGCGCCAAGCCCTTGCCTTCGATCGCAAGGGTATGATAGCCGAGCGTGATGCCGTGGTAAATGAGCAAGTTACGCATTGGGCTCGCTTTGTTCTGGCTTTAGCGGGGGGAGAGGTAGAGGTTGTTGGCGAAGAGAAGATTCCTCAGGATACGGCCGTTGTCTTTGTGGGGAACCATCAGAGTTATTTTGACATCCCCATCTTGCTCGGGTTTATCTCTAAGCCAAAGGCCTTTATTTCCAAGATAGAAATATTAAAGGTTCCCTTTCTTTCTGTATGGATGCGTTTAATGCAATGTACCTTTTTGGACAGAAAGAATATGCGTCAGTCTATCGAGGCGATGAATGAAGCGGCTAAAACTGTGCAAAAGGGATACTCTCTTGTTATTTTTCCGGAGGGAACGCGAAGTAAGGGAAAAGGCTTTGGCTCTTTTAAGGCAGGAAGCTTTAAGCTTGCGCTCAAAACGGGTGTGCCCATTGTACCGGTAACGATCGATGGTTCATGGCGGCTTTTTGAAGAGAAGGGCCATGTGGCCAGAGCTACGGTCCGGCTGACCATTCATGATCCGGTGCCTACGGCTAATCTTTCACGGGAGGAATCACAAGAGCTTCCCGCCCTCATTCAATCAAGGGTTCAATCAGCGTTACAATGAAGGGCGTAAACGTTAAGCTCTTCTTTTTTGCCTCGTAGGGCAATGGAACCGCGGGAACACAGTTCACCATTGCTTGTTTTCCCTTCCCGAATTCCGAGGCACACAACTGCTGCTTCGGAAACCAAAAAACGCTCTCCCAGATTGCGACATTCCCCTTGAATTCTTGAAGCGGTGTTCATCACGTCTCCGGAAAAGGCAATCTCCTGCCGGGTAAGACCCATTTCTCCGGCGACTACCTGACCAAAATGAAGGCCGGCCCGATATTCAGGCATTGTCCCATAGCGACTGATAAAATACTCTTTTTTTCGCTCCAGGGTCCGGTCTATAGCATGCAATACCGCAAGGGCTGCGTCTTTATATTTGCCCGTGGATTCTTTCCAGGTAATAATGACTTCATCGCCGACATATTTATAAATTTCTCCCTGGTTGTTTACGATTGGACGGGCAATCTCGCAAAAAAAATCATTTAACAGGGCATGAAAGGCTACATCTCCAACTCGCTCCGCAAGAGAGGTTGATCCGGCAATATCCAAAAACATGACGAATCTGTTTTCTCGAACCGGTTTGCGGTAAGTACCCAGGATAAGTCCTTTAAGTACGTTTTTGCCCAAAAGGCGTTCAAGATTTTCAAAAAAGGTGATAAGCGCAAACATGATAAAAGAAAACAGAAGTGTTGGTAGAATCCATGATTCCTTTTGAAACATCTGTAATCCAAAAATGCATATGTAGATGGTGCTGTAAATAAGGATGATGAGCATTGTCTGCATCAGGGGTTTGATCAGGATATCAAACCAGAGGGGTTTTCGTGCCCAACTATCCATCTTCCAGGAAATTGAGATGAGGGTAGAAGAAATAAAGAACCCGGTAAGGGAGCCTAAAAGCAGATATTGGATATCATGGGTGCGTGAGCCAGGCGTGGAAAGAAGAAGCACCATGATATAGGCGAAAAGACCGCCAAGGCTGCTACTGATAGCGGTAATAAGGAGGAGCTTGTTCACTTTTTGCTGTTGAAATCGGGTCATGGTGTGTATCATATCCTTACTTTCCCGTAAACGCAAATGGAGTGCTTACAAGATTGTTGGTAATTGCTCGCGTAGGGACACGATTTTTCTTGCGTAATGGCTTTTATTCATGGCATTCTTAGAAGAATTTGTTTTTTGGAGGTTTTGTATGGAAGCCCTAATCAAGGCTATTGAGCAAGTGAATGGAGTTGTCAACGCAATGGTGTGGGGCCCTCCGATGCTCGCGCTTATCATTTGTACCGGCGTATTTTTAACGATTAAAACGCGGTTTTTTCAGATCTCGCACGCCAAAGAAGTCGGCGAACATACCTTTTTTGCGATTTTCAAGAAAAAATCGGTACGGTCAACCAAAGAGAAAAAGGCGATTACTCAGTTTCAGGCCTTGTCCACGGCTCTTGCGGCAACCATTGGAACGGGCAATATTGCCGGTGTGGCAACTGCCATTTCGCTCGGTGGACCGGGAGCGGTGTTTTGGATGTGGGTTTCTGCGTTCTTTGGCATGATGACCAATTACTCCGAAAACGTACTGGGTATTTATTATCGGAAAAAGAATGTAAAGGGGGAGTGGGCAGGTGGAGCCATGTATTATTTAAAATACGGGCTTGGAGAAAAGAAAGGCTTTGGAGCCATTGCAAAACCCCTTGCGGTGATCTTTTCTGTGTTTTGCGTTCTTGCCTCCTTTGGTATTGGCAACATGACGCAGGTGAATTCTATTGCAAGTGCCCTTGATGGCTCGTTTAAGATTCCTCATCTGGTAACTGGCGCTGTCCTTGCGGTATTGGCCGGTCTTGTTATTATCGGTGGCATTAAGCGCATCGCCAAGGTTACCGAACGGTTCGTTCCGTTTATGGCCTTTGCGTATACCATTGGCGCTCTTATTATTCTCTGCGTTAACATTCAAGCTGTTCCCCATGTTTTTGGACAAATCTTCCGGGGCGCCTTTGGCTTTCAAGCCGCTGCGGGTGGATTTGCCGGAGCTGCGATGAAGCAGGCTATTACCATGGGCTTTAAGCGGGGTGTTTTCTCTAACGAAGCTGGTCTTGGATCCTCTGTTATGGTTCATTCGGCGTCGGATGTTAAGGAGCCGGTTGTTCAGGGAATGTGGGGTATCTTTGAGGTATTCTTTGATACCATCATCGTGTGCACCCTCACCGCATTTGCAGTGCTTTCTTCAGGAGCCCTTGAATCAGGCTTAACCGGGGTTCCCCTGGTAAGTGAGGCCTTCTCTCATGGCTTTGGACACTTTGCCGGCAAGTTTGTTTCCCTTGCAGTCCTTCTCTTTGCATTTTCAACCGTGCTTGGTTGGTCCTTTTATGGCGAAAAGGGTATGGAGTATCTGTTTGGCACCAAGTCGGTTATTCTTTACAAGATTATCTTTGTTTCTTTTATCCTTGTCGGGGCAACCATGAATCTCTCGCTGGCTTGGGATATTGCCGACACTCTTAACGGCTTGATGGCGATTCCGAACCTTATTGGTGTGTTGATTCTTTCGGGAACGGTATTTGCGATTACCCGAAACTATGTTGGTCGCCGCATTACTGGAGCCCATGCGAGTGCCGAGCCGATGCTCTCGGCATATGCCGACATTCAGGCTGAACAGGCAGCTAAGCTTACCGACGGCGAATGATATTCCATCCGTGATCAAGCGGGCCTGAACCTTTTCCCAGGGAAAGGCCCGTAGAAAGGGCGCCGGTCAGGTATTCTTTTGCCAGGGCGACCGCCTGTTCAAGCGGAATGCCCTGTGCCCTGTTCGCGGTAATTGCCGCGGAAAGGGTGCAGCCGGTTCCGTGTGTATGTTTTGTCTGTATCCGCTTTCCTGTATACCAGTGTATGTTTCCATCAATGCAAAGCACATCACAACTTGCTGCATCTCCGTTAACAGTTTGATGTCCGCCTTTTACTAAAACCGCTCGCGAGCCAAGTGCGAGCAGGTGGTGAGCCGCTCTCTCCATCCATTCTTCGCTACCTTCCTGCGCATCACGTATGTCCATTCCTGTCTTGCCAAGCAATGCGATCGCTTCGGGGATGTTCGGGGTAATGAGTTCGGCTAGCGGAAAGAGAGTGTGTATTAGGGCATCGCTGGTTTCTTCGTTAATAAG
>JAFGIM010000051.1 GCA_016929605.1 Spirochaetales bacterium | reverse complement strand
CTGCGGAAAAAGCAAAAGCTGCTTTTGAACAATTTGAACGGTGGTAGCTATGGAATGTTGGCATGTATTGGGAATTGAACCGACGGAAAACATCGTAACGATTAAAAAGGCCTTTGCGCGCCTTCTTAAGGAATTTCCTCCAGAAAAAGACGCGCTCAAGTATCAAGAACTGCGCAAAGCGTTTAATCAAGCAGTTGCCTCCAGTAAGGGTGAAATGCGGCCCGAACCGTTGATGTATCCTGCCGCTTCAAGTGAGCCATCTTGGCCCACGAACACAGAAGAAACAGAAAGTCATACTCAGGAACAAGTGCCTGTTACGAGATCCGTCCCAACCGATACGCCGGAGATTGATCTTGAGGCGATACAGCGTATTCAAAATAAATTTGGTCGCTCCTCAGTCAAGATATTCGCGGACGACGAGGAAGCCCGTCTGTATAATCAAACTTGTATCTGGGAGCGGATAAAAAAAGTGGCCAGCCGTATTTTGATACTTCCATTCCTTTTGGGATTTTTTATTTGGTATACACAATTTGATAAGGGCTCTTATCGAATGATGCTACTGTGTATCAATGCCCTGATTGGGGTTCTTTTGTTTTTTTTGCCTCTATTCATTGTTCGCTCCGCCTGGCCCCATATAGACTATGGCCCCTTAATGCGTAAACAGCCGCTTACCTGTTTGATTGTAAAACATCTTTTTACCATCGTTGTGGTTATTGTTTTTTATAATCTGTTTAAGATCATGGTCATTACTAATTCTGATATCCGCTATAACACTTCCCTTATAAACTCAGGCGGTGTGGTAACTATGTTGTTAAGTCTTTATGAATGTATTCATTTGCGCAAAGATGTGGTGTATGATAAAAAATAGTATCGATGTTTTGGCCATCATGCCTTTTTATCTTCCGTAGCCATGTTATAAAAAGGAAAAAGAAAACCGCAGTGTGTCCACACTGCGGTAAAGAGATTAACGCAGATGATCTTTGTTAATAGGCTTTTTCGTGTACGCCGGAAACAGCACGTCCTGATGGATCGTTCATATCCTTCCATGCTGTATCCCATTCCAGGGCTTTTGCGGTAGAGCAGGCAACGCTGGCTTCGTAGGCAACGGTTTTTGCCGCGCTCGAAGAAGGAAAGAACTCTTCAAATATAGAGCGATAATAATACTGCTCCTTTGTCATTGGCGGGTTTACCGGAAAGCGATCTTTTACACGGGAGAATTGCTCGTCGCTAACCGATTTTTCACACAGTTCCTTAAGGGAGTCTATCCAGCTGTAGCCAACTCCGTCAGAGAACTGCTCTTTTTGCCTCCATACAATCTCGGCAGGCAACAGATCTTCAAAAGCTTTTCTGAGCGCCCACTTTTCCATTCTTGGCTTACCGTCGTCGCTGTGCTCGGTGCTTGCCCTTCCGGACAATTTTTCTTTTGGATTCATGCGCATTGCGGTGTCGATAAACTCTTTGTCCAAAAAGGGAACGCGTCCTTCTACGCCCCATGCCGCAAGCGACTTGTTCGCCCGTAGGCAGTCATACAGGTGGAGTTTACTAAGCTTGCGTACCGTCTCTTCGTGGAGTTCCTTTTCGTTCGGGGCCTTATGAAAATACAGGTATCCGCCAAAAAGTTCATCAGAACCTTCGCCGGAGAGTACCATCTTGATGCCCATACTTTTAATGGTCCTGGCTAAAAGATACATCGGGGTGGAAGCGCGAATGGTGGTAATATCGTACGTTTCCAAATGATAGATAACGTCGCGGATCGCATCGAGCCCTTCTTGTACGGTAAAGTGTACCTCGTGATGGACTGTCCCAATGTGGTCTGCCGCTTTTTGTGCTGCGGCAAGATCAGGGGAGCCGGCAAGGCCAATGGCAAAGGAGTGAAGGCGTGGCCACCAGGCTTCCTGGGTGTCTCCACTTTCTATGCGTTTTGATGCGAATTTTTGGGTAACCGCCGCGATAATCGAGGAGTCAAGTCCGCCTGAAAGGAGTACTCCGTAGGGAACGTCGCTCATGAGCTGGCGTTTTACCGCAGCTTCAAGATCGCTTCGAAGTCGTGCAATATCAGTTGTTGTCTCTTTTACTGCTTCCCATTCCATCCAGTCACGGTGATACCAGCTTGTCGATTTTTTGGTCTTGCTGTCCCATACAGTGCCCGGTTCAAACTCGCGGATTTCCGTGCACACACCTTCAAGGGCCTTAAGCTCGCTTGCCACATAGTATTGTCCATCTTTATCCCAACCCTGATACAGGGGGATAATTCCGATATGGTCGCGGCTTACGATATAGCGGTCCTGTGCGATATCATAGAGGGCAAAAGCGAATATGCCATTAAGGTCTTCTAAAAAGTCCGCTCCCTTTTCCTTATACAGCGGTAATAGTACCTCGCAGTCCGAGTTTGTCAGGAATTGCCAGGTATCCTTGTATCGCGCTCGAATTTCTTTGTGGTTGTATATCTCTCCGTTTACGGCAAGCACGAGGTTTCCGTCAGCGCTAAAAAGAGGTTGCTTCCCCGAGAGGGGATCTACGATAGATAGTCGTTCATGGGCCAAGATCGCCTTGTTACCGGTATAAATGCCGGACCAATCCGGTCCCCGGTGTCTGAGGGTCTTTGCCATTTTAAGCACTGATGCGCGAAGAGAGTCTGTGCTCCCTTGTAGTTCAAACGCGCCGACGAATCCACACATGATAGCTCCTTATGGAAATTCTGGTACCGTCCCCTGGCAGGACGGGTGTGAAAAGCCCCTTTGCTCATCAATACCCGTACTCTAGTGTTTTTTTTAAACTTGTTCAATCATATGCTGTATAATTATGCAATATTATGACATTATATACATGAATATACAAAAAACGACGCCAGTGCACATATTGATACTTTGGAGAATTTCTTGAGTAGCTTTTGATTTTCTCCCCCTGGATGTGTTACACTGATACACAAGGGGCGGATGCTCCGGGAGGTTTTTACTATGAACAGTTCTATTGCAAAGAAAGCGGGACTGATGGGTCTTCTTCTAATGATAGTCGCCGGATTGTGGGCGGTAGATGTTACCATTACGCCGCCAAGATTAATATTGACCGGTGTATTTGATCAACTCGCGGCGGCCGGATTTACCACGGACATCAACACACAGATGCAAGAACTTGCAGATGATTTTGAAACCCAAATTATGGAAGACGAAACCATCACCAAGTATTCAAAGCAGCCGGATCTTGCCACTGCTTTCGCAAATGCCGGGTCTGCTGCGGCCCAACTGGGAACGCTCAAATCCGCTCAGGATTTTAAGCTTTTCTCGGTTGCCCTTGGAACCGGTATGTCGTTTAGCGTTCCCGAGATTGATTTTTTTAGCGAGCTCGATTCCGCCGACTTTATTGAAGATGAAGGGGATGTGTATGCCGGTATGGCGGTTCACCCCTTTAATCTATCCGCCGGTCTAAACCTGGGATTTCTGGTGGATGGACTTCGGGCCACGGTCAAGTTCGGTTATTTCAGTTTAGCCGAGGGAGACATGGCCGAGGGTATGTCGTTTGAGGCCCTGTCTATTGGCGCCGGCGTTAGCTACATGCTTATTAAACCAAAGGCTATTCCGCTTGGCATCGTTCGCTGGAGAGGTGTTTCTGTTGGTTCGGGAATCTTCTATCAGAGAAATACCATCGACATGGAGATTACCCCGGACGAAAGCGGATATCGCTCGGCAGCCCTTACCTTTGCCGATCTGGGGTATACCACCTCAAACTCGGTTTTGGATGGCTATGGCTATGGACCTTCAACCGAGATTGGTACTATCACCACCACACCAACCGTAACGGGAACTATCGAATCTTCTACGGTTACCATTCCGTTGGCCGTATCTACCGGTGTTCGCCTCTTGTATGTGCTTGATCTGTCGGTAGGCGCCGGATGCGATATCGTCTTTGGCTCTTCCGAGATCGCCCTTAAGGCAACTCAGGAAGTAGACTTTGAAGTGAGTCAGGCGATGCAGTCATCGGTTACTGTTGAACAGCCCGGTTCAGCGGAGCTTTCCAATTCGACCGAAGAATCTCCCCAGATATTCAGGCCGCACCTTATGGTTGCCGCAGGTCTTTCCATGGGCCCGGTTAGACTGGAAGTGCCGTTTGCCTACTACTTTGACAGCGATGGAAATACCTATGTATTTGGCTTAACCCTTGGAGTTGTCTGGTAGTTATGGCCACCGTGTGATGGAAACGCTTTAAATAAAAAACCCGGAAAGATCATCTTTCCGGGTTTTTTTTATCATCCTGTTGATCGCTTATCGTGCGTCTTTCTTTTTGTAACTTGCCGCACCACCGCCTTTATGGGGAGGGCGGTCGGATTTAGCTGCTCGAGAGGGAGCTGCTCTTCTTCCACCGTCGCTGTCGCCGCGATAGGGTCTCCTTTCTTCCTGTGGTCGACCTTCGTTCGGGCCAAAGTTCTTAAAGCCGCCGGGCCTGCCACCCTTGCGCCTTGGACCAGAATGGAAATCAGCTGGACCGTCTTTAACGTCTACATGCATATGGGGAACGTTTCGTTTTTGTTTGGAAAGATCAAGGGCCGCGCGTGCTGCCTCGGCGGGAAGCGTTGCAAGCGAGAATGCATCCATAACGTCGATGCGGTCAACCAAGCGCTCCGGTACACCGATTAAATCGCGGAATAGTTGGGCAATACCCCGGCGGGTCATCCCGTCTCGGCGGCCAAGACCAATGTAAAGCCTGATGTGCGATTTATCTTCTCCCGAAGCCTTCATGGATCTAATCTTGCCATATTGGCTTGGAGAAAGCGCAGAGCCGTACTGCACGCTTAAGGCTGCGGCAAGTACATCAAGGGGATCCCGTCCTTCGGCGATCCGTTCGGCGAATGCCCGAAGTTCTGGGGAGATGGTTTGTGCTGTCTCTTCGGTGGATTCTGTGGCAAAGAGGGAAAGAATTTCTTTCTCTGTTTGACTCATCAGTCGCTCTCGCTTAATGGCAAGCACGTCATTTACGCTTGGAATTGGCGCTTCATTAAGATCTCCCCGTGCGTGGTTACGGAGATAGCCAACCCGCCTGCGTTCTTCCGGGCGTACAAAGGTGATTGCAATACCATGGGATCCTGCACGGCCGGTTCGGCCTATGCGGTGTGTATATGTTGGACCGTCATAGGGTAGGGCATAGTTGATAACATGGGTTAAACCTTCGATGTCAATTCCTCGTGCGGCCACGTCGGTGGCAACAAGGATTCGGGTTTTGCCTGCGCGGAAGCGGCCAAGAATTTTTTCCCGCTGACTTTGCGCAATATCTCCGTGAAGGGCTGCTGCCTGATAATGCCGCTCGTCAAGTTCGCGGGTTACCGCGTCTGCGTCCGCCTTGGTTTGGCAAAAGACCAAACCGTAAAAATCGGGATTTGAATCGATAAGTCGCACCAGTGCTTCGGTTTTATCGTCTTCGCGCACTACCCAAAAGAATTGCTCGGTTAGTATCGCTTCTTCCGGGCGCGCTTCTTCTTCTACAATTTCGTATTCGCCCATAAAGTTTGACGCGATTGAGCGTATGGCGGGAGGCATGGTAGCGGAAAACATAAGAACGCGGGCTTCGGGGTTTGCACGGCCAAAGATTGCTTCTATATCTTCGATAAAACCCATATTAAGCATTTCGTCCGCTTCATCAAGGATAAAGTATTCAATTTTGGAAAGATCTAAGGATCTCCGCTCAAGGTGATCGATTACACGGCCAGGTGTTCCAACGACAATTTCAACGCCCGAGCGGAGTTTTCGCAGTTGCTCCACGATAGAAGCTCCACCGTAGACGGTGGTAATGCGTGGCCATTGTTCGGTACGAAACGAATCGATTTCTGCAGCTACCTGCACGGCGAGCTCGCGGGTTGGCACTAATACAAGGGCGCGTGGGGTTTGTCTGTCTCCGCGAAGTTCCTGAACCAGGGGTAAGCCGAAAGCGGCTGTCTTTCCTGTTCCTGTTCGCGCCTTGGCAATAACGTTTGCATCGCCGTTTAACAGGCGGGGAATTGCCAGTACCTGAATAGGGGTTGGCTCGGTAAAGCCCTTTGCCTCTACAGCTCGTAATACGACTTCATCAAGTCCCAAATCGGCAAAGGATATGGTTTCCTTGGCCACGGTTGAGGTGTGTTCCATGTGTGTTTCCTTAAAACAAGAACGCGGTAAAATTCAGCATGCCCGTGAACGTTACCCGTTGATCCCTTCTTTAAGAGAACTCACTCTGGAGACTGTAGCGTTCATGTGGTTTATACGTATGCTGGGCTGATAAACGCGGGCACTCTTGCCCGCTCCTCGGGGCGGATGGACCTTCTTGGTAATCCGCCACAACTCTCTATCCGACGTGGTACTATACCTTCAATGTGGCCTGTGTGTATAGCGTTGCAAGGCTTCAATGTCGGTTTTTCACGTTTTTAACGTCTTTCCTGCTTGTCATTCCGGCCTCGACTCATTTACTATACGGCATGTACACCTACACAAAAGAAGACATCATGAGGATGGTTGCCGAACAGGATGTTCGGTTTATCCGCCTCCAGTTTACCGATATCTTCGGTACACTTAAAAACGTTGCAATATCGGTATCCCAGCTCGAAAAGGCCCTGGACAACAAATGTATGTTCGACGGCTCCTCAATCGAAGGTTTTGTTCGCATAGAAGAGTCGGACATGATCCTGAGGCCGGACCTTAATTCCTTTTGCCTGTTTCCCTGGAGACCGGAGCCGAGTCGGGTAGCGCGCCTTATTTGCGACGTGTACACCCCCGATGGCAAACCGTTCAATGGCTCTCCCCGACAAATCCTTAAAAACGTACTTGCGGAATATAAGGCCATGGGATATGGGGTTAATGTTGGTCCGGAACTTGAGTTCTTTTTGTTCCATACCGACGATGAGGGCGGTCCAACCCTTAAGACCCTGGATAACGGTGGCTATTTTGATATGGGGCCGATTGACCTTGGCGAAAATGCCCGTCGGGATATGGTGCTTGCCCTTGAAGAAATGGGTTTTGAGATTGAAGCATCGCATCATGAGTGTGCACGCGGTCAGCATGAGATTGACTTTAAGTATAGCGAGGCTCTGGAAACTGCAGACCGCATGATGACCTTTAAGCTCGCGGTCAAGACTATCGCTCATCGCCATGGCTTACATGCAACCTTTATGCCCAAACCGATTTTTGGTATTGCGGGAAGCGGCATGCATCTTAATATCTCCCTTTCGTGCGACAAGACCAACGCATTCCCCTGCGAAACCGATAAGCATGGTCTTTCGCCCATTGCCTATCATTTTATCGCCGGAGTAATGAAGCATATTAAGGGTATTACCGCGGTTACCAATCCCCTGGTTAATTCCTATAAACGCCTTGTTCCCGAATATGAAGCCCCGGTATACGTCGCCTGGTCCGCGTGTAATCGCAGTCCGCTTATCCGGGTGCCTTCTGCCAATGGCCATGCAGCTCGCATTGAGTTGCGCAGTCCCGATCCATCGGCTAATCCATATCTTTCTCTTGCTTTGGTATTGGCCGCAGGTCTTGAGGGAATTCGGAACAAGTTGATTCCGGTAGAGCCAGTGGACGGCAATATTTATGAGATGACCGCAGCCCAGCGCAAGAAACACAAGGTAGATGCCCTTCCAGGAGATCTCCAGGAAGCGATAATGGAGATGAAAAAGGATCCCTTTATTCGCACGGTATTAGGCGATCATGTGTTTGAAAAATATGTTGAGGCTAAAGAAATGGAATGGCTTGAGTATAAAACACGCGTTTCCCAGTGGGAAATCGATAACTATCTGTCAAAATATTGATTTTTTGTCGGATTTTTAGACGAAAAGGGGAAATCAATAAGATTTCCCCTTTTTTATTATACAAATCATCAAAAAATAGCGCCCTAACCGTGTAACTGTATGTTATTTTGCGCGTAAATCTTCTTTTGTAAAAAAACAGCCATATTGCGTATCTTTTCCGCATATATCTATACATGGGCTATCTTCCCTGGTATATTCAGAAAACAACTGGATTACGATCAGTTTTTCCGTCATTTTTGACGATTTGGAGCGAATATGAAGGGATATTTGATCCTGGAAGACGGTACTCTTTTTGAAGGTACCTTTTTTGGCGAAGAAAAAGAACTTTTATGCGAGGTAGTCTTTACTACCGGAATGACCGGTTACCAAGAAACGGTAACAGACCCTTCGTTTGAAGGGCAGGCGGTTGTTATGACCTATCCCATGATCGGTAATTATGGAGCGAACGCAGAGGATGCAGAATCCACCCGACCATGGCTTTCTGCCCTTATTGTTCGCTCACTCTCCACCTTTGCCAGTAATTTTCGCAGTGAAGAAAGTTTTCCATCGTATCTTAAGCGACAGGGGATAACCGTCCTTTCGGACATAGATACCCGCGCCCTTACCAAGATTCTTAGAAACAAGGGGACTATGAACGGATTGGTAACCTTCCAAAAACCGGGAGACCTTTCTATTCGTCTTGAGGAAATAAAAAAATACACGGTACGACATTCGGTTATCAGGGTCAGTACACCCCATCCCCGCAAGATTGGTTCAGGCGGAAAACGGATTGCCCTTATTGATCTGGGCGCCAAAGAAAATATCGTTCGCTCCCTGGTAAGCAGAGGGGCTGAGGTTACCCTCTGGCCCTGGGATACACCTGCGTATGTCATCCTTGATTCGAATCCGGACGGTATTATGCTTTCCAATGGTCCTGGGGATCCCAAGGAGTGCTCTGGAATTCTTAGGCACATCCGCGAGCTCATGGATAGCGGGATTCCTCTTTTTTCAATTTGCCTTGGTCACCAAATCCTTGCCCTTGCCGCAGGCTTTGATACAGGCAAGCTCAAGTTCGGTCATCGTGGCGCCAATCATCCGGTTAAGGATATTGAAACTGGACGAGTGTACCTGTCCAGCCAGAATCATGGGTATGCTGTCTTGCCCGAATCGGTGGATACATCGATAGCGACAATAAGCCATATCAATGTAAACGATGGGACCGTAGAGGGACTTCGGTTTACTGGTCGTCCGGTATCCTCCGTACAGTTCCATCCTGAAGCAAGCCCGGGACCGCGGGAAACCGCATACCTTTTTGACTCATTTTTTGCCGAGGTAGATACCTACCGGGAGGAGCACTCATGCCGCTAAATCCATCAATTCGCAAGGTACTGGTTATAGGATCTGGACCGATTATCATAGGCCAGGCGGCGGAATTTGATTACGCCGGAACACAGGCATGCCGAACGCTTAAGGAAGAAGGTTTGGAGGTTGTACTGGTTAACTCTAATCCGGCTACCATTATGACTGACCGAAATGTGGCGGACAAGGTGTACATCGAGCCGCTCACGGTGGATACAGTTAAGCGAATAATAGACATTGAAAAACCCGACTCAATACTTCCAACCCTTGGCGGTCAAACGGGACTTAACCTTGCGATGGAGCTTGCCGATTCTCAGTGGCTCAGCGATCGCAAGGTGACTCTTTTGGGAACTAATTCTGAAACCATAAAAAAAGCAGAGGATCGTCAAGCTTTTAAAGATACTATGGAATCTATCGGCGAGCCCTGTATCATTAGTAAGGTTGTAACCACCTGGCCTGATGCGCGGGATTTTGCCCGCGAGATCGGCTTCCCGGTGATCGTCAGGCCGGCCTACACTCTTGGTGGAACCGGAGGCGGGATCGCCGCAAACGAGGGCGAGCTTGAGGAAATTGCCAAGAATGGGCTTTCGCTTTCTCGCGTTGGTCAGGTCCTGATTGAAAAATGTATCTCTGGATGGAAAGAGATTGAATATGAGGTTATTCGCGACGGAGCCGGTAACTGCATAATTGTATGCAATATGGAAAACTTCGATCCTGTGGGTATTCATACCGGTGATTCTATAGTTGTCGCGCCAAGTCAAACGCTTTCAGATAAAGATCACCAGATGCTCAGGTCCAGCGCCCTTAACATCATTGGCGCTCTGGGCGTAGAAGGCGGCTGTAACGTACAGTATGCCTTGCATCCCGACTCTTTTGAGTATGCGGTTATCGAAGTTAATCCGCGTGTATCCCGCTCCAGCGCCCTTGCCTCCAAGGCGACCGGGTATCCTATAGCAAAGGTTGCTGCAAAGATTGCCCTTGGCTATCGCCTTGACGAAATACAAAATGCCGTAACCGGTAAAACATACGCGTGCTTTGAACCCGCCCTTGATTATTGCGTGGTCAAAATTCCGCGTTGGCCCTTTGACAAGTTTGTTAACGCACGCAGAAAACTTGGTACCCAGATGCAGGCTACCGGCGAGGTAATGGCAATTGCGACAAGTTTTGAGGCCGCCTTGATGAAGGCTGTGCGCTCTTTGGAGCAAGGTGTGTTTTCCTTATGGGGCCGCAAATGGTCGGTTATGTCCACCGAGGAACTCATGTCTAAAATTACCGTTAAAGCGAGCGACGAGCGGCTTTGGGAAATAGCTGAGTTAATGAGGCGCGGTGTTACCACGGACATCATTTTCGGCATAACCAAGATCGATCATTGGTTTCTTGAGAGACTGGCGCACATCCTGGATATCGAAAAACGTCTTTCGTTGGGAGCCAGGGACTCCGCTATCTTGCTTGAGGCAAAGAAGGCGGGATTCCCCGATCGCGAGATTGCACGGCTTCTTGGATCAGATGAAAAAGAGATACGATATTTGCGCAAGCGACTTGGTATTGTGAGCGGGTATAATATGGTCGACACCTGTGCCGGTGAATTCGAGGCGATTACTCCCTATTTTTATTCCGATTACGGGATAACCAACGAAGCAATCCCTACCTCAAGGCGAAAAGACGGCTCACCTTCCAAGGGTACTGTCCTTGTCTTGGGTTCAGGTCCAATCAGAATTGGTCAGGGTATTGAGTTTGACTATTGTTCGGTCCATTGTGTGTGGGCCTTGCGAGAGCTCGGCTATGAAACGATTATCGTAAATAATAATCCGGAGACGGTCAGTACCGATTTTGATATCTCCGACAGACTCTATTTTGAGCCACTTACCGCAGAAGACGTTGCCGATATCGTGGACAACGAAAAACCGGTGGGAGCCGTTGTGCAGTTTGGCGGACAAACCGCTATAAAACTCGCCAAGGCTGTCGCGGCCATGGGTGTGCCCATCCTTGGAACGAGCGCACGTGATGTGGACAGAGCGGAAGACCGGGAGCTTTTTGATCAGGTACTTGAAGAAACAGCGATACCGCGAGCGGCCGGTAAAACGGTCTTTACCGCTGAACAAGCTATCGATGCATCTCATGAATTGGGATACCCCGTATTGGTCAGGCCCTCCTATGTTCTGGGCGGGCAGGGTATGGAAATTGCGTACTCAGATGATGACATCGTTGAGTTTATGGAAATCATCAATCGAAGCGAGCAAGAAAACCCGATTCTGGTAGACAAATATATCGAAGGCTGCGAAGCCGAGGTTGACGCCGTATGCGACGGGGAAAACATTCTTATCCCGGGAATCATGGAGCATGTTGAGCGAACCGGTATTCATTCCGGAGACAGCATTTCAGTCTACCCGCCCATTCACTTAACGATTACTCAAAAAGAAAAGATGGCCGATTACGCGGCAAAGCTCGCAAAGAGTCTTAAGGTTATTGGCTTGATTAACATTCAGTTTATCGCTAAGGGCGATGACATATATGTTATCGAGGTTAACCCCCGATCAAGCCGAACCGTTCCCTATATCAGCAAGGTTACCGGACTTCCAATCGTGGATATCGCGACCCGATGCATGTTTGGAGAAAAACTTGCGGACATGGAATGGGGTGTTGGTTTGTATCGCGAGGCTTCGTACTACGCAGTAAAGATGCCGGTGTTTAGCTTTGAAAAACTACATGATGTGGAAATTGCCCTTGGTCCGGAAATGAAATCAACCGGAGAGACTCTGGGAATCGCAAAAACTTGGGCCGAGGCCTTGTATAAGGGCTTTAGGGGTTCAGGACTCAAGATCCGCTCAAAGCCCGGAGAAAAACCGGTGCTGGCAGTAAGCCTTCGCGAACGAGATTTTGAAGAGGCTCTTCCCATCGTTACTCGATATGTTAACGCGGGTTTTGCGGTGCGGGCAACCGGGAAAACCTGTGCGTTTTTAACATCACGTGGTATAGAGGCCTCATTAATCGCCAAACCCGGTGAATCGGGAGAAACGATTATTGATGCAATCGTAAAAGGTGAGCTATCCCTGGTTATTAATACGCCTACAAGGGGCAGAGACAAGTCCCGATCGGGATTCATTATCAGACGCTCTGCGGTAGAGCATAACTGCGCCTGTCTTACCTCGCTCGATACTGCCGATGCCCTGGCTCAATGTGTGGAACGCGGTTTAAATGTAACCCTGGAGCCGGTGGATATATTCGGTTCGGCTATTTAGGGAAGCGCGTACGTATTAAGGAATCGCTGTAGCGGTGTAATCCAGTCGCTGTCGTGGCATCCTTCAAGGTATAGTTCCTCGAACATATCCAGTATATGTTCGCGGATCTTCTTGACGTTTGCCTCGCTCACTAGATCGCTTGTTGCAAAGAGCCGATTGATAAACGAGACTACTTCGGTGGGGGTTACCTCAGTTGGCGTTATCCGGCTCATGGCATATAGCGCGGCCGGTATACAGTTAACACTGTGCTGCTTAATGTAAAGAACCGTTTCCGTTATCGATATTGCGCCGTCCACCAATTCCTTGTTTAGTTCATTCGCCTCGGTGTCCGGAAGGGACAGTTCAAAAAAAGCCTTGCGATAAAAGGTATAGGCTAACACAACGATTATTACATGCAAGCTTGGAACGCATAAATAGTGCGGATCAAATAGATGAATAATCGCAAACTTGCCCCGATAGTATGCAGGCCGGTTGGTTGTTGTCATGCGAAACCGATACACCGCAGCTGCGTCCTGATAACAGCGGTTAACCAGCTCAAGAAAACGTGCTGTGTATTCTTGCTGTACCTTTCGGTTAAAGCGTTTGCCCAAATATCCAAGAGGCCTGATCCAGAAGGCCACAAAATCAAGGTAGATATGAACCATGGATGGAGTAAAGGGAACTGTTCTGTCTAATGGGTGGTCAACATTGATAACCGGTATTTTTCTCAGATTGAATTTAACAGAAAATTGCAAAAAGAAAAAATCACGCATTACGGTAACGAAGTATCGTACAAAGGGTCCAATGGTTCTTCGGCAAAAAAGGGTGCGGATAAAAACCGCAGTAACGCTATAGTTCTTTGTGGTGGGTAAAACTGGTTTCTTCATGCGCCAAAAACCTTTTTCGCGATCGCTACGGATGCCATCGCATCCTTTGCGTAATAGTCAGCACCAATTCGTTTTGCGTAATCTTCGGTCAATACAGCCCCTCCAGCCATGATGGCCCCGTTATATCCCGATGCCCTAAGCGCGCCAATTGTTTTTTCCATGTTAGCTACGGTAGTCGTCATAAGCGCAGAAAGGCCAACCAATTGTGCCTTGTGTTGTGCCGTAGCACTAAGTACTGTATCCGCAGGAACATCCTTTCCCAAATCAATTACTGTGTAGCCGTAGTTTTCCAGCATTGCTTTTACGATGTTCTTTCCTATATCGTGGATGTCTCCGTGGACGGTGGCCATTACGATGCATCCCTTGCTTTCTTGAACAACGCCAGATCTTGCTAAATGTTCTCGGATTACTTCAAAGGCGCGGGATACTGTTTCTGCGCTCAATAGCAGTTGAGGCAGGTATTTCTTGCCCGTCTCAAAATCTTTTCCGACGCGGTCAAGCGCAGGGACGATGTATCCGTCGATAATCTCTACCGGGCTTTTTGTTTCCAATAGCAGGTGAGCGCTCTTTTGCGATCTATCCCGGAGTCCACAAAGAATAATTGAAAATAAATCACTGTCGTCCGAGGGAGATGCGCTTGCCTCGTTCTTTTTTTTGTCGGTGTCAGAAAGTGCATGGGGGCGGCTCTCCACGCTTACTGCCTGAGCCCCGGTAAAACGGTCTATGTACGAAAGGCAATTCTCGTCATATCCGGCAAGAGCCCTCCAGGTGTGATAGGCGCCCATCATGGACTGCGAAAGCGGGTTAATAATACACGCCGAAAGGCCAGCAGACAGACAGGCGGTAAGGAATATCGAGTTTACCTGATCCCGTAAGGGTAGCCCAAACGAAATATTGGATACCCCCAGAATGGTTCTTACTCCAAGTTCCTTCCGCACCAGGGAAAGCGCCTTGACTGTTTCCAACGCTTCCTTTTGCTGAGAGCTGACGGTCAAGGTCAGGGTGTCGACGATAATGTTTTTCTTGTCTATACCAAAATCGCCTGCGCGCTTAATAATCTTTTTTGCTATATCAAGACGGCCTTCCGCCGTAGGAGGAATTCCATCTTCGTCCAGGGTTAGGGCAACGACGACGCCCCCATACTTTTTGATAAGCGGGAATACGCTGTCCATAACTGATTTTTTTCCGTTAACCGAGTTAACCAGAGCCTTCCCGTTATAATGGCGAAGAGCGCGATCCAGAACGGCGCTTTCGCTTGAATCAATTTGCAGGGGTGTGCGGAAGGTTCGCTGAAGGGCGCTAACGGTTTGGTCCATCACGCTCGCCTCGTCTATTCCCGGCAATCCTACATTTACGTCAAGAATGTGCGCGCCTGAATCTATTTGCGATTGCGCTTCGGAGAGTATGTATTCTTGATCTCCGGCGAGCAAGGCTTCCTTGAATCTTTTTTTTCCGGTCGGGTTTATGCGCTCTCCCACGATTACAGGATCATCCCCAATACAGATGGTATCGCTCCAGGAGGATATACAGGTCGTTTGCTTGGGATTAAGGGCGAGCGGGGTAAGCGGAGAACAGCGCTTGACCATTGCAGCGATATGTTCTTTAACCGTGCCGCAGCAACCACCCAGGATTCGCACGCCTGTTCGTGCCGCTTCTTCCATGGTATCGGCAAATTCTTCGGGCGGAATCTTGAATACTGTTGTTCCGTTTTCTACTACGGGAATACCCGCGTTTGGCTCCATAAAAACAGGGATTGAGGCATGCGCAAGAAATTCATGTGCAAGAAATTGGGCAGCCGTAAGGTCACCGCCGCAGTTAAATCCAACCGCGTCCACACCAAGTCCTTCCATTACGGTAACCACGGTTGCAGGATCGGCGCCGTTAAGCATTCGATTGTTTTCCTGAAAAGTCGCGGAGGCGATAACGGGTAGCGAAGTGTGTTCCTTGACGGCTAATACAGCAGCCTTCATTTCATACAGATCGCTCATTGTCTCGACAACAACAAGGTCTACACCGTTTTTTTCTCCGGCAATGGCCATCTCGGCAAACACCTCGTACGCCTCGTCAAAGGGAAGCTCTCCCATTGGTGAAAGAAGTTTTCCGGTTGAGCTGACATTAAGGGCGATATAGCGGCCCTTATACGATGAGACCGCTTTTTTGGCAATGGAAACAGCTGCCTGGATTACTTCGTCTACGGTATACCCAAGCTCGGCAAGTTTGTATCGGTTTGCCCCAAAGGTATTGGTTAGAATAACCGTAGCCCCTGCGTCGAGGTAACCACGGTGAATCTTTTGAATCAACTCGGGATTGGTTAGGTTTAGTTCTTCCGGAATTTTCCAATTGGTGCCACCCGATGCTCTATACGTCTGAAGTACGGTCCCCATGCTACCGTCCATAAAGATAAAGCCGGACTCTAACGCGTCTCGGAAGCTCATTGGGTAAACCTCTCTATACCGCCAAGGCCTCCGACTATCGCGCCTACAACATCGCTTTTATTCATTGCGTAGAGGTGGATCCCCTTTGTCCCTCGGGAGGGAAGGTCAACTATTTGCTCTATCGCGTAATCGATTCCCGCCTTTTTCATCTCCTGATCGTCATGTCCAAAGCGGTCTATCAGGGATTGCAGTTTTGCCGGAATACAGGCTCCCGAAAGTTCAATCATTCGTTTTATCTGGCGGGCATTGGTTACCGGCATGATGCCGGCGAGTATGGGTACGTGTATCCCGCCTGAGTGGGCTCGATCGATAAACTGTGAAAAAATTTCGTTGTCAAAAAACATTTGTGTGGTTAAAAAAGAAGCGCCTGCGTCTATCTTTGCCTTCAGGCTCCGTATGTCTTGTTCTGGTGTTTCGCTTTCGGGATGTCCTTCCGGATAACAAGCGCCCCCCACACAGAAGTCTCCCCGGCTCAGTATATCCGTAACCAGATCGCTGGCATATCGATAGTCCCCGGGAGGGATAAACAAGGGATCGCGGGGGCGGTCACCCCGCAGCGCCATTATGTTAACAATCTTTTTGTTGTGTAACTCGTCAATAATATGATGAACTTCAAGACGGGAAGAGGAGAGGCAGGTTAGATGAGCTATGGGGGTAACACCCGAATCCTGGAGATGGGAAACAATTTTAACCGTATTAGAAGAAGTGCCGCCTCCGGCTCCATAGGTGACGCTGATAAAATCCGGGGTAAGGGAGGAAAGCTCGTTGGCGCAGCGGATAACGCCTTCAAAGGCCGAATCCTCTTTAGGGGGGAATATCTCGAAAGAAACCGTGAGTTTCTTCTTTTGCAGGATATCGCTGATTTTCATCAGCCCAGTATGCAGTAATTGCACGTTTATTTCAACGGGAAAAAGGTCTTTGGGAATTTCTTGCAAAAACACTCTTCCCTGTTATCTCAAATCCGGATATAGTGCCCTTCATCATGAGCCTTAATTGTGCGGAAATCGATCTTGTCCTTTCAGAGCTGGATTTGGATGGCTCTTTTATACAGGAAATCGTACAGCCCGGGTTTGATTCCCTGGCGCTTTTTACCTATAAAGGCCCTTCTTCCTCACATCCCGGAGGGCCTAAGACTGTTTTTATCTGTCTGTCCCCGGGAGCTTGCCGCATTCATTCCACACAGCGACGAATACCTAAAACAGACCGACCACTGCGCTTTATGGAGTTTCTTCGCTCTCGTGTGCGTGGAAGTCGCATCACCTCTGTTCGCCAAATTGACTCGAATCGTATCATCCATTTTTCGCTTTCTTCTTCTACTGGCCCCTTATCCTTGTATGTGCGCCTGTGGAGCGGGGCTGCCAATATTATTTGTGTTGATGAATCAGGCATCATTCAGGATGTTTTTTTCAGGCGCCCAAAACGCGAAGAATTAAGCGGGAAAGCCTTTAGTCTTCCTCAATCAATCAAGGCAGAGGATGACCAGATCGTTCGGTGGACGGTACGGGACCTTCCCGGAACCGCGTCCTTTAATGAACGGCTTGATGCTTGGTATGCCGAACACGCCAAGACCTTGTCCCGTACAGCCTTGCTTGCAGAGGCAACCAGGCGGTACAACGATCGCCGCTCGCGCCTTGAGGCCGCCCTTAATCGGTTATTAAAAAAAAGAGATTCCTTTTTGCATGCCGACCGATTCCGGCATCAGGGCGATGTATTGATGGCGAATATCCATGCTATTCCTTCAAAGGCCCCCTGGGTGGAGCTTGAAGACTACGAAAACAATAATGCGCGACTTCGCATAACACTTAATCCTGATCTTAATGCACAGCAGAACGCGGCTGCCTATTATCAGCAATACAAAAAAGCGGTGTCCGGGCTCGCTGATTTAGAAGACGACATCGAAAGCACAAGGCGGGTATTGCACACCCTTGAAGCAGAGCAGCTTGCGCTGGAAAAGGAAGAAAACCCTCTTGTTATCCAAAAGATATTACGGCGTCAAGCTACGCCGAAACAGCACTTAAAGAAAAAATATCCTGCTCTG
>JAFGIM010000050.1 GCA_016929605.1 Spirochaetales bacterium | reverse complement strand
ATTCTTTGGGGGAATTGCCATGCGCGCACTCTCGTTTGATTCTGCGCTGGAGAGCGTCGGTTACGGCCGCTTTCAGCGTCGGCTCCTCGTCATTTGCGGTCTGGGTTGGGCCGCTGACGCTATGGAGGTATTACTTGTTTCTTTTGCCCTTCCTGCCATGTCTGCAGAGTGGGGCCTGTCCACTGGGCAAAAAAGTTTGCTTGCTACCGCTATCTTCTTGGGTATGTTTGCGGGTGCGGTGTTCTGGGGTAGACTCTCTGATAAAATTGGGCGTCGGCTTGGCTTTATCCTTACCATTGCCTTTGACTCTCTTTTTGGACTCCTTTCTGCTTTTGCTCCCTCCTTTAGTATCTTCCTGATTTTGCGAGTATGTACCGGCTTTGGCGTAGGCGGAACCCTTCCGGTTGATTACGGAATGTTTGCCGAGTATTTACCAGAGAAAAAACGCGCATCCCGACTTGTGATCCTTGAGTCTTTTTGGGCAATCGGTACACTTGCCGCCGCTGCCTTAGCCTGGCTCATTGTTCCACGGTTTGGATGGCGAGCCCTGTTCGCCGTTTCGGCGATTCCAGGCTTGCTTTTATTCGCCATTAGGCGAGGCGTTCCCGAGTCTCCCCGGTATCTTTTTTCTCGGGGAAAGGCCAAGGAAGCCAGGGCAGTACTTGCTCGGGTTGCACAAGAAAATGGAACCACTTTGCCAGAGGGCGAACTTGAAATGTCGACCACAACCCGAACATGGAAGATGCGCGATCTTTTTTCTGTTGATTTGCGAAGAACGACAATCATTTTGTGGGTCGTGTGGTTTTTAATTTCAATCGGTTATTATGGGACCTTTACGTGGCTTCCAAGCTGGTTCAGGGTAAAGGGATTTGCCTTGCCTTCGGTGTATCCCAATACGGTGATCATGGCCTTGGCTCAGATTCCCGGTTATTTTTCGGCAGCGGCTTTGGTGTATTATTGGGGCAATAAGAACACCTTGAGTGTATATCTTGTGGCAAGCGGGGCGTGCGCCTGGCTCTTTGCCCTTGCGTCTACGCCCACGATGGTCGTTGTATCCGCCGTTGCTCTTTCCTTTTTTGCCCTTGGTGCCTGGGGCGCCTTGTATGCATGCACTCCCGAATCGTATCCCACGGGTATTCGGACCACAGGTATTGGGGCAGCCAGTGGATGGACTCGAATAGCTGGTGTTATCGCTCCTACCATTGGAACACTCGTAGCCGGAGAATCCCTGGTTCTCCCTCTTGCGGTATTCGCCCTTGCGTATGTAGTCGCAGGTGGATCCAGTTTCTTCTTAAAGGAAGAAAGGCAGATAAGATAATATAAGAGCATTGAGGGAGCAGCAAAAAAGACCGATACTAGGTACATGAAGATGCTCCCTCATACTCATCCTTTTGCTATTGTATGGAAAATCATAATCCTTGTTGCCTCTCTGGTCTTTCTTTTCTTTTCCACACTCACTTTTGTGTTTCCTTCGGGATATTCAGGATGGAACAAGATTCTGCATGCTGCTCTAGCCGTCATTTTTCTTGCGGACATTGGTATGCAATTCATTATGACGGTAAAAACCGGGCACATTACACTGGAGAAGAGAAAAGAAGTACGTAAGCATTATCTGGCAAAATGGTTTTACCTGGATCTTATTGCCGCACTTCCCTTTGATATTATTGGCGTTCTTTGGTTTTTTGATGGCGCTACACCTCTTATTGGAGCTCTTATGCTTCTTCGTCTGGTAAAACTTCTGTCGGTTCCGCGTTTATTTAGAGATCTCCAGGAAGCTGCGAATCTTTTGCCCTCGGTGATGCGCTTGGTCATGTTCAGTTTTTGGCTTGCCGCAAGCTTACATGTAATGGCGGTAAGTTGGGTTAGTATTGGGGGTTCGGAGAGTAGCCGGAGAAACGATGAGCAATATCTTCGGTCCCTCTATTGGGTGGTAACGACTGTGTCTACTATTGGATATGGAGACTATCATCCCGATCATGAGAGCAATATTCAAATTGCGTTTACCATTGTGCTGCAACTCGTTGGTGTAGGCATGTTTTCGTACATTATCGCGAATGTGTCCAATTTAGTGTCAAATCTGGATATCGCCCGTAGTGCCCATCAACGTAAGCTGGAAGAAATAAATGCGTATATGCGCTCTCAGCGAATTCCCGCCGAGTTACAAGAGCGTGTGCGCGACTATTATGCGTACCTGTGGACCTGTCAAAGGGGAATAAATACCGCTCATGTGCTGGATGCCGTTCCCGATGGGCTGTCTCAAGAGATACTTTTGTTTTTAAATAAGGATTTGCTCTCCCGTGTTTCGCTGTTTTCCGGTGCAGATGAACTGTTCGTTCGCGAGTCAGTGAGACTGATGAAGCCAGTGGTGTTTCTTCCCGGAGAATATGTAATTCGGCAGGGTGAATTCGCTGATTGCATGTATTTTCTTGCAACCGGCAAGATGAGGATAGAAGTAAATGAGGTTACTGTTGCGCATATCGAAGGAGGCTCTCCTTTTGGTGAAACAGCCCTTGTGGAGAACCAGTTCCGAAACGCAACGGTAATTTCCGAAACGTACGGAACAGGATACAGAATGTCAAAGGATGACTTTAATGTGCTTCGCGCCAAGTACCCTGAGTTTGATCGTCAAGTAGAAGCTATCGTTGCTACCAGAAAGAACTGATTATTGATCGGCTCTATTAGTCGTCCGCCAGGTAGCCGAGCTTGACGCATTCGTTGACAAGGTAGATGTAAAAGTCTCCCAGAAAGGCTGAACCGTCCTTGATGGGAGCGTTTTTTTTAAGGACCATTGATTTCGTGATGTGATGCTGTTTCCAGGTGAATCCTTTGTTCTTGTAATTTTGGAGGAGGGGTTCAAGTCGGTCAAAGGCGGATGCGAACAGTGCTTCCGGAGTTTGGCGCTGTTCAAACTCGTGCCAAAGCGCAAGGAATTCTTTTGCCTGCGCTTCGGGTAATAAACCAAAGAGCCGCTCTGCAGCCTTTTCCTCCTTTTCGGCTACATCATCCCGTTCGGCGGCGTATAAAAAAACATCCCCCGCATCTACTTCCACAATGTCGTGAATCAAGAGCATGGTTAACACTCGCTCCATTTGCAAAGGGGTGTCGGAATATTGTCTGAATAAAACAGCCATCAGGCAGATCGTCCAGGAATGTTCTGCGTCATTCTCAAAGCGCGATTCATCAAAGAGTTTTGTTTTTCTGACGATGTGCTTAATCTTGTCTACTTCATATAAGAAATCGAGTTGACGCAATAAATCGTCGCTATTCATACAATACTCCATGCTGTCGGTTTGTTTATTTTTTATTACGCCACAGGTAGTCTTTTATCTCTGTCCATGTGTCGTCGGTATAAAATGAAGCAACATCGAAAACGGTTTTTCCCTTTGAGTTGGTATGATTCATATCAAGGCCGGAGTTCAAAAGGAGCCATACAATCTCCGATTGCTCAGCCTGTGCCGCTTCGATTAAAAGAGTGTTGTCATTTGAATAGTACATATTTCGCATGGTGTTTAACACCATAATCCAGTCTTCGGTTGTGTGTAATGCTTGGTGTTCATCCCTATGCCTAACAAAATCAGGAAAGGTGGTCGAAAGCGTAATATTGTTTCCATTATGATTGATCACAAGTTTATTAGGGTAAATTGAGTCTATTTGGAACGTATCGGATTCTTTTTCGCTTACCATGCCAGAATCATCACTGATTGTATATGACACGTGAATTTTTCCCCCTTTAAGGGTGTATGTTCCAGAGCCGCCCAAGCCGCTTTCGTACTGTCCGGTTCTATAGGAGCCATCAGGGGCGAACACATGAAAGCGTCCGCGATCTTCCGGAAGCCATAGTTTTGAATTTTGACTTATGTTTTGGACAGAGATCCTGAGTTTGTTTTTTTCTTTAAAGAGCTTGGGATCCAGGATGCTTATGTATCCTCCGTAAACCCATCCTTGAACCGATCCTTTTTTAATCTCGATCCATTTTGCCAGTTTGGCGTCTATCTCTTCATATTTTGAACCAAAAGACACTATAGAAACTTTTTCTCCAAAGGGGATTACGCCGGTGATGGTTCCGCTGAGCTCAGCGCTTGATCGAACTCTCAGGCCTTCCGGGCTAGTAATCCATCCATACAGCGCTTGTTGTGAATAGCCAAGGGCGAGAACAAAAATAAAAAGACAACAGGCCAGGTTTTTCTTCATGCTATACTACCTCTCGATCTTTACTTGCGAACATTGTAGCATGGATACGATTTCTTTTAAAACCCAAAGAAGGAGATGATGATGAAAAAATGTCTGTTCATCTGTGTGCTGGCAATGATCGCCCTTGTATCTGGTCTCGGTGAATCTAACAGCTCGCGCAAGCTCTATTGGGGATCAATTGATCCAGATAATGAAGTGTTTCTTGATATTCAATGTACTGATGAAGATACGGTCTCTGGTATATATAGAATAGATTGGGGTGTGGAGCATAAGTTTAAGGGGACCAAGGTAGATGTGAGCCGATATCAGCTTGTGGAGAGATCTGGCGATAGTGAGGATATATACATTAATCTTGATATAGAAAGAGACAGGGTTGAAGGAGAGATGATTCAAGGTGGGTCTTCAACCTTATTCACCGCAAGGTTAATTAGCCTTGTAGCAGATTATTCTTTTTTGGTAAGTCCTGAGTTGTATGAGAGTGCCCGTATCCCCTTGTTCAGGGAAGGTGAGTTGATAAACAAAAAAATACAACAAGCCATAGCAATTGATCCTGAATCAATTATTAGGGAATTAGATCATGTATATGCTGTCGATTATATTCCCGGATGGACTCGTGAGATCGATTTCACCATTTCTCTAATATCAAGCGAGGTGGTAAGTATTGTTTTCTTTGTTCACGAATATTCTGGTGGTGCTCATGGGAACTTTAGGTATCGTACGGTGAATATTGTAAACAGCCTGTCGGGCGAAGAAGAGTTATCGCTGCAAGCCCTGTTTTCTAAGCCGGATGCGGCACAAAAAATAATCTCGCACATTATTATGGAAGCCTTACAGGAAGAAGAGGCTTTTTTTGTTTCCAACGGGATGATTGAGGATGTTCCCTTTTCAAAGATACGTCAGTTTAGTATCGGTACGGACGGAATAACGATTTTATTTGCCCCCTATGAAGTTGGCTCGTACGCCCAAGGGGCTTTTGAAGTTCTTGTTCCATATAACGAGATTAAAGAATACCTTAAGCCTTCATTTATCCAAAAGATTCCGAGGCTCCGAAGCAAGCACTATTATTAAAATCGCCGTTCAAAGGACCATGAAACAGGAATAAAATGAGAAAGCCAAAAAGAGCGGGCTTCGGGATTATGTGTTTCGCAATCGACGGACGTAAGTGAATAGCCGCGGTTCGCAGCAATTTTAGCAAGCTCGGTTAGCAAGGATTCCCCAAGATGTTTTCCTCGGCATTCGGGATTAACCCAGAGCCCGCAAATGGCTGTTGTCTGTTCGCTGTGTACAAACCAGCTGACATCCATCTGCGGTGGCCCTGACTTTATAAAGCCAACAAGACTATGGTTTTCTTCTGCGACAAAGGTAAGATTATTCGGGCTATCAATCCATGAGGCCCATTCATCGGTTGTTGAGCCTTCTGTATTGGGCATAAGAACCGGTGGAGCGGCGATGTGAGCGGCAAGTTGTTCATCCAAATGAGCAAGCGAGGACGCATCAGAGAGAAGCGCCGGGCGTATGTTGATTGATGTATCCGGCAAAGAATCTGTGTGAGCGTTATCCATTAAACCGTCAAGTAGATCGCGCGTGGATCGAGCGGCATCAAGGACGATTTTTCCCCAACTTAATAAGGAAAACTCCTCCATCAAAATTCGGGAAGAGTCGGGAATGCCAATGCCATGAATGGATAAACCAGCATTGCGTATGTCGGTGAGCAGGTTTCGGATAAGCGGGCTAATACGAATCGCTGTTTCCTTGGCGGAAAGAGCACCGGCTACACCAATAGCCCAGTCGGGTGTTAGCGCCCCAGGTCCAACATTCCTAAAATCTTCGAGTTGAAACCAGCCCAGAAAAGATTGTATAACTGAATTGTCCTCTGTGGCATATACCATGCCCTCATTAACCATCCATTCAAGGCGGACAAAGAAGTCTTTAATACTTCGCTCGGGAAGCCAGGGATTCGAGGCGCGCAATGCTTTATGAGATTCAAGGGCGATGGCTGAAATTGCTTTGAGTTCTTTTTCATCATGAATAGTGATTGTTGTCATTGCATTATCATATATCGGTATATGTGTGAAAGCAAGATCAGTTATAAAAGATTGAGAATCTCGCTCATGTGATATATAAGATGATAGCGCGGATCTTTTCTGGTTGTTTGGTGGCCATTAGCATACAAAACACAATCGGCGCCCATAGCTGATGCGACCTCTGCATCGTGATGTAAGTCGCCAATAAAGAGAATGTTCTTTGTATCACCAAGCTCTTTGGCAAGAAGCCTGGCCTTATCAATTTTCCCTATTACGGAAAAATCGTCGTTCCCTACAATCGCCTGAAAGAAGGGACTAATACCTTTTTGATTAACTTGATACGCAAGACTCGTTTTTTCTGAAGCAGAGAGTATATATTGGTCAATGCCTTTATCACGAGCATGGCATAAAACATCATGTACGCCTTCTGTAAGTGATATGGTGTCGAAGTGTGCCGTATATAACCTGTTATACTCGCGCGCAATTACCTCGAAAGGTTCTTTAGTCATATCAAATCCAATATCATGATAGAAGTCCCTGATGGGCATGCGGAATACTTGCTTGTATCGCTCAGGGCTAATTGTGGGTATCCCCCGCGTATGCAAAAGAGTGTTTACTATGTGCAGGTTTATCGCTACATCATCAAGAAGGGTTCCGTTCCAGTCCCATACGATAATAGAATACTTGGCTGTCATTATACTTCAATACACTCCGTTCTGTTTCTTCCGTTACGTTTGGCTCTATATAGGGCTTGATCGGCCTGGGACAAGCTTTTTGTGAGCGTGGTCTCTTGCCCTGGCTGTATGATCGTTATGCCAATGCTGATAGAAACTGGCCTCGATGTGCTTCCGGAGCTTACCGAAAGAGTGGCAACGTCTTTATGAAGACGCTCACAAAAAGCAATACAATCGGCCTTTCCCGTGTTTGGAAGGCACAGGCAAAACTCATCACCTCCATATCTTCCCAACAAGTCGTTATCCCGTAGTACGGAGAGCATTCGCTTGGACACTGATCGCAAAATTTTGTCCCCAAACTCATGACCGTAGGAGTCGTTTACGTCCTTAAAGTGGTCTAGATCAACCATCATAATGGCGCACTCATTGTTATTCTTGGCAGATTGTTCAATTGCTTGCACGGCAAGCTCTTCCCAATGAAGTCTGTTATAGAGTTCCGTTACTCCGTCGATAAGCGCTCGTTTCTTGAGGCTTTCAATGTATTCTCGCTCTCTCGTTACATCTCTAAAGATATACGCGTTACCAATAGCCTTACCCTTGGTATTTACAACAGGCAGGTTTTTGATTTCGTAACACGTGTTTGTATGACAAAAATCGACATAGTCGTTTTCTGAGGGTAGTGTATCTGTTAATCCGGGTATTGCCCTGGACAGATTTTTTCCACGCATATCGGTGGAAAGGGATGGAAAGAGCTTGAGGATTGCATTGTTGTAGTCCGCGATTAATTCTGGCTTGCTTGTTACAATAACGCCTTCGGACATGGACGAGAACACCAGGGTTCTCGCTAGTGGTCCAAGTTCAAGCAGCCCTGTTTTATGTATCCCAAATACCATCAAGTTGCAACACAACAGGGCGGAGAGGGGACTTGGATCTATGTGCCAAGGAACAATTTCCAGAAGATATAACAAGATACTGGCAAGAGGGAATACCGTTGTGGAAGTAAGGACAATCTGTCTTGTTTTATCCATGCCCCGCGAAGTGATAACACTCTTAAGATATAAAAAAAACGAAACCAGGCATGATGCGATAAACATGGACATGTGAAGCGCATATAAGGGACCCTTTCCCAGATGGGAAGTTGGGAAGGGGCCGGAGGTGTCCGTTGCAATGAAAGTATAAAACAGGTGATGATATGGATTTGTTTGAATTGAAATAAAGGTAATAAGAGCAACGCCAAGAAATATAAAAGAAATTTTACCCTTGAACGGATATATGCCGGTAAAGCTCATCGCGAGAGTAAAAATTAAATATGGCATAAAGGACAGTCCAATGTATTGCACTCTAAGCCATGCAAAGGTCCAGGAAGGATCGCCTGAAAATAATTCACATCCATAGCCCGCAGAATAAAAAACCGATGCACCCATTAACAGGAATAGAGGAATACCCTCGCTGTGTGTACGCATTTTTTGGAAGGTGTATACAGACAGAATTCCCGCATAAAGTGCGCCCGCGAAGAGGAGAGCTGATGTTACACTGTTAATGCCGATCATTGGATATTCTCCTCAAATAAAAGGTAGTGTAGCACATTATCCAGTTTGAGAAAATGAAAAAGGGAGCGGCTTAACGTTTTGTTCCATCAGGAATTTTGTGATATACTGGTTTAATGAAAACAAATACGTTCAAACTCATCATCGTTTCGATTGTCGCGTGTGCGCTGATCGTCACCGGCCTTTTGGTTATTCCTGGTTTTCGGGAAGGTTCGCAATTTACCATCGTAACAATGGATGGCATTGAACAAATAACAATATCCCAAATTAATCGGCTGGAACCGCTTACCATCAGGTTCGCCGAACCATTGCAGCGTCCTGCTGCTCTTGAACAGGCTGTTTCCCTTAGGCCGAAAGTACAAGGGAGCTGGTCCTGTAAAGATGATCGAACTATAGAGTTTACGCCTTCTCGCCCATATGCGGCCGACTCGCAATTGATCCTGTCTGTTGACACTGGTGTATTGATGGGCGGTGTATCCGGCGACAGGGGTTTTATTACCCGCTTTGATGTTAATCCTCAATCAATAACCGTAATTCCCGGCGGTCTTGTGCCTTCGGACAAGGATGCGAATATATTTGTGCTCGACGGTGTTGTGTCCGCCGGAATACCGATTTCTCAGGCAGAGGCCCGAAAAGCGGTACGCGCGAGCCTTGGAAAAAATACAAGAAAACAGAACCTGGACATTATTTGGGAGCGCGAAGGGGAATCAACAACCCATGCCTTCCGCATTGAATCAATTGCCCGTAGGGAAAGCGATGAGCTACTCACGCTTAGCTGGAAGGACGCATCCCGTGGAGAACAGCTTAACGAGAAAACCTGGCTTGTTCCAAAGAGGGATGAATTCAGGGTTATAGAAGTCGCCCAAGAGGGACCTGCTACGGTAAAGGTTTTATTCTCTGAATTGCTTGATTCTCGCCAAGATATTAGAGGCTTTGTCCGTATCGGTAATGAGCATAATGTGCGCTATTCAATAAACAAGAACTCATTAACGGTGTATGGCAAGGAGAATTGGATTGCCGATCAGAAAATCGAGATATTAGAGGGATTGCAGAGCGACAGCGGAAAGGTGCTGATGGTTCCCGTATCCTCAACAGTCAGTTCCTCATGGGATAAGCCAGCCGTACGATTTGTAACCGACGGCGTGATTCTTCCCACCACGGATGGAGTTGTGCTACCGATAGAGACGCTCAATCTTTCCGGGGTTCTTATAGAGGCTCACAAGATTCATGGCGATAACGTACTTCAGTTTTTACAAGTGAACGAACTTGACGGCTCGCGTGAATTGCGTCGTGTGTCGGATCCGATATGGACAAAGTCAATTGATTTTGACTGGAACGAGGGCATGAAGAACCGTTATGTACCCCGAGGCCTTGATTTAAGCGAGCTTGTCAAGAAAGATCCTGGGGCCATATTGCAAATAAAGGTGACCTTCCGTAAACGACATACCAAGTACGTATGTACCAGAGGGCATCGTGATTTCTCTTCATTGCCCGAGCCTCCCGACAGCATTGGACAGCCAGAAGAAGAAAGCGAGCAAAGTTATTGGGATTATGCAGAGGAAATGGATTACGATACGCGCAGGGAATATCGTACCTATCGGGACGATCCCTGCCACCCTGCATATTATATGAGCGAATATAACAGCTCATGCGTTGCTTCGCGAACTGTCCTTGTTTCCAATTTGGGGATAATGATAAAGAAGGACGTGGATGGGGCTTTCGCTGTTTCTGTTGCGGATATCGGAACTACCAATCCAATAGCCGGAGCTGATATTACCTTTTATAGTTACGCACAGGGAAAAATCCTTACCGGGGTAACCAACAAAGACGGATTTTTTAGCGGGAAAGCAAAGTCAGCTCCCTATTTTATCACTGCGCACAAAGGTGGAAAAACTTCGTATTTACGTATCGATGATGGAACTTCATTAAGTGTTAGTCATTTTCCGATAGATGGAGTGTCCGCAGAAAAGGGCGTTAAGGGCTTTATCTATGGAGAGCGGGGAGTATGGCGGCCGGGAGATGATATTCATCTTGTGTTCGTCAGGCAAGATCTTTCGGGTTCGGTTCCCAAGGATTTTCCGATTACCTTCGAGCTTGAAAGTCCAAATGGTAGTATTCGCTCAACACAGGTTATATCTAATTCCGTTGATGGTTTTTATAGAATTGACACACGAACTGACGAAGATGATGAATCGGGTTCATGGGTTGCGCGTGTTAAGGCAGGTGGACAAACCTGGACTAAGTACCTGCGGATTGAGGCTGTAGTGCCAAACCGGCTTTCAATAAATCTACAAACTGAAAATGCTATATTAACACAGGGCCAAAATAACTTTACCCTGCAAAGCGCCTGGCTTCATGGGGCTCCTGCACCAGACTATAAGGCTGATGTGTGGGTTTCCTTTGTATCCGCTCCAACGGTGTTCGATGGATATTCAGATTATACCTTTACTGATCCTAGACGAGGTATCGAAGAGAACAATCGGCTTGTGTGGGAAGGCTCGCTTGATAAAAAATCTACAGCCAATGTAACCCTTGATCTTGATTCAGGACGCGATGTTCCGGGAAAACTAAAGGCAATGATGACGACGAGGGTGTTTGAGCCTTCGGGGATGTTTTCCGCCGAGCAAGTTGCATATCCTTTCTCTCCCTACAATGCATATGTCGGCATTAAACTGCCAAAGGGAGACGCAACTCGGGGCATGCTTCTTACTGATGTTAAGCATCGTATTGATCTTGCTGTTGTCGATGCGGAAGGTCATCCGATTAAAAATGATGTTCCCTTAACGGTCAAGCTCTATAAACTTGAATGGCGCTGGTGGTGGGAGAAAGATGCGTTAACTGATGCCTCCTATGTATCCCATTCGTATGATCGTGTGATTGCCGAGGATTCGATTGTAGCAAAAAAGGGAAGTGCTACCTGGACAATGGAAGTTAAGTATCCTGAATGGGGACGTTACCTTGCTGTGGTAGAAGATCCCTCCGGTGGACATCGGGCAGGAAAAATTGTGTATATTGACTGGCCAGGATGGGCAGGTCGTGGTGGCGATTCTGGTTCTGGAAGTGCGGCGATGTTACCCTTGTCTTCGGACAAAAACACTTATACCGTAGGTAACACGGCAGAGATAACCTTTGCCGCGAATGAAAACGCCCGGGCCCTGGTTACACTGGAGAAAAACGGAAGGATTCTAAAGCAGGAATGGGTTAAGGGGTCAAAGGGGACTACTGTTTGGAAATGCCCCATTACAGCGGAGATGGCTCCAAACGTATATGCGCATGTTACGCTCTTGCAACCTCATATGCAAACGGTAAATAGTCTGCCTATAAGGCTTTACGGAATACTGCCGCTTATGGTAGAGGATCCGGCCACTCGACTGAAGCCGATGGTTCTTGCGCCCGAGGAATATTCATCCGGAAGAGAAGCAAGATTCAAGGTTTTGGAAAATAACGGAAAGCCGATGACGTATACTGTCGCAGTAGTGGACGAAGGCCTTCTTGGTCTTACCCGTTTTACTGCCCCGAATCCATGGTACGAGTTTTATCAAAAAGAGCGATCCTCTTTGGCAAGTTGGGATTTGTACCGCTATGTTATGAGCGCGTATGGTGGAAAACTTGAAACCATTCTCTCCGTTGGTGGAGGCGAAGACATGGGTGCGGGTAACCAGGCGAAGGCACAGCGATTTAAGCCCGTTGTCCTTTTTCTTGGGCCATTTGAGCTTGGTAAAGGCGAGACCAAGGAACATGTATTCAAGATGCCAAATTATATCGGTGCCGTAAGACTAATGGTTGTTGCGGGAAAGAAAGGTGCCTATGGCACGGCAGAAAAGCAGGTTCCGGTTCGGGAAAAATTAATGATTCTTTCCACACTACCCAGAACGCTTGGAAGTAATGAAAAGATTAAAATTCCCATTACCATCTTTAATGGACAGCCAACTAAATCCGCGTTAAAGGTTTCTTTAAAGTCGACGGGAGCCTTGGTTGTAAATGAAAGCCTTGATGTGGTCATTGACGCTGGAAGTGACAAGACGGTAACACTTCCGGTTTCCACCACAGTACAGGGAAAGGCTGTTGTTACCGTAGCAGCAACCGCGATTGATGGATCGGTCACCGCGACCAATACAACGGAGATTCAGGTTGTGTCGCGGGGTAGTCCGACTGTTACCACCCGGTCTTTCTACTTAAAAGCCGGGGAATCTAAACGAGAGTTTGTTCCGAGCCCGGGTGAGTCTGGCAGTAAGGCAATGAGTATTGAAGTATCTAAAATGCCCGTACTGGATATCCAGTCTCGTCTTTCGTATCTGCTTACCTATCCTCATGGATGTATAGAACAGATAACATCTGGTGGTTTCCCTCAGCTGTATATACCGTCCATGATCGATATGTCTCCAGAAGAAACTGATACCATAAAAAGGAATGTATTGTCTGTTATTGAGCGTTACTCAGGATATCAGGCGTTTGACGGAGGGTTCTCTTACTGGCCATCGGGCGGAGAAAGTAATCCTTGGGGTTCCTGTTACGCAGGGCACTTTATGTTGGAAGCAAAGAAAGCAGGATATGAAATTCCCCAGTCTTTATATGCACCGTGGTTGAAATATCAGACAGAACAAGCCAAGGCGTTCAATTCAAGTAATGATAGGGATGTTGAGGTACAGGCGTATCGGTTGTATACACTTGCCCTGTCTGGGAACGCTGATATTGGTTCGATGAATCGGTTGCGGCAACAAAACACTTCCTCTGTTCCAGTTAAGTGGCTGTTAGCCGGCGCGTATTACCTTTCCGGACAACGCTCACAGGCTGCTGAACTTGTGCGTGGTCTGGCAGTTGAACTTGAACGTTACCGCGACACTGGTAGTAACTGGGGATCCACAACTCGTGATCAAGCGCTTGTTCTTGCCATGATGAATGTACTCGGAGAAACAAATCGCTCAATCGGAACCCTTGCCAAGGTAACCGAGGCCTTATCTTCTTCGGGTTGGTATTCTACACAAGAAACGGCCTGGATGCTCATGTCGCTTGCCCCACATTATAGTCTTACCAAAGTGGGGAATACTGCCTGGAGAGTAGAGTGGGATAAGGGAGAGCTGGAAGGGGTTGTTACGAAGGGAACAGTCATCCGCGATCTGGAACCATTTGACTCACCAACTCAGACAGTGCTTTGCAAGAATACTGGAACAGAGCCCTTGTATGCCCGCATTGTTACAAAGGGCATCCTTCCTGCAGGGGAAGAAAAGGCCGTGGAAAATGGAGTTCAAGCCTCTGTTCGCTATGTTTCGGGATCTGGACGGGATGTGAGAGTTAGTGATCTTGCAGTAGGAGACTCTTTTACCATGATTGTTACCTGCCGCAATACATCCGGGAAGACACTTAACAATCTTGTATTGTCGGTGCCGGTTCCCACTTGTTGGGAATTCGCAAATGAGCGAATTGGAATGGAAGGAAGTTCTTCCGGGTCTAGCTCCTCCTACGATTACAAGGATATTAAGGACACTCATATATATACCTACTTCCAGCTTCAGTCGTCGCAGACTAAAACATTCCGTTATATCGCAACAGTTGTGTATGAAGGTCAGTATTATGTACCGGCAGTTCGACTCGAAGCAATGTATGATGGAGATATCGTGTCCGTTGTTCCAGGAACTACTGTACGGTAATGATTCGCATTACTCGAAATGAAGTATTTATAGCGTTGGGCGCAGTTTTTGCGCCCGCGCTTTTTTTTACTGGTATGCTTTTTTTGCTCCAGCCTCGCTTTAACGTCCCCTATTCATTCGTCCTCTATGATAGTTCGAATGACCTTTTGGGAGCCTCTGTTGCGGCAGATGGACAGTGGAGACTCCCGCCAAGGCCGGTTCCGCATCGAGCCGCACGAGCCTTGCTGGTGTTTGAGGATAAACGATTTTACTACCATCCAGGAATTGATCCGCTTTCGATTATTCGGGCAATTCGGGACAATCTGGTAAGCGGTACTGTTGTATCCGGGGGCTCAACCATCACCATGCAAACAGCCCGCCTTGCCTTGGGAAATCAAGTGCGGACAATGAACAACAAACTTAAAGAAGCGGTTTGCGCAGTTTCCCTGGAGGTGCTGCGATCAAAAAAGGACATACTAACCTTATATGCATCTCACGCTCCCTTTGGAGGAAATGTTGTTGGCCTTGAAGCAGCTTCCTGGCGTTATTATGGCAGAGGACCTGATGACCTGACCTGGGCAGAGGCTGCAACCCTTGCCGTTTTACCTAATCAACCTTCTCTTGTTCATCCTGGAGCTGATCGAGAGCGATTACTAGCTAAGCGCAACAGACTGTTGCAAGCTCTTTATACGGAAGGCGATATTGACTATCAAACACTTGAACTTTCGCTATTGGAAGCGCTTCCGGGAAAACCGCTTCCACTTCCACGGCATGCACCACACCTTCTAGAGCGATTAAAAAATAAGGGAGTAACCAATACTGATATAGACAGACGATTACAGATAACTGTTTCTTCAATGATTGATAGATGGTCCCGACGGTTTCAGCAGACCGGAATATATAACGGCGGTGCGATGATTATGGAAACAAAAACGGGTAAGGTAATTGCGTACGTTGGGAATGTACCTTCTGCTCAAAAGAATCAGGATGTAGATGTGGTTTCATCCAAACGGAGTTCCGGAAGTATCTTGAAACCATTCCTATACGCGGTAATGCTTGACGCAGGACTGTTGCTTCGCGATCAGCTTGTAATTGATATTCCAACCAGAATAGGAAGTTATAGACCGGAGAATAATTTGCCGGTGTATCGGGGCGTTGTTCCCGCAAGCGAAGCCTTGTCCAGATCGCTTAATATTCCGTTTATAAGGATGCTCAGGGAATATGGTATAGAGCCTTTTTTGCAGGACCTTCAGAAAGCAGGATTTACGACATTAACGAGAAGTGCTGATGAATATGGACTTCCGCTAATATTGGGTGGCGGGGAAATTACACTGGAAGAGGGAGTAGCAGCCTTTGCCGCAGTTATGAATACAGCCGCAGCATATACACAAGCGCCGCTTCCGGTTAGTCCAGCAAACCGGCCATATTCACGCGGATCTGCCTACATAACTCTGGATGTCCTTTCTAAAGGAGTACGCCCCGAAGATGAGGGCTTGTGGCAACGGTATGCCTCTGCACAAAGAATTGCCTGGAAAACCGGAACGAGTTATGGCAACCGTGATGCATGGGCAATTGGAGTAACCTCTGAATACACCGTCGGGGTTTGGTTTGGTAATGCCAGTGGCGAGGGGACTCCCGCTTTAAAAAGTGTTTCAACTTCGGCTCCAGTCCTTTTTGATATCTTTTCAATTCTTCCTCGCGCTCCCTGGCCCTCACCGCCAATAGAAGATCTTGAACAGGTAACAGTATGTTCACGCTCTGGATATCTAGCAGGTCCCGCATGTTCGGATGAAAAGATTGAGTATAAACCAAGAAATGCCCGAGCGAGCGAGTGTTGCCCTTATTGCCGCGTTTTGTCCCTGACCGTTGATGGCTCGCGACAAGCGACTGCACAGGATATGCAAGGAGAATTACCACGTACGGAAAAACGATTTGTATTACCTGCGCATATAGAACGATTTTATGGATTACATGATTTAACGTATCGGAAGGCGCCACCCTGGATTGACGGACATGCGGGAGGAGCTTCAGCAAGTTCTCTTAGCATAGTATTTCCTGAAGAAGGATCGCGTGT
>JAFGIM010000049.1 GCA_016929605.1 Spirochaetales bacterium | reverse complement strand
GCATACCGCAGTGAAACCGGCTACCATGAAAAAATAATCGATGGAGCAGCGGTAGCAATCCTTAACTGGAATCCTGAGGGATATATCATAAAGGCGAATCCGGCAGTATGCGATTTCCTGCGAATAAGGGAATCGGAACTGCTCGGGCGCAGAATTACCGCAATCTTACCCCTTGATGAATCCGGATTGACAACGTATCCTACCTATGTTGAAACGGACATCCATACCACTGGCGGCCAGATCGCCAAGGCCTTATGGGTTATTTCCAGAATAGAAGAGACCGCCGGAGAGGAAAACCCCTTGGTGTATATGGCAATAGGGGTCGCCCTCCCTTCACGGGTCTTGTTGGAGGAATCTCTTAGTGGACATCGCTAACGACCTTGGTAAAAAGGTCTTTTTTCTCTACCCACCCAGCGTCATCCGGGACGAATTGGTAAGTCGATTGCTGGAGCAAGAATATGAAGTGTACATGCTCAAAGACCTGTCGATGGCAAACAGGCTCATTGTGCTATATCCAGACTCCCTTGTGTTTATCAATATTGATACCGGACTCTCCGAGGGTGAATGGGAAAAATGGGTTCGCGATACCCAGCAAAACCCCGCGACCTCCGGCATTGGTATTGGCATCGTGTCGTACAATACCGACGAGGACCTTCAGCGAAAATACCTGATGGATATAGGAATACCCTGCGGATTTATCAAACTCAAACTTGGTATTGAAGAAAGCACCCGAATACTTCTTGCTACCCTTAAAGCAAATGAGGCAAAAGGACGGAGAAAATACGTTCGCGCCAGTTGTGAACATGACACCATCTCCTCTATTAATATTCGGGAAGGACCAATTAAAAGCATCGGGAAAATTGTAGACATCAGTGCCGTCGGTTTTTCATGCATTCTTGACCCTGATCCCGCCTTTCAAAAAAACACCGTCCTTCATGATGTTCAATTAAAACTCAGAGCATCACTCGTTCGCCTTACCTCGGTTGTCGTATTCGGAACTCGCATGAAAGATGACAGAACCATGTATGTCATGCTTTTCTCTCCAAAAATGGAACAGCTATCCCGAGATAAAATACGAAACTACATACAGATAGCCTTACAAGCAGAAATCGAGATGGAAGCGGACCGATTGGCAGCCGAAGAAAAAGAAAAAAAGACTGCCGAAGCCAAATAGCGGACAAGGAGAGTGTATGGGAAAGATTCGCAAGTTTATCAACATCCTTAAAGTAGAAATTGAGGATATGCAGGAAGATTGTGAACACTTGATTAAACAGTCGCATAAAAAACGCGAACAGGGACTCTACACCGACTATGTCCTTATGGAGAACGTGTCTGTATACCGAAGCCAGATTGACGCATTGACCGAGTTAGTTGAACAAATTGAAGAAGAAGACTGGTCGGGGTATAACACCGTAGAAGAAGCATCGAATAAAATAGCTGCTTTAGTGCCGCAATTGATAAAGAAAGGTGATTTCCCGGAATACACCATAGACTTGGTGAGCCGGAAAATGGAGAAGATACTGCAATTTTTGGAATTGTCGTGTTAATCAGTAACTGCTCGCAAGATTGTTGGTGAATAGAATGCCGGCGATCGGACTCGAACCGATACACCCGTGAAGGCGGCAGATTTTGAGTCTGCTGCGTCTACCAATTTCGCCACGCCGGCATAGAACTATTACAAAGTATCAAAAAAACGCCAGTCTGTCTATCTTTTATCCCCAGGTATTCGTGAGCTTCGTGCCCGTAAGGCATTTGCCGTAGCAATGAGCGCAACGCCAACATCCGCAAACACTGCCTCCCATAAGGTTGCTATCCCAAAAGCTCCTAGTATCAAAAAAAGTAGCTTAACGGCGAAGGCAAAGGCAATGTTTTGATACACAATACTGCGAGTATATCGAGCCAAGCGAATAGCTTCTGGCACCGAACGAGGATTGTCATTCATAATAACCAGGTCAGCAGCTTCAATCGCAGCATCACTTCCGATCCCTCCCATCGCAATACCCACGTCCGCGCGAGCTATAACCGGAGCGTCATTTATCCCGTCTCCAACAAAAATCGCAGAACCTTGTTCAGAGTCCTTGGCTATCTGTTCAAAATAGTGAACCTTTTCATCGGGAAGCACACCCGAGTACACCTCCATAATCCCTACTTCCGATGCCAGTGCATGAGCTGAAGACGCGGAATCGCCACTTATCAATGCTATTCTGGAAACGCCGAGGGAACGCAACTGTGCCACTGCCGCGAAAGCATCCTTTTTAGGTCGATCTGACAACACAATACAGCCCAACAAATCAGAACCGCGCGATACATATACCCGAGTGTGCTCATCCCCCAAACCGCCAACAGAAACCCCCAATTCATCCATAAGTCGCTTGGTTCCTGCCGCCACCCGATTAGCCCCAGAACCACACACAAGCCCATACCCGGGTCGTTCCGTGCACACCGAACCTGCAATGTCAGAAGGATTGACCGATGAGTTGGGATGAGAGTCAGGATACTTCTGGGTAACATGAGAGACAATCGCGCGAGCAATCGGATGATTTGAATGCTTTTCTATGGAAGCTGCAGTGGCAAGAAGCTCCTGTTCACTGACCGAAGGTGCAGTAGAAAGCGCTGTAACCGAGAAGCGGCCTTCGCTCAAGGTGCCTGTTTTATCAAAAACAACCGCCTTAACCTTTACCAGCCCATCCAGGGCTTGCGCTCCTTTAACTAAAATGCCCCGGCGCGCGGCTCCTCCAATCCCGCCAAAATAGCCGAGTGGAACAGAAATGACAAAGGCGCATGGACAGGAGATAACCAAAAAAACTAATGCACGATAGCCCCACCGGGAAAATTCCGTACTAAAGAGAGACACATTTCCTGCAACCAAAGATGCCAAAACCGGAGGAACAAGGGCCACCAGTAAGGCCGCGATAGTTACTATAGGGGTGTACACCCTGGCAAAAGACGTAATGAGCCTCTCCGTTTTAGCCTTACGGGATGCAGCCCCTTCAATCAAGGCAAGCATCCGCGACACAGTAGAATCAGAATACAGGGCTGTAGTACGAATCAAAGCCGGATGCTGCCCGTTAACAAACCCCGAAAGCACTTCATCGCCGGCAACAAGATCACGGGGTATACTTTCTCCGGTAATCGCTGAAGTATCAAACGAAGATGATCCTTCCACAAGAAGGCCATCGAGTGGAACTCTCTCGCCCGGAAGAACCATCACAAGAGATCCAATGGCAACTTGAGAAGGATGAACGATCGAACCATCCGGGTGAATCCTTGCGGTATTAGATCTAATATCAAGACATTTTTCTATAGAAGTTCGCGAACGATTAACTGCTGATTCCTGAATCATCTCTCCCAAATTAAAAAAGAGCATAACCGCAGCACCTTCAGACCACTGACCTGTTGCAAATGCTCCAATCGTTGCGATTGACATCAAAAAGTTTTCATCAAAAATCTTTTTATTTCGTAACCCATGTATCGCGGAAAATAACACAGTATATCCGGAAAGAAACCATGAAATAATAAAGATATACGAACCTTTATCGCCTGGTACCAAAAAAGCCATGGCGAATAAAAGTGAAGATATAACAAATCGAAGAACCAGCAGACGAACCGCCCGACGAGAGCGACGAACGACAGAATCACAAGCACCATCGCAGTTACAACTCATATCATCTTCCTTCTTTAACGTGTGCCAAACCAATACGAACCAATTGTTCAATATGGTCGTCATCCAGAGCATAAAACACCTGTTTCCCCTCACGACGAGTCCGAACCATTTTAGCCTGGCGTAAAATCCGTAACTGATGCGAAACCGCAGATTCAGACATACCGACAGAATCTGCAATATCCTGCACACACAATTCCGAGGGAATTAGTAAGGAAATAATTCTGATCCTCGTTGAATCCCCAAGAACCCTAAAAAAATCACCCAACTCATAAAGGGAAACATCATCCCCGTCTAACACAGACTGAATCGTAGTATCGTTACTCATAATATGAATATATATTCATATGTTCACATATTCAAGCATAACCGCCTCAAAAAAGGGGGTCATTTGTAAACAAAGGTCTTTTACATTGTTACAATTGCAAAAAATCACCCGAAAATCACCCGTTCATAACCTTGTTTGATGCTAATAACGGGCGTAGAATGCATTCAAGCTAAACAGCTAGTTAAAAATACCTTTAGCCGCGGCATATATATGTCGCGGCTAGCTTTTTTTTTAGTGCTCGCAAGATTGTTGGCAACTCCTCCCTATCTCCGCAGAAGGCTCATCATCTACTGGTTAAAAAACAAATTACTTCTAGATTTTTTATTGAACAGAGGGAAATTCCGGGATAAAGTATACCCATACATAGGTAAAGAGGGTGTTTTGGGATACAAACCTTGGACTGTAACAATTTTGTCCTTTCTAATCAAAGATCCGCTCCGTAGAATTACCAACAATCCTGCGAGCAGTCATTTCAGGCACCCATGATGCACCAGCCAATGCTTTATCTCCTTCTAGCCCCATTTGCACTCATGATCCTGATCCTCTCCACCCTTTTTGCAATAATAAACCATCGAAGCAGACGCTTTACCTCCCTCATCTTCTTTTTAATAACGACTACCTCAATCATTCTTTTTAATATGCTCGAATTACATGCGAACACTAATAATGAGCTTCTCGTGTTTTCACGCATTACATATGGCCTACTCGCCCTCTTACCGGTTACCTGGATTTATTTCTGTTTAGAATATGCCCGTGGAGGATCTCTCCCCCACCCTTTTTCATATATTGCGGTGTTCTCTGTTATTCCCGTTATGACTATCATCATTGCGTGGACTAACGATTCTCATGGTTTTCTATGGAGGGAATATCACATCGTCGAAGAACATGAATTAAGAGTTACCAAGATTACCGAATATGGCTCCTGGTTTTGGGTTCATGTTATCTATTCGTATACGCTTTTTCTGTCAGGCACGGCTCTTGTCTTTAAAAATTTTTTTGCCACTGAAGGTAGAAAAAGAAATCAGGGAATTCTTTCAATTATTGCGGTGGCCTTGCCAATCGCTTGTAATCTTTTGTATGTGTTTCGTCTGATTCCGGGAATCAAACGCGATTTTTCTTCGCTTGTGTTTGCCATTAGTGGTTTGCTTTTTATGATATCGATTATTCGCTATCGGCTTTTTGACACGCTTCCTATTGAGTATAAAAACGTAATGGATACCATCAGCAAGTCGCTGATCCTCGTTGATGCTACCGGGATTATTCAGGATATCAACGAGCAAGCTCTGAGTATTCCCGGCTTTTCCGCTCTTATCGGCAAACATATTAGCGATTCACTCGGTATCCAGATGACAGTTGTGGAAGACGCAGCTCTTTCAAACGGTGCGACCTCTTTTTCACTGATTCTTTCGGGTGAACATGAATACCTTTGTTTTGCGGAACGTATTAAATTTAATAGCGAGGATTCAGGGTTCTCCATTACCCTTACGCAAGCTTCTCCTGCTTCTTTAAGCTTTCGCATGAGTCGACGGGAACAAGCCGTATATACCTTCTTGGTTGAAGGGCTTACCACCAAAGAGATATCAGAGAAGCTGTGCATTTCGGAAAATACCACTAAAACCCATATCAGACACATCTTCGAGAAGCTCCAAGTCAATAACCGCAAGGACCTTAAGGGCTTAACGGGGCAAGCCCCGCAAAGCGGTCGCGCTTAATAGTGACTCGTCTGTCCTCTGTCATTCATCAAGGACAATATTTCACCACTGCCACGATCGAGCCCTTCCATGCGACCTGTGATGGTCTCAAGGGTACTTACTGTTGCCCGGATTGTCGCGTTTAACTCTGCGAAGGCGGAGGACAGTTCCTTGTTGGACTGGGCAAGCGAGGATATCTTTGTCTCAACCTCGCCAAGGAATCCGGTTATCCGCTCAGAGTTTTGCCGTGTTGAGGCAGAGAGTTTTCTTACTTCGCCCGCGATTACGGCGAAGGCAGCACCTTCGCGTCCTACATGGGCTGCCTCTATACTCGCGTTTATGGCAACGACGTTGATAACCTCGGAGATATTATTTATCTCGCCAACAAGCGCACCCGTTTTTTCTATGGCTTCTGCCAAAGCGCGAGTGTTTCCTTCCATCCCGTTAACAGACTTCAGGCTTTTTTGATTCAGGTCTTCCAACTTGGAAATAACCACATGCTGTTCACTCGTTGTTTGAGCAACAGTGCGGATCGAATCCATCATTGGTTTTACCAGAGCCTCTATCTGTCTACTGCGCTCCTGTATCGCTTTTTCTGCGGACATCACTCGCTCTATCAACACCGCCCCTTCGAGCGCACTACTGATTTGTGCTGCCAGAGATTCATAGACACGAGCAGACCGGGATGTTTGCTCAAAGACGATATATCCAAGTCGCTCTTCCCGATAATACAAGGGTTCAATAATGAGTGAGCTCTCGGGTCCTGCGGTAAAGTGAATTGACTCGGGAACAATTTTTTGTGTTGGAAATACTTCTTTGGGAAAGGGAACTTCTTCACCTTTTCGGAATGCGGCGATTACCCGGGCTCCCTCCAGGGGCGCGTCCGGTCGCTCATAAAGGCACAACACCGCGCCATCAAGTCCAAGGCGAGTAAAAGATGAGACGAGTGTTTTTCGCAGTATATCTACACTAAAACAGGTTATTAATTCCCGCTCTACAGAAGACAGCACATTGGTAAACTCATCATCTCGTGCTTTATCAAGATATATCTGTTGGGTCTGGGCATCGGCAACTACCGCTTGTAGTCGGTGTAGTACTGTTTTTCGTGTGGGGATAAGGCCTCGACACAGATGTACCACCGCATACCAGCGAGGGATATTTGCGCCACAGAGAATATCCTTTTGAAGAATTCCGGAAAAGGCTGCGACACATGATAACTCTTCACGCGAACCGGCCTCGGTAGCCGTAAGTGGTTCTATCAGTTTGATAATACGGGCGCACAATTGTTGATCTTCAAGGAATCCGGGAAGGGTGCG
>JAFGIM010000048.1 GCA_016929605.1 Spirochaetales bacterium | reverse complement strand
TCTTTTGGGAAACAGGAGCCACCATAACCAGGGCCCGGGTGAAGGAACTTGCCACCAATGCGACCATCACGCCCCATCGCCTTAGCAACATCTTGGACATTAGCCCCAAGCTTTTCGCATAAATTGGCAATTTCATTAATAAACGTAATCTTAACCGCCAAAAAAGAATTTGACGCGTACTTAATCATCTCCGCCGTTTCAATATTGGTTTCGATGTAGGGGGTTTCGTTTATATATAATGAGCGGTATACATCTTTCATTAAGGATCTAGCACGAGTTGATTCACTACCAATAACAACCCGGTCTGGATGCATAAAATCCTGTACTGCCGATCCTTCCCTTAAAAACTCAGGATTTGACACAACATCAAAACCCAAAGACAGTGCTTCTGCACCCCGCACATTCAATTCCTCGGATACCCAGCTCATTACCTTACGACCGGTACCAACAGGAACCGTACTTTTATCTACGATGACTTTATAACCGTTCATAGAACGGGCAACTTCACGTGCAACAGCCTCTACATATTTAAGATCTGCGCTACCATCATCTGCTGGAGGAGTGCCTACCGCGATAAAAATAACATCGCTCGCGCGTACGGACGAAGCCATATCGGTGGAAAAGGAAAGCCTCCCCGATGCAACGTTTCGCTTTACAACATCCTCCAAACCAGGCTCAAATATTGGTATACCACCATTTTTAAGGGTGTGTATTTTATCGGCGTTATTATCTACACAGATAACGGTATTGCCGAAATCGGCAAGACACGTTCCGGACACAAGTCCAACATACCCGGTTCCAGCAACTGTTATTGTAGCCATGGTTTTCTCTCCTTATACCAATCAGTGAAGGAAGCAAGACCCTCCGCAAGTGGAGTATGTGGCTTCCAGGAAAAATCCTTTTCTAAACGGCTGGTATCAGCCGCTGTCATATATACATCCCCTGCTTGCATGGGCAAATACCGTTTAATTGCCTTTTTCCCTAACAGGTTTTCCAAATAATCAATAAAAAGCTCAAGCGGTTCAGGAGCCGCATTTCCAATATTATATAAGGTAAATGGAGCGGAAGAAGATGCGGGTAGAGGATTATTCGGATCAAAAAGAGCATCCGGCTGAGCAGGACGATCGGCAATCATGATGATAGCTCTCACAACATCGTCTATGTAGGTAAAGTCTCTCAATAAATCACCGTTATTGTATATATCGATGGTTTCTCCCCTCATAATCGCATCTGCGAATTTAAAATAGGCCATATCAGGCCTGCCATAGGGCCCGTATACGGTAAAAAAACGCATTCCTGTAGCCGGTATTCCGTACAAATGACTATAAGTATGAGCCATCACCTCATTTGCCTTTTTTGTTGCTGCATACAAGCTAACCGTATGATCCGTCGAATGATTTTCGGAGAAAGGTACGGTTCGATTCAATCCATACACTGACGAACTGGAAGCAAAGGCCAAATGTGGAACCGAAAAAGTGCGACACAATTCTAAAATAGAGAGAAAACCTTCGAGGTTACTCGAAAGATAGGCTTGCGGATGAGTGGTACTGTAGCGAACACCTGCCTGGGCTGCAAGATGAATAACAGCCGAAAAAGGGCCACATGCGAAGGCTGTAGCAAGAAGATCTGAATCCTCAAGAAGGCCTCTAAAAAATCGGAACCGGCCAGGAGCATTAGCACCTTCTGCTTCCAAAATGGTAAGGCGCTCTTCTTTTAGATCCTGGCGATAATAATTGTTTACCGAGTCAAAACCGACAACCTCATGACCGGCGCGTAAAAGAGTGCGACAAACATGAAAACCGATAAATCCTGCGGATCCGGTAACAAGATACTTCATGTAAGTGCCCCTGAAAGAATTTCTGCTATATGAATAGCAGGCATTTGAGCGGTTACGGGAACCGGCGGTTGCGCTAGGTTTTCTGAGACAAACACAAAGGAATCTGCTGGAATATCATCGGTACTTGCGAAGGTGCAATACTCCAGTTCAACCGAAGAAGCTGCCCATTCAATAATAAAATCGATATCGCTTTGACCTAAAAGACCTATTCGCGAAAATCCCCTTTTTTTTGCCTCTTTAACAACAGTAACAATAACCTCTTTATAATCAACCACCTTCTTGATGGTTCTTTTAAGATACCGATAGGTCCTTCCGGCTAATTCGTTAATACCATCAGGGGTAAGTACGTAGGATACATTTCGGGGAGAAATTTTTTGGATTATGATAAAACCCTTTTGACTGAGGCGTTTAAGAAGGGCATTGGTCATACCCAGAGACATATTTATCGCACGGGACAAATCCCTCTGGCTAATATCTGCTTGGGATTGAGTGAGATCATGAATTGTTTCAAGTAGAAGAAATTCCGAATCCTGTTCCATACCTGCCTGTTGTTTGTTCAATCTATGAACAGACTATCATACGAGAGGGGCATTGACAAGATAAAACCCCAAAAGGATTTAAGGGCATCACCTCTCAATCTTCTTTCGCAAAGGGAGCCTGATGTGGTATGATTAAGGTATAGCAGTATTTCCAAGGAGCTTTTTATGCCAGTTGCCCCCTACATCAAAGATTTAATGACTTCTTCATCCTTTATCAGGCGAATGTTCGAGGAAGGCATTCAAATGAAAACTCAGTTCGGAGCCGATAAGGTCTACGATTTTAGTATCGGAAATCCCGATCTTGAGCCGCCAGCAAAGGTTAAAACAGTATTACAACGGCTTGCGGCCTCAACTGAGCCATCGTTGCATGGATATATGCCAAACGCGGGATATCCTCAAACACGGGCAGCCATGGCACAAAAGGTTTCAATAGAGCAGGGTATTACCGTCGATTTTTCCCGGATTGTCATGGGCGTAGGAGCGGCTGGGGCGATGAACTCAGTTCTTAAGGCGATTCTTTCTCCCTCGGACGAAGTCTTGGTATCAGCCCCGTTTTTCGTTGAATATACCCAGTATGTACGTAATCATGGGGGGACACTCATCACGGTTCCTTCCAAGGAAGACTTTTCCCTGGATATAACGGCAATAGCCGGGGCCCTAACAAGCAAAACCTGCGCCATTATTATCAATTCACCCAATAATCCCACTGGAAAGATTTACACCGAAGATGAAATAATAGCTCTAGCCCGTACGCTGGAGCAACATCGGGAAAAAACCGGAAAAACTGTTCTCATAATCGCAGATGAACCCTACCGGGAAATTCTCTATGATAACAAAACGGTCGCTCCACTATTCCCTCACTGGAAGGATTCAGTAATCGTTACCTCCTTTGCCAAAAACCTGAGTCTACCAGGGGAACGCATTGGCTACACCGCCATTAATCCCTCATGTCCTGATGCCCAAGAATTAACCGATGCCATAATTTATGCAACAAGGGTCCTTGGCTATGTAAATGCGCCTGCAACATTCCAACGAGTTGTAGCAGAATGCTGGAATGAACCGGTAGACTATTCGTTGTATACACAAAGACGTAATATCTTAACCTCAATACTCGATAAAGCAGGTATATCCTATGCTGCTCCTGAGGGTGCTTTCTACCTGTTTTGCAAGGTTCCACAATGCCTCAGTCAACCCGACCGCTCTGGTGATGATGCCGCTTTTTGCGATCACTTAAAAAAATATCGCATTTTGGGTGTTCCTGGTCGTGGATTTGGAAAATCCGGGTGGTTCCGCCTTGCATACTGTGTATCTCTAGCGTCTGTGCAAAACTCGGAAGCAGCGTTTATTCAAGCCGCTTCTGACTGGAAATAGGGAGTTAACATGAAAATACTGATGGTTACCAGCGAAGCCGTACCTTTTGCAAAAACTGGGGGCCTCGCCGATGCAGTATCCGCGCTCTCTCTGGCACTCTCCAAAGAAGGCCATGATGTGCGCATCATTATGCCACGGTATTACCGCATAGATCGTAAAAAACTGGAGCATCTCAGCGGTGCGATGGCTGTTCATCCTGGATACCAGGAGATTTGGACAGGTGTGTACAAAGGGATGCTTCCTGACTCAACGGTACCTGTGTATTTTATTGACCATGAGCAAAGCTACGGAAGAGATGGCATATACGGTGTTCCCGGAGAAACAGATTTCAACGATAACCCGCAACGTTTTTCGCTATTGGGTCATGCTGCTTTTCAGTTATGCAAGAAGATTGAATGGATTCCAGATATTATTCATGCACATGATTGGGCTGCAGCTCTTGCACCTATACTACTCAAGTTTAACGAACGCCATGGAGTCTTTAAAAACACTGCAAGCGTATTTACCATTCACAACATAGGTTATCAGGGAGTATATGGGAAACATTTGTTTCCCTATACCGGTTTGAATTGGGATAACTTCTATGCAGCAGGTTTCGAAGATTGGGATCGAATGAACTTTCTTAAGGGTGCGCTTGTATCTTCTGACAAGCTAACCACAGTCTCACCAACTTACGCAAAGGAAATACAACGACCAGAATACGGTTTTCGTATGGATGGTATACTCCGTTATCGGTCCAACGATGTAACAGGAATCCTTAACGGGGTTGATACAGATATTTGGAACCCTGAAAAAGACCCGCTCATCGCCAGTACGTATGGTGTTAAATCGATCAAAAAAAAGCTTCTTAATAAAGAAGCTCTACAAAAACACATGGGGCTGCCAGTAAATCCCGACATCCCCCTTGTTGGCATGATAACCAGACTTGTTGACCAAAAAGGAGTTGCAGAACTGTTTGGCCCAACCTATGGATCTGCATATCGAATTTGCAGCGAGATAGAGCTTCAAATGGTTGTTCTGGGGTCAGGGGAGGCCTGGTGCGAGGCAGAGCTATCTGCGCTCAATCAAAGTCTTCCAAACTTTAGCGCGTATATTGGGTACGATGAGGCATTAAGTCATCTTATCGAAGCTGGTAGCGATTTCTTTTTAATGCCCTCCCGATATGAGCCTTGTGGCCTTAACCAAATGTATTCCCTTCTCTATGGAACCTTACCAATCGTTAGAAACACAGGTGGTTTGGCAGACACTGTAATAAACTATAATGAACAAACCGGAGAGGGAACTGGTTTTGTCCTGGATCATCTTTCACCTCAAAGCATATATGATACCACCGGATGGGCTGCATACGCCTGGTATAACAAACCTGAACACATTAAAGAAATGAAACTAAGAGCCATGAAGCAGAAATTCGGATGGGATGTTTCCGCAAAAAAATATGTTGATGTTTACAATGCTGCGCTCAAGGATATACGATAAGATTGTAGTTGGAGGAGAAAAATGTTCAAATACGTAAAACGTTTTTTAAAGGCGCTGAACGCGAATGCCCATCCTGGCGATATCGCGCATGCAGTTAGTCTGGGACTCTTGCTTGCCCTTGTTCCGAAGGGTAACCTCTTATGGCCATTCCTGTTTATTTTGACCATGTTTATTCGGATGAACAAGGGCGCTCTCTTCATTTCGCTCATTCTCCTCTCATTTGTTATTCCGTTTATTGATGTGTGGGTTGAAAAAACCGGGTTTATATTATTAACCCAACCAACTTTACATGATGTGTATGCCTTTCTGTACGCAACACCATTTATCGGTTTAACAAGATTTAACAATACAATGGTAATGGGATCCCTTATATGGGCAATGGTCCTATATGTACCGGTATATTTCCTCTCCCGCGTTCTGGTTCAGGGTTATAGAACTCATGTTCAACCTAAAATTGTAAACAGTAAGATATACAAGCTTTTTTTCCAGCTGCCGCTTGTACGAAAAATTGTTGGTGCCGTGGGAATTGGGGGAGAATAAATTATGAAAGTACATAAACTGTTCACAAAGAGCTATACAGACAAAAACCTGAACAAAAAGATATTCAAAAAAATATTTATACCGGCAGACAAAGCATATCTTGAGTCGCTTGTTATCGATTCTACCGACAAGAAAGGAAAACCGGTCAAAAAATTCAATTTGGAAACAGTCTCTCTTGATAAAAAGGCTGTGAAAAAACTAAACCTTATTGCCAAAGATATTAAAAAGCAAAAAGGACGAATCAAGATTGTCTCCATTGGTATTTCCCTGATTATTGTTACCGCACTCTTGTTAGCGCTGACCATTTTCCGAAACGTTATAGCCCGGGTTGCTTTTACCTCTGCATTGGAAGGAACTTTTGGAGCAAAATGTGATATTCAAGACATAGATTTTAATCTTCTTGAAACACGTTTCCAAC
>JAFGIM010000047.1 GCA_016929605.1 Spirochaetales bacterium | reverse complement strand
CGAGCATCGTTATAGCGACCTGAAGCAATACACGGATGAGATCAATAGCATGTATAACCTTGCTGACGCCGCATTTTGGGAAAACGAGTTATCCGCCCACCTTCCCCTTGAACTCGCCGATTCAGATGGATATGTAATTAAGACAGCCGACGGTTTAACAATTGCGGTGGGATATGTCCCTGACCGCTATAAAATTTCCAGCCTTAAAAAAAGCGATGACTCTATTCCTTTCTATTTCTAAGCTACCTTATTCTTGACAGGAGCCCGGCACTTTGCCGGGCTTTTTTTATCCCTTAAGATACAGTTCCTCGAACTCCTCGGGGGACACCGGACGGCCAAAGTAAAAGCCCTGTATTTCGTCGCAGCCAAGGGATTCAAGGATTCGCAGCTGTTCCTCGTCTTCCACCCCTTCAGCGATGGTACGCAGGTTAAGGGCCGTTGCCATCATGATAATCGCTTGTACAATTTGAGCCTCGGTTTCGTTAATCGCGATGCCGTCTATAAGTTGTTTGGCGATTTTAAGGTAATTGATGTTAAACTTCTTTAAATAGCTTAAGGATGAATAGCCGGTACCAAAGTCGTCGATAGAGCTTACGATACTGAGCGAGGAAAGCCGGTTAAAAATATTGATAATAAAGCTTTCGTCCTTCATCGCGCTCCGCTCGGTAATTTCCAGATTAAGCCAGGCGGGATCTATGCCAACCTTGGCAATAATCGCCTCAAGCTTTTCCAAAAAGTCGATGTCGTCAAGTTGATGCGGAGATATATTTATGCCAATTCTAAGGCTCTTACCATATTGACGATTCCACTTGTTTATCTGCTCCATAGTCCTGAGCAAGATCCATTCACTGAGCGGGAGGATTGTGCCGTTTTCTTCCGCGACGGGGATAAACTCGTCTGGAGAGACCGGTCCAAGGGCGGATGAATTCCATCTAAGAAGGGCCTCCATACCAATAAGGCGGCGACCGCCGATCGCGATTTGTGGCTGATAGACCAGGGTAAACTCCCGGTCGAATTTGACATTTCTGAGCGCCAAATCGATTTGGTGGCTTCGCTCAATTCCCGCATTGGCAAGGGAGTCAAAAAAGGAAACCCCGTTTACCCGTCGGTTTTTAGCGATATACAGGGCAATGTCCGCATGACGCATAAGATCGCTGCGGGTCTTAGCGTCATCAGGCCAGGAGGCCACACCCATACTGACCGATAAATGAACCGTAAAGGCATGCACCACCAGGGGCTCAAGCATCATGTCGTTAATGGTTTGAATAAGGGAGCGGATAGATTCACTGCGATGGCGCCGGCAGACCACCCCGAACTCATCCCCACCCAAACGAGCAAAGAAGGTCTGTTCGTTGGTTATCCCTTCCATTCGTTTCCCGATTTGCCTGAGCACCTGATCGCCTACGTCATGGCCATAGGTGTCGTTTACCGACTTAAAACGGTCAAAATCAAGGATTAAGAGCCAAATCTTGTTTTCGATGGTGTTATTGGCCATCCATTCTTCCAGAAGCTCCGTAAAATGCTTTCGGTTATACTGACCGGTAGTGGCATCCCGTTTAAGTAAATTCTCCAGGGTTTGATTCATTATCCTGAGCTCGCGGGTACGATCGGCAATAGTGGCTTCAAGAATGCGCGAGCGCATTGTGTTCTCGGCAAGGGCTTCTTCTTTTTGTCGCACTCGATCAAGGACCAAACTGATTGTTTGGTACCCAAAGGCAAGAATCAAAAAGAAAAAGGTTTCCGCAAGACCAATTTTCCCGGTTAAGATGGCCAGGATTGGAATAAGGAGCAAGACAAGACTGCGATAGATAATTCCCCGGGAGCGGCTGATATGCGAGCCCGAAGGAAACCGGCTTTGGGGTGCCTTAAGAAACAACAGGGCATTTATCGCGTGCGTAATAAAAGAGAGGGCATACAGGATGTCAATCCATGAATTCGGCGTATAGCTACCCCGAATCGATGCCCACACATAGTTGATATCAGTAACGGTAAACAGGGCAAGACCACACAACGAAATGAGTAGATATCGAGGTATGGATCGAATCCGATAGGAAAAGAGAATGGCAGCGATCAAGCTGAGCATGGAAATGTCGGTGAGTAAATAGAGCATACTGGAAACACTGGAGTGCGACAGGGTTAGAAACGTATGCCAAAAAAACACAACATAATAAAACGCGGACAGGGCTATAAACAAAACGATAACATCAACAAAAAACTGCAGGGATTGGCGACGGCTTCGATTGGCAAGGGAGACATAGAGGGTTACCCCAAGAAAGCACAGATTAGTGCCCAAATAGCCATATTGCAACACCGGATGGACTGCAGGGTTACCAAAATCCAGAAAAGCCCAGAGCGCCCACAGGGTGTCGAACACCGCCCACAGGGAAAGTGCCAGCGCGCCTAAAAACCAGGAAAGGCGAAAGGAGGAAGCAACCCTACCCGCCCGATATAACCACCATACAGAGGAAATGGCGATAAGGGCAGCAGCTATATTCGCGCCGGTGTCAAACCCAAGAAGAGAAAACCCCAGGTATGAGCAAAAAAAAAGCAGCAGAAGTACAATGGCGCGATTGATATGCTGATGTGTCATGGATGCTCCCCTGTTACTCTAATATATCCATCGATTAAACGCAAATTCGAGGATTGAGCGTTTGGTACGCCTTGATTCAGCTTCCTTTTCCGGCTATCATAAAAGTATACCAGACATTAGACCGTGCAAGGAGTACCGTATGAAGCTGATTTTTCTTGGACCCCCCGGTGCTGGCAAGGGAACGCTCGCGGCCCTTGTAGCAGAAACATACAAGATTCCACATATATCTACCGGAGAGATATTTCGGGAGGCAATTCGGGAAAAGACCCCGCTCGGTCTTAAGGTTCAGGCAATTATTGATGCAGGACAACTGGTCAGTGATGATATAACCATTGAACTTGTTCGAGAACGCCTGGCCAAGGGCGATGCGCAAAAGGGTTTTATCCTTGACGGCTTTCCCAGAACCATACCCCAGGCAGAAGCCCTTGCCGGTATTGTTGCGGTTGAACATGCCGTTAACTTTGACATTGCCGATGAAGCAGTTGTAGAACGCCTTTCCGGCCGTCGGGTGTGCAAGGTGTGCAGCCAAAACTATAACACCCTGTACATGAAGCCCAAGAAAGAAGGTGTGTGCGATAAGTGTGGCGGGGACTTATATATCCGCGAGGATGACAAGGTTGAATCGATTACCAAGCGGCTTGAGGTTTATCGCAAACAAACAGCTCCCTTAATTGATTATTACCGGAAAAAAGAAAAACTTATTGATATAGACGCAAAGCCCGCAAGTGGCATTATTATGGAGAAATTTCAGGAGCTATTCCCGGTATAACCTGATCCTGCGGAACATCCCTGAAGTATTCTTCCAGAAGGTCCCTGATATGCTCAGGGGCCTTTGCATTTTGGATGCGCGTCTTGCAATGATGGGCAAACGACAGATTGTCGCAAAAGTAAAAGAAAAATCTGCGCGCGCGAGTCATAAAAAACTCTGGCGGTTGGCTTTCCGCAAGTCGGTCCAAAAAGAAAAGCGACAGCTCCAATAGATCAATTGCCCTTCGGTCTTTTTCCTGGGGGATTGCCCCCAAGCCAAGCTCAATCTGCCTGAATATCCATGGACGGGTAATAGCCGCTCGTCCTATCATCAAACCCGAACACGGGTATTTTTCCATAAAAGACACGGCTTCCCCTGCGCTCGATATAGCTCCATTACCATACACGGGAACACCAATGTCCTGACCAAGACGGACTGTGTACCCGTGGCGGGGAGGCCGGCCATACTTTTCCCGACGAGTGCGCGGATGCAGGGTAAGTTGCTCCACCCCCTCGTCTACGAGCATTCGGCAAAAATCCAACAGACGCGTATAGTCCTCATCTTCTCCAAGGCGGAGCTTTACCCCAAGCCGTCTTTGTTGCCCCGGGTTATCAGTTAGATATTGGTCTATACACGATCGAATTGAGGATATCAAGGTGCGTACCTCCGCCCCTTCCTTACTCATCCAGGCGATTCCACAGCCGGTTTTTACGATATCAGGAGCGCTGCATCCCATATTCACATCTATACCCAAGCCGCCAAGCGGCAGCAACAAGGCCGCGGCTTGAGCCATGGAAGAAGGGGTCGGCCCGGTTAATTGCCAGACCATCTTGTCGGGGGCCGGTGCTGTCCTGACATACCATTTCTCGAAAACCCCTCCACAGACATACGATGGGGCATGAATCATCTCCGAGTAATACTCGGTTGGATCGCCAAAACGATGGATAAGAAGGCGCAGGGCTTCGTGAGTAAGGGTCGCCATAGGCGCCAGAGCGGTAATCATGCATGCACTGTACCAGCTTTTAAAAAATGAGACTATGGGATTGTTGAATTAAGTTTACAAGCCGGTTTATACTGAGGGTTCTAAAGGAGATGGATATGAACGCACACAAAATAGCCGCTCAGGTATGGGCTGTTCACGCAGATGTACACACCGACACCCGATTCGAGGGAATTTGGCCTATCCCCCATGGAGTTACCCTTAATTCATATCTGGTTACCGGCACAAAGACCGCGCTGATCGACCTGGCCAAGGATTGGGCTGGTTCGATAGACCAGCTTGAAACCCAGTTGGCCTCGGCAGGTTCTTCCTTTGAAAAGATTGATTATTTGATTCTTAATCATCTGGAACCTGACCATACCGCATTTATTATTGAAATGCGAAAAAGAAACCCCAAGGTAGAAATTATTTCCACGCCAAAGGGCATCTCGATGGTTCGTAAGTTCTTTAAAATTGAGGACAATCTGAGGGAAGTAAAAAATGGCGACACCCTTGATCTTGGCAGTACCATCCTGGAGTTCTTTGAGACACCGAATATTCATTGGCCTGAAACCATGATGACCTACGACCGTCAGAACAAGATACTCTTTTCGTGCGACGGCTTTGGCTCCTATGGAGCCCTTGGCGATCGTATCTTTGATGATGAGTTTACCGCCGAAGAGCATGCCTTCTTTGAAAAAGAATCGCTTCGCTATTACGCGAACATTGTGGCCAGTTTTTCTACCTTTGTGCGCAAAGCCCTTGAAAAACTTGCCGATCTGCCGGTTCAGGTTGTAGCCCCGAGCCATGGTATGGTATGGAGAACTCATCCCGATGAGATTATCAGTCGATACGCGCGATACGCAGGTTATAACACCGGCTCGCCCTGCGAAAAAGAAATCTGCGTTATATGGGGCTCCATGTACGGCTACACAAAACAGGGACTGGATGCCGTGCTGGAAGGAATAAAAGCAGAAGGGGTAAGCGTTACTGTCCATCAAGTTCCCGACACCGACGCTTCGTTTGTGCTGGCCGACGCCTATAAGGCTGCAGGATTGGTTCTGGCGATGCCCACCTATGAATATAAAATGTTCCCCCCGATGGCGCATATTCTTGACCTTTTTGAACGAAAGCATTTTATTGAAAAGAAGGCTCTTAGAATCGGCAGTTGGGGCTGGGTTGGAGGAGCTAAAAAAGAATATGAGCAGAGAATTGCCAACTTTACATGGACATGCGTAGAATCGGTTGAATGGCAGGGACTCCCCTCAACAGAGGACCTTGCCCTGCTTCGGGAGCGAGGAAGTGAACTCGCCAGACTTGTTAAAAGGGGGTAGTAGATGAAGCGTTATACATTACAAACACTGTTGGCTCTTGTGGTATTGATGCTTTCGACTTCTCTGTGGGCCCAGGCCTTTATTGACGCCGAAGGCGCCGTGGCCTTTACCGGGTATAACGATGTACGCATCCCGTCCAAGGGCGGCACCGATTTTTCCCTTGCCGATGATGTTGAAGCAGACCCAACACCAGTGTTCCGCCTGAGGCTTGGATACACCGCCAAGGACAGACACACGCTTTTTGCCACTATCGCTCCATTAACGATTAAGGGCTCGGGAACCCTGGACAAAGACGTTTCCTTTGGAGGAAACACATTTAGCGCCGGGGAAAAGGTTGATACCATCTATCGTTTTGACTCATATCGGCTGACCTATCGCTACCTGTTTGTGGATCGCTACTTTCTGTCGGTTGCAGGCGGCATCACCGGGAAAATCCGAAGCGCGACAATCGCCGTAATGAGCGACAGCGGCTATGCGGACAGAAACGATCTGGGATTTGTTCCCCTGGTCCATCTGATGGTCCATTGGAAACCTTCTGACAAATTCTCGGTATTGCTGGACATGGACGCCCTGGGTTCCCCATACGGGAGAGCCGAGGATGTACTCCTTGCCCTGCAGTACGCGTATTCAGAGTCAGCCTCTATCCGGCTTGGATGGCGACTCTTGGAAGGCGGGTCTGATGGAGGCGGGGATGTGTATACCTTTGCCCTTATCAATTACGCCACAGTCGGGGTTACGGTAGCGTTTTAGGCACACAGCGGAAATTCCCCAATCTTGTCCAAATCAGGCAAAAAAGGTACATTTCCCTATCCTTATCAGTTTTTTTATACAGGAGTTATAGTATGGTCACCGCATTGGAAAAGAATCCTTCATGGCAGGGACGCAAAGGCCCGCTTGTCCTTGTTATTATGGACGGTGTTGGCTACGGTAAATATACAGAAGGAGATGCTGTCGCACAGGCTCACATGGAAGCGCTTGCAGAGTTCCAAAAGACCTGTCCTACCACCAAGCTCAAGGCCCATGGAACCGCGGTTGGACTGCCTTCCGACGATGACATGGGTAACAGCGAAGTAGGACACAATGCAATCGGTTGTGGTCGAGTCTTTTCGCAAGGTGCAAAGCTGGTGTCCGCTTCAATTGAAACAGGAGCCATGTTTTCAGGCGAAACCTGGAAAAGTTTGATCGCCAACGTCAAGAAAACTGGCGGAAAGTTGCACTTTATCGGTTTGTTTTCTGACGGCAATGTTCACTCACATATCGATCATCTAAAGGCGATGCTTCTTCGCGCCAAGGAAGAAGGCGTTACCACAGCCCGCATTCACACCCTCCTTGATGGACGCGATGTTGGAGAAACGAGCGCCCTTGACTATATAGATCCCTTTGAAGATTTTCTTTCCGGACTCAATGGCTCCGGCGTTGATTTCCGTATTGCCTCCGGTGGTGGACGAATGTATATCACCATGGACCGATACAACGCAGATTGGTCGATGGTAGAAAGAGGATGGAACGTCCATGTTCTGGGTAAGGGACGTGCTTTTGCCAGCGCCCATGAAGCAATCGAAACCTGGAGAAAAGATATCCCCGGAATTATCGACCAGGATCTTAAGGAATTTGTAATTTGCGACAAGGGAGAGCCAATCGGAACAATCGAAGATGGCGACTCTGTTATCTATTTTAACTTCCGTGGAGACCGTGCCCTTGAATTGACGGCAGCCTTTGAAACCAAAGACGGCTTTGATAAATTCGATCGTGTGCGTGTACCCAAGTGCGAGTACGCAGGCATGATGGAATATGACGGTGATCTTCATATCCCCGCGCAGTATCTGGTTACCCCGCCCGCGATTGATCGGACCATGGGTGAATACCTTGCGGCTTCCGGAGTAAAGTCTCTTGCGATAAGCGAAACACAAAAGTATGGACACGTTACCTACTTTTTTAACGGTAACAAGCTTGGAAAGTTTGACGAAACACTGGAAGACTATGTTGAAGTAAAAAGCGATGTTGTGCCCTTTGAACAGCGGCCATGGATGAAGTGCGCGGAGATTACCGATAAGGTTATAGAAGCCATTCAATCGGGAAAGTATGACTTTATCCGTCTTAATTTCCCCAATGGAGATATGGTAGGACACACCGGTATTTATCAGGCAGTACTCTGTTCCATGGAAGGTATGGATCTTCAGCTTGCACGGCTCAAGAAGGCAGTTCTTGCAGCAGGCGGCATTATGGTTATGAGCGCCGATCACGGCAATGCCGACGATATGTTTGAGCACGAAAAGAAAACCGGCGCTGTTTCCCGTAAAGAGGACGGATCGCCCAAGGCAAAGACAAGCCATTCCTTGAACCCTGTTCCCTGCATCGTATTCGATCCCGCTTCCAAGGGCGAATACAAGAGCGCTCTTAAAGAAGGGCTTGGCATTTCCAGCCTTGCTGCTACCTGCATCGAGATGCTTGGATTCAAGGCACCGGCAGACTACGATTCTTCCGTTCTAGATTGGAACTAAGATGAGTAGCGCCATAGCTTAATTTGTATGAACTGCACATCCCCCGCTTGGAAAGCGGGGGATTTTTTTAACAAGTACCACTCGCGTTACACAAAGGGATAATATGACCGAGATTGAAATTAAGGCATGGGTAGATAATCCTGAAGAAACCGAAAAGGTTATTCGCTCCTTTGCCGTATACACAAAGGAACTACATAAAAAAGATGTGTATTGGGCTTTGGAAAAACCCGATACAGACGGTTTTATGAAAGTGCGCATAAGGGAGGATAATGAGGGAGTTACCGTTACCTATAAGCGAAAGGAAGTACGAGGAGCCATCGAGGTAAACGACGAAAAGGAGTTCTCGATTTCCGCACGAAAGGATTTTGAAGTCCTTCTTACCGACATTGGCTTTGCACCATACACAACCAAGGAAAAGCAAACCAGGGTCTTTGCGTCAACGACGGAAGGAGGCTTACCCGTTTCCATAGAGCTTTCGTACATCCCTCCCCTTGGCTGGTTTATTGAACTGGAACTATTGGCGAATAACCCCGATGAGGCATTCCTGATACGGGCAGAAGCAGAACTAAAAGCCGAGCTACGCCGATGCGGAATCCCGGAAGAAAAAATAGAAAAGCGGTTTTACACCGAGTTACTCCACGGTTAAACCTCGACCGGCTTATCGTCCTTTTCTCCGCTTGTAACCAAGCCCATGGTAAAACAGGCAAGCAAAAAGAAAACTGAACAAAAAACGAACATGGATCTGTACCCGGCAAGATCGATTATTGCGCCTGAACAAGCGGGTGCGACAATTGCCGCGAGCTGCGAAAAGGTATAATACAAGCCGGTATACACGCCAATGTTACTAAAGTGTGCCATTTGCCACAGCATTGGGAATGAATTAGCTACGACACAGATCCAGAATACGCCAAAGCCAAACATAAGCGCCCAAAAGACAATCTTCATGGAAGAAACATCCATACCCATAGAGCGACCGACGGGGTCCAGGAAAAACACACAGAGGGTAAGGAGTGCGATTGCCACCAGGGAAATTCTGATTACCCGCTTCCGGCCCCATCTACTTGCAGCATACCCCATGGGGATAGCGGCAAGGGCCGAGGATATTCCAACCATGCCCATGGCAAGCGGGCCCTGGCCAACACTCAGGTTAAAGGATTTTATGCTAAATTCGGTAAGATAGGGCACCACCCCCTGATACCCCACAAACCAGAAAAATAAACTCAACAGTACCAAAAAGGCGCTTTTATCCTTTGCCTTAAACACCATGGAGATGCTGGTAAAAAAGGGAACCTTTGCTAGCTCTTCACCAGGCTCACGATCCTTGCGTTCGCGAACAAAGAGAAATAAGGCAACCGTTGCCAATAAGACAAAGGCAGCTCCGGCAGGGAAGGCAAGACGATTTTTGGTCGCACCCAGGAGCGGAAGAACGGTATCCACATCCATAAGACGGGCCAAAAAAAGAGTACCTACAATGGCCGCGATATTGCCCATGGTGTTGATTACCCCATTGGCCTGGGAGCGATAATGGCCGGGAACGATATCGGGCATAAGGGCAACAACCGGGCCGCGCACCGACTGCTTAAAAAGGTTCAAAAACACCAAAAGAATCACCAATGCGGCAAGGGACATCTGCGCAGCATACGGTATACAGCCAAAGGTTATAGCCGAAAGGGGAAGCAAGACCAGGATCCAGGGCATTCTGCGACCAAGGCGCGTGTTGGTATGATCGGACCACACCGAAACCAGAGGGATTAAAAAAAGAGCCAACAAGTTATCCAGGGACATAATAGCCCCAACTATCGATTTGTACGGAATATATGTAGAAAGAAAAATTTGAACATAACTGTCGTACAGGGGGTCCATCATTCCCATAGTAAAAAAGCCAAACCCTATCAAAAAGGTAATGGGCATATAGGTCCTGAAGCCAGCTTTTTCGGCGGAAGAACTACGCTTTGGAATCGATCCGACAGACGCCATAGATAACCCCTTTATTTCGCGCAAGGTCGCGCTAATACATGGTAGTATATCATTGAACGGAGAGATGACGCCATGAAAAAAGACAACACACCATTATTAGCACAGTGGCCAAGCATTATCGCTCACCGGGGAGCGAGTTCACTCGCCCCGGAAAACACACTTGCAGCCTTTGTGGCCGCCCGACAAGCGGGAGCCAGGGCAATAGAACTGGATGTTCACCTATGCGCAAGCGGAGATTTGGTTGTAATTCATGACCATTGGTTGGACCGCTTGTGCGCCCTTCATCGACGAGTAGAAGAAATGAAGATGAGAGAGTTATCACTTCTTGACGTGGGCTCGCATTTTAAAAACATATACCCCCAAGCCTATACGGAATCCTTTAGCCGCGAGCGTATCCCAACCCTTGATCAAGCCCTGGAAACAATAGGAAATGATATCTTTCTTGATATAGAACTAAAGCTCGACAGCCTCTCTCCCCTGCCCCTGGTACACGCGCTAAAAAAATGTCTGAGCCGACATAATCGAAGCCGCTATATAGTCTCGTCTTTTAATCCCCTTGCCCTGCTCGCCTGGAAGGGAATAGGGGGACATACCACTGCGGCAATTTATTGTCCTGAACTGAGTGTTCCATTTTACATGCGCCACAAAGAATGTCTGTATCTGTCCGGCGCCGACATAAAAAAACCTTCTCTGGAAACAGCCCTTGCTTCGCCAGGTTTTGAGACGGGGAAAAAACCGGTACTGGTGTGGACGGTAGATACCCCGTCAACGGCAAAACTCCTCCTGGAAGGAGGAGTTTCGGCGATTATTACCAATAGAATACAGGATTGGCAGTCTTAGTTTTCTTCTATGGCCTTGGTTACGCTTGAAAGAATATCGGAGAGGGTAAGCGGTTTCCGAAAGAAACAATCTGCTCCCATAGCAAGCATTTCCGCTTCCAGACCTTCGTCGGAAAGCGCGGTAATAACGATGATAAACGGGCGGCCAAAGGCTGGATCAGTCTTGATGCGTTTACAAATCTCCTGACCAACGACTCCCGGAAGGGCAAGGTCAAGAATGACGAATCCGGGCTTTTTTTCCACAAGTTGCGCCCCGGCATCAAAACCATCAAAGGATTGATAGACCGTAACATCCGGTAAATGTTTGGCAAAATAGGAATGAATGGCGTTATTGAGGGCCTCGTCGTCATCGATAACGATAAGACTATTCCAATTCGCGCTGGGTTCTCCCTGTTGAAGAATCTCCGGAACGCGCATTCCTCGTGTCTTGATAAAGGCCAACAGATCGTCTTTATAAATACGATATTGACCACCAGGGGTATTAAAGGCCTTGAGATGACCGTTGCGTATCCAGTTAATGGCTGTCTGATTCACGACTCCACAGAGATTAGCGACTTCAAGGGCCGAAAAAATCTGAATTCGTTTTGTTTTCAATTCCTTGCTCATACTACCTCGGTAAAAAACTATAGCCCATAATTGGGGCGCTCACAAGTAAGGTTTCCCGTTTTTTATTTTTTTTTAAGGCATTCGCGGATAGTCCGGGAGCTAAAGCCCTTTCGTATAAGGGCATCTAGCAACTTTTTTCCCTCTTTTCCCCGCTTTACAAGCTTCTCCCGTGCTATACAGCACTGTTCAAGCTCGGATACCGTTAATCCGAACGCCGCCACGGCGCTTTCGGCAATGTGTCGCTCTATCCCCCGCGAGCGTAGCTCGCAGACGAGCCGTATTGCGCCTTCATGACGATGAATTCCCCGGTTTCTCAGCCAGGCCTCGCAAAAACGGCTGTCGTCCAGGTACTTCATACTCTCCAGATAATCAAGGGCCAAGGAACGCTCCTTTGGAGCATAGCCCTTGCGCTCAAGCTTGCGATCGAGCAAAAAGCGACATTGTTCAGCACGGGCTAACAGGGCCATGGCCTGCCGTTCAGCCAAAAAAGAGCGCGCGCTAGAGATCAGGGCAGCGGCCTGTTCACCGTCAAGGTGGACACCTGGAGCAAGGGATGTACGAAGAGGCTCTGCCACATATACCTCCCGAACCAAAAAAGAAGGGCCTTCGACCGGCTGTACTGTAAGTACACCGGCTGAGGCCCGTTCTATATGAAGGATGGAAATTCCTGTATTAGCGTTTGCTGAACTGGAATCTTCTGCGTGCGCCACGCTGACCATACTTCTTGCGCTCAACCATACGAGAATCGCGGGTCAAAAGACCGTTTGCCTTAAGAGAGGCATGATTCTCTACGTCTACCTGGGAAAGAGCTCGGGCAATACCATGACTGCATGCACCGGCCTGTCCGTTTAATCCGCCGCCGTTAACAGTAATAACGATGTCGAATTTGGTATCGCTGGCGGTTACCATAAGCGGTTGGCGAACAACCTGAACCTGCTCCGGGGTAGCAAAGTAATCAGAAACGTCCTTATCATTTACCAGGAGGTTTCCTTTTCCTTCGCGGACAAACACACGGGCTACCGCTGTCTTCCTTCTTCCTGTTCCCATTCCAATATTTTTGATCACCTGATTACTCCTCGTTATACTTCAACCGCTTGGGGGTTCTGAGCGGCATGGGGATGATCCGTACCGGCATATACCTTGACATTGGTCAGCATCTTGCGACCCAGCGGTCCCTTGGGAAGCATTCCCTTAATAGCAAGAAGGATGGGATCCGACGGATGGCGCTCCAGGAGCTTTGCATAGCTAACCGAGCGAAGTCCACCAACAAAACCGGTATGATGACGATACATCTTGTCCTCGGTCTTGGTTCCGGAAAGAACCGCCTTCTCGGCATTGATAATGACGATATAATCACCAGTTTCCTGGTTGGGTGCATAGGTTACCTTATGCTTGCCCCGTAACATGCTAGCGGCCTTGGCGGCAATGCGTCCAATCGGTTTGTCCTGTGCATCAATAACAAACCAAGAGCGCGGTGCCTCATGTTCTTTAACAAAAAGTGTCTTCATGTGCATACCTTACAAATTAGTAGTCTGTTGACCGCGATTCGTTGCGGTCAAACGCAGATAATGTGGGTTGTTTACTATAGAGAAAAAGCAGGATGAATGTCAAGACCGCCCATAGCGGAGGGCGAGATCAGTTATCCTTGGCAGCAGCAGCTTTTGCCGCTTCTTCTTCTTTACGGGCTTCCTGTTTGTCCTTAAGGTCGGCGATTCCAATAAAAATGGATACCAAACCGATAAACGCTGCAAGGATCGGCATACAACCACGGAGAAACAGCAGAATATCCGCACCCCAACCGAGCCCAAAACCCAACAGCGCCGGGGGCAAAGCCGCAAAAACGGTAAACGCAATAAGAATTATTCCAACAACTAAAGCTACCATAATCAAGGCCTCCTGACAGTAAGCACTATCGATTTTCTCACACTTCCGGGGGATGGTCAACAGAATCCCCTCTTGGTATAGTAAGGCATGCACTACGATCAACTACCTCCGTCTACCAGGGCGCCCCTATCCATGGTGCTCGCTCAGTCGTTCCCGGTTACCCTCCCGGTTCTGTTTGGGTACATTGCCATTGGCGTTCCCTTTGGTCTTATGCTTGTAAAAGCTGGATATCCCTGGTGGCTTAGCCCGATTATGAGCCTGGTTATGTACGCGGGGGCAGGACAATACATTGCGATTGGCCTGTTCGCCTCCAAAGCGCCCTTTTCGGCCATGGTTCTAACCATGCTGATGGTAAACATTCGCCACATTGTCTATGGGCTTTCCCTTATCAAGCAATTCCGGATCGCCGGTGCATGGAAGCCCTATTTGATCTTTTCCCTGACTGATGAAACCTATGCCTTGCTCACCGGAGTAAAGGTGCCCCCCCGTATACCCGCAGGTCCTTTTTACGGGATGATTGCCCTGTTAAACCAATCTTACTGGATTTTTGGCTCTACGCTGGGTGCCATTGCCGGCCAGCTTATTCCCTTTTCTTTCCGGGGTGTCGATTTTGCCCTGACTGCCCTGTTTGCCGTTTTGCTCATAGACCAGATCAGGCGGACTAAAGATGTAGTCCCCCCGATAATAGGGTTTGGCTGCGCCATTGCTTCTGTTCTGTTTGCCGGAAGTTCCAATATGTTGATTGTGGCTCTTATCAGCTCAATGGTACTACTGATTCTAGTCAGGGGGCGATCTTGATGAGCGAAGCACTACGTATCGGGCTTGCGGTTATCGCCTTTGCCCTTGTCATTTGTGCAACCAGGGCCTTTCCCTTTCTCCTGTTTACCCGCCGTGACCCACCCTCTTTTTTACGCTTTATTGAAACCTATATTCCACCTGCGGTAATGGCGATCTTGGTTGTCTATTGCTTTAAGGATATTCGCTGGAGTGAATATCCCTGCGGGCTTCGGGAGCTTATAGCTCTGGGCTGTGTTATCGCCGTTCACATATGGAAAAAAAACGCCATGCTCTCCATATTCGGAGGCACGGCGCTCTATATGTTACTGTTACAGATATGGTAACAAGCGAACCTATGCGTATTTTTTATTAACGACGATCAGGGCGCCCAGCACCATAAGGTGACTGGACAGTGTGCTTAAGTAGCCAAGCACACTGGAGGTGCTTCGAAAGCTTGAACCTTCGCCGATAGGTCCAATAAAATCCACCAGGACGATATTGATTATCCAGAGAATGATAAACAGAAACAGGATCATATCGGTAATTCGCATATCAGTGGTAAACAGCTCGGTAATCAGGAAGAAACCGGCGATTATCTCGCACACCGATAATATGATTACCATAATGCTCAATACTGAGCCATTGCGGATCAAGTCTGCCAAGAAACCGACAACCGGGGCCAAATCCCCCGCGCTTGATCTGATAAGACCGGTAATCCCGCTTACCAGTAAAAACAGGGCCACCGAAATCTGAATAATAATAATGCCGACACTTCGTTTCATTTGAATCTCCTGGGCGTTTTGTGTACTATATCTGGTATGTTATACCGCCATTTTCCCAAAATAGCAAACCGAACCGCCTCCATCCTTTCGATTGACCTGTCGATGGGCGCCGAAGAAACCGAGTTATCCCACATCGCGCAGTTTTGCGCCACCTGGGGGCTCTCCCTGGTTGCAACCGGCAGCTCTGCAGATCTTGCCCTGCGTGCAAGAAAAAAACTTTCCTCTAGCAAAGCACAGACCGCCCTTTTACTGGAGTTTCCCGGCTCTACCCCCGAAGAACTGAAGGGCTTTATTTCTGCCACTATGCCACAACACCAGGACATACTGTTGGTACGCATCACCGACGCCCAGGTCTTTGACTCCTTACAGTCACAAGGAACGCTTACCCTCCTTGAGGATATGCAAAGACAGGGCCTTGTGGGAGAAGTTGGCTTTTATATACCGGAAGAACTTACCGGGGACACCGCCTTGCTCACCCAGATACTGGATGGCTCACCGATATGGAGCTGCTGGTCTACCCCGTTTAATTACCTGAGCAAGTCCATGACCGAGGCTTTTATCCTTACCGAGGCAGCTGCCATCCCCTTGATAGCTCGCGACCCCTTTGCCGGTGGCGTACTGGCTAATCCTCCCGCCGAGATTCACCAGCTCTTTTACGAGGCCCCGGTTCCTCGCCGAAGGGACGAATGGGCGCTAAGGGCGATATGGGAGCGGCAAGAGGTTTTGACGATAGCGATTGCGCCTATGGACGAGATGTCCATGACTCGTTCAGCCATTCTTGCGGAAGCGGGAAGGCCAAACAGCCTACCTTCATCCGAGCTTTCCGTCATTTCCCGTGCCGCAACTCTCCTTAGAGAGCGCAAGACTTGACAGAATAGCGTAAATGCAAGACATTCGATTTTGTTACCACATAACAATAATAGCCTTCCGGGAGGGTAGAGAAACAGATTGAAAGGGTGTGATGTTTCGATCGAAGGGGTGTCCAAATCATTTGGTACCTTTCGCGCTCTTGATGACGCAAACATCAAGATTAACAAGGGAGAATTTTTTTCCCTCCTCGGGCCGTCTGGGTGCGGCAAAACCACCCTGCTCCGTATCATCGCGGGATTCGAGTCTCCCGATACAGGAATTGTCTCTTTTGACGGGCGAAATATCATAGGAATCGAGGCGAATAAACGGGAGTCCAATACCGTCTTTCAAAATTATGCCCTCTTTCCTCATTTATCTGTATTTGAAAACATCGCCTTCCCCCTCAGAATCAGAAAGGTTCCCGAGACAGAGATTCGCACCAAGGTAATGGAATATTTGCGTCTTGTTCAGCTCGACGCCCATGTCCATAAAAAACCGAATCAACTCTCTGGCGGCCAAAAGCAACGAGTTGCCATCGCCAGGGCCCTGATAAACGAGCCAAGCGTCCTCCTTCTTGATGAGCCCCTGTCGGCCCTGGACGCAAAGCTTAGACAAAACCTTCTGGTTGAGCTCGATACCATTCATGACCAAATTGGTATTACCTTTATCTACGTAACCCACGATCAAAGCGAAGCGCTGTCGGTATCCGACCGCATCGCCGTTATGAATCAGGGGAAGGTATTACAAATTGGAACTCCTTTTGAAATTTACGAAAGCCCCGCTACGGAATTCGTCGCCAAGTTTATTGGAGAAACCAATCTTTTTGACTCCCGTGTTGTTGAATGCGTAAAACATCAAGAAGATGAATACATGGTTACCCTGGATATCCCCGAGCTGGGAGAGCACATCAAGGTAACCGACTACGATGAAACTCAACATGGCCAACAGGTAAGCTTTACCGTCAGGCCGGAAAAAATTCGCATAACCCTGGAAGAACCCAAAACAAGCGGTAAAGAGATCAATGTCTTTAAGGGTATTGTCGAAGAACCCATTTATTCGGGATTTCAATCAAAATTTTACGTCAAGCTCGATAACGGTACGATGATGAAGGTGTTCAAGCAGCATCAAAATTATCTGGAAGACGGCCCGGAGATTACCTGGAAGGACACGGTCTATGTGTCATGGAGCGCAAACGACGGTTACATCGTCGAGGTAATAAATCAATGAGCCGGCCAAAAATGCTGGCAAGCCGAAATTACGGACCGGCATACAGCTATCCAATGGGCGTATGGTTCAGCCTTTTTTTTGTACTTCCTCTCGCGATTATCGTGACCTACAGCTTTATGAAAAAAGGGCTTCACGGCGGCGTAGAATGGCAGGCAACGCTGGATGCCTATCGCCAGATGATCAATTCAAGCTATGGCAAACTCTTTGTGCGAACGCTCGGGGTTACTTTTTTATCCACAGCCCTCACCATCGTTATTTCCCTTCCCTGCGGATATGCCATGGCCAGAAGCCGAAATCAAACCTTGCTCCTTTTTTTGATTATAATCCCGTTTTGGACAAACTCTCTTATCAGGATAAACGCATGGATTGCAATTCTGGGGAACGAGGGCTTTATAAACGAAACCCTTAAAAAAATCGGCATAATACAGGAAAGCCTTCCGCTTCTTTACAATCAACAGTCGGTAATTCTGGTATTGGTATATATGTACCTACCCTATGCCATTCTTCCCATTTTTACCGCGATGGATAAGTTTGACTTCTCCCTTCTGGAAGCAGCGAGGGATTTAGGTGCCACAAAAAGCCAGTCCATGTTTAAGGTCCTGTTACCAAATGTGCGGGCAGGCATTGTAACCGCGATAATCTTTACCTTCATACCAATTTTTGGCGCGTATACCGTACCCCTTTTAGTTGGTGGAAAAGATTCCTACATGATCGGAAATGTCATCGTGGATCAGGTAACCAAGATTCGCAACTGGCCACTTGCTTCAGCCTTCTCTTTGATTATTACCGTAATAAGTACCGCGGGTGTATTATGGATGATGACGACAAGCGTTCGCGAAGCCGCTAAAACAAAGAGCACCCTTGGCAAGCAGGAGAGCGGAGTATGAAATCGCGCATAACGCCCTACCAGCAGTTTATTTCCAGGATCGCCAAGAAAAAACCAACCTCGGAACCGGCGCGTCATGCACGACGTGCCTTTCAAAACATGAACCGCCTGTCCCTTTCCAATACGGTAATGACCTTGAGTGTGATTTTTTTGTTTTTACCGCTGGCCGTTATTGTTTTCTATTCATTCAATAAGGCTAAGGGTATGGTGTGGACCGGTTTTTCCCTGCAATGGTATTCCAGACTTTTTATGAACTCCACAAAGCTGTGGGATTCCTTTGGGAACAGCTTGATTATTGCCTTTGCCTCTGCCTTTGTCGCGACAGTGCTTGGAACCCTCGCTTCTATCGGTGTTAATTGGTATCGGTTCCGCGGTCGGGGATACATCCAGACAATCAGTTTTTTGCCGATGGTTCTTCCCGAGGTTATTATCGGTATTTCCATGCTTATTTTCTTTTCCGCGGTTAATGTCCCTCTGGGCATGTTGACCATATTTATCGCTCATACCACCTTCTGTTTACCCTTTGTTTTTTTGATGGTATTGGCACGGCTTGATGAGTTTGATTTTTCGATTATCGAAGCGTCCCGGGATCTGGGTGCTACTGAACGGCAAACCCTCTTTAAGGTTATCATTCCCGCGATTATGCCCGGCATCGTCTCTGCCTTCCTGATGTCCGTAACCATGTCCCTTGAAGACTTCGTTATTACCTTTTTTGTCTCCGGTCCCGGTTCCACAACCCTGCCGTTGTATGTTTTTTCCATGGTACGTTATGGAATCTCGCCGGTTATAAATGCATTATCTTTTATTATGATATTGGGAACCATGCTTATTGCATTCTTCCTCAGGAATTTCCTAAAGAGCATAGCAGCTTCAAAATAAGGAGAGTAATCTATGAGTAAAGTGTGTAGAATCACCGGAGTACTTGCGCTGGCGATGACGCTTTTCGCAATCGGTATGGTAACCGGATGCAAAAAGAATGACGGGAAAACCCTGTATTTGTATAACTGGACGTACTATACCCCGGATTCTGTTATAGAAAAGTTTCAGGAGAAGTATGGAGTCAAGGTTGTCTACGACGACTATGCTTCTAACGAGGATATGTATGCCAAACTCAAGGCAGGCGGCTCCGGTTACGATATCGTCATTCCCTCTGGCGATTATGTATCTATTATGAAAAGCCAGGGGATGCTGGAAAAAATCGATTTGACGCAGATCCCGAACGTTCGCTATATAAAGCCCGACACCCTTACCAAGGCAACCTATGACAGGACCATGGAATACTCAGTGCCATACTACATGGGTGCGGCCGGAATCGCGGTAAACCGGGAAAAGGTTTCTGAATTTGAAGAAAGCTGGTCCATCTTTGCACGAAAGGATCTTGCCGGCCGAATGTCCATGATGGACGATATGCGCGAGGTTCTGGGCGACGCCCTGGCCTGGCTTGGCTACTCTGTTAACACAACCGACGAAGCACAGCTTGAAGAAGCGTTCCGCGTGGTAAATGATTTATGGAAACCCAATCTGGTCAAGTTTGACGCCGAAGGCTTTGCAAAGTCATTTGCTTCCGGCGAGTTTTGGGTTGTACAAGGATATGCCGAATCTGTATACGCTGAAGTTCCTGCCGAGATGCACGACAAGATTGCCTTCTTTATTCCCAAGGCGGAAGGCGGTCCAATGTACATCGACAGCATGTGTATCCCCAAGGGTGCGCGAAACAAAGAGCTTGCCCATCAGTTTATTAACTTTATCCTTGAGCCGGCAATTTACGCCGAGTTCCTTGATACCTTTGGATTCCCCGCCACCATTCATAGCGAGGCAGGAGCACTCCAAACAGTGACTCCCTATTACGGCGCGGATGACTTGGTAAACTGCGAGCTTAAAGAGGATTTAGGCGCGAATCTGGAGCTATACAACAAGGTGTGGCAAAAGATCAGATTTACCGAATAAACTACCTGATAGAATCAGGGCACACGGTATTCTACATACCGAACGCGCCCTGATTCAACCGCTTCCTTTAGCGACGATTCAACCTGAGTCAGTCGGGACTTGCCTGTTTTAACTTCGATAAAAACAACCTCATCCACACATCCTGCCGAGGCTCCGGAAAAAGCGATAAAATCGACCGGCTTACCGATAAAGCGAACTTCGGTCGGGTCTGCGGGAAATTGAGGGAGATACGGAGCGAGTTGTTCGGAAAGCTGGCCGGAGAGGACGGCACGGG
>JAFGIM010000007.1 GCA_016929605.1 Spirochaetales bacterium | reverse complement strand
GGCGAGCCTGGGAAGGGGATCATGATTCTCTGTACTATCGAGTTCTTGCGGCAGACGCCCTTGGCTTACCGCTTGGCGAGGAGCAGTTGCCGGTTGCCGGACGGGGTGTTCCCCGCGAAGATGCGAATGCGGCCAGCAGGGCGGCCTCGGTACTTGCCGTTCTTGAGTCTATGGTGCGCTATGGGCTTTACGATCGGGTGTATCCCTTTGCGCGCGAGCGGGCAGGTGATATTGGCTTATACGCAACGAGTATGGAAGTTCATCGACTTGCCGACGCTCTTTCCGCTGCGGGTTTTTATAGCGAGGCTTTGCGTCTTTCCGTATTAGCCTTCCGGTCATCCTCCGGTAGTATTTCCAACGAGGATCTTGCGTATATATATCCACGTCCGCATCAGGGCTTTGTTGTGACCGCGGCCGAACGTTTTGGCATCCCTGAGTATCTTCTGTATGCGCTATTGCGAAGCGAGAGTTTTTTTAACGAGAAGGTGGTCTCTCATGCCGGGGCGATGGGGCTTGCTCAATTGATGGAGCCAACGGCACGGGACATTGCCCGCAAGCTTAAGGTAGAGACCTGGGATCTTCTTGATCCGGCAACCAATATTACCTTTGGGGCTTACTATTTATCCGAGTTGATATACCGGCTTGACGGCAGGGTGATGAGCGCCCTGTTTGCCTATAATGCGGGGATTTCCCGTGTACGCACCTGGGAGCGAGAGGGAAAGGATTTACCGGACGATGCCTTTGCCGAAAGTTTGCCGTTTACGGAAACCCGTGAGTATGGCCGAAAGGTGCTTGCGGCCGCAGCGGTTTACGGGTATCTTTATTACAACGTGTCCCCCGGACAGGTTGTCCGCGATATCTTTTAATCCTTTACTTTCCGGAGCGTCCTCATGAGCATAGTACAGGCTATTTTTCTTGGAGCCTTGCAAGGCCTTGCCGAATTTCTTCCTGTGTCCAGTTCCGGCCATCTTGCCCTGGCTGCCTATTTTATGGAATTGTCCGATGTACCCCTTCTTTTTGATATCCTTTTACATCTGGCAACCCTGGCTGCGGTTGTAGTAGTGTTTCGGGTGCGCATTATTGAATTATGCCTGACCCTTGGTCGCCTGATTACCCGCCGGAGCAGTACGAAAGATGCTCGCAATGCCTCCCTGATACTGGCCCTTATTGCAGGAACGATGGTAACAGGGGTGCTTGGCTTTGCGCTTAAAGATCTTGTGGAAAACCTTTCCCCGTTTTGGATATCTTGCGCCCTGGTGGTAACCGGACTTTTATTGCTTCTTTCCGGTAAAATCAGGCAGGAGAATGCATCTGCAAGGGTAACGATTCGCCAAGGCTTGATTGTGGGTCTTGCCCAGGGCATTGGGGTGATTCCGGGAATTTCCCGCTCTGGCAGCACTATTTCATCCTCCCTGTTTGTGGGTATGGATCGGGCCACTGCCGGAGAATTTTCTTTTCTTTTATCTATTCCTGCTATACTCGCAGCGTTTATCCTTGAGCTAAAATCTGCCGATACTCTCTATGGCACGGTGTCCCTACCGGCACTGATTGCGGGAATGCTGTCCGCATTTGTGGTAGGGTACCTGGCATTACGATTCCTTTTGGCATTGATACGAAAAGGCAGGCTTGCCTGGTTCGCCTTGTATCTGATACCCGCTGGAATCACCTTAGCTGTCTATTTTTCCCGAACCTGACAGCGCCATACTAGCTTGTGGGAGTTTTTTACATGATTGTTACTGACGGACGGAACGCCGCTCGTATTGTGCCGGCCATACTGGGCTCGCTGTTGTTGCTTGGCTCCGCCTTTATCGCTCTTTCCCTGTTGTTGGCTATATTTCCGCTAACCCTGGCGGCAACTCGCTTTGCCTATGTGGGCAATCTGTTGTTTGGGGTTTACGGCTATTCGTCCTTTCTTGTACCGCTTTTTTTTCTTTCTTCCGCTATTCTTATGCTTCTTCCGCTCAGGTCGTTTCGCTCTGCCTGCCTGCTTGGCGGCTCGGTGGTACCCTTTTTTACAGTGGTTGCTGCCGAACGGCTGTATGCCATTGCAGGCCTTGCCGGAAGCAGTTCCTCCTTTGCACAGGGCGTATCTATAGCTTTCGCGCTAACTACCATGCTTGCCGTAGCTGTTGAGTACATATTGCTTTCGTCCCTGGTCGATCGGCTTCGACGAAAGCTGGATGCATCCCCTACACTGGTGAAGGTCCAGCAGATCCAACCGGTTCAGCCGGTCCCGCCGGTCCAGATGGAAGAGGAATGGCAGGATGAGCCTGAAGCTCAGGTTGAAATCGAAGTTCAAGATGAAGCCCTTGCTGAACCGGAAGTTGAAGATGCAATAGAGGATGTTCCCGAGTATATTGATTTTGAAAAAATGCGCGCCCCGTTTGACTTACCCCAAAGTCAGGATTGGGTTGAACCATCGGCGACGCAGGAGTCGGTTCCGCATCCGGAAGAGCCGGCGTTTGAAGGCGAGATAGATTTTTCCGAGGAAGAAGCCCTTTCCGAGCTGGAAGCTTTTGAGAGCGACGATGCGGACGAGGAAGAAGACCTCCTGGACGAGGAAGAAATCGTAGACGAAGAAGAAATTGTAGACGAAGAGAACAGTGCAGACGAGGAGCTTTGCGATGAGCTTGCCGGTGTGGAGTGCATTCACGGCACTCCCTCTCCGTCTGTATCTGAGCCCAAGGTTGCGCTTCTTAAAAAGAAAAAGACTTACGAGATTCCTTACGAGGTACTTAATACCTATCCTGACGGGGAATACTGGATTATTGATGAGGCAACCCGGAGAAGCGCCGCAGCCCTTAAAGAAACCCTGAACGAGTTTCATATTCAAGCTGATGTTACCGGCATCCGAAAGGGTCCGGTTATTACCATGTTCGAGATTCTTCCCGCTCCTGGGGTTAAGCTTTCCAAGATTGTTGGTTTGCAGGATAACATTGCCCTTAGGCTCGCAGCTTCCAGTGTACGTATCGTTGCCCCCATTCCCGGAAAACATGCGGTGGGTATTGAGGTTCCAAACCAGCGTCGCGCCATTGTAAGCTTCCGCGAGATTATCGAAAACGATTCCCCACAAGCAAAGAAGATGGAAATTCCTGTTGTGTTAGGCAAAGATATTACCGGCGAGGCTCAGCTCCTTGATCTTGCCGCAACACCCCATCTGTTGATAGCAGGTTCTACCGGTTCGGGTAAATCGGTATGCGTCAACTCCATTATCTTGTCCATTTTATACAAGCGCTCTCCGGAAGACGTTAAGCTTATTTTGATAGATCCCAAAATTGTAGAGCTTAAGCTTTACAACGATATAGGCCATTTGTTGGCTCCCGTTATTACCGAGCCCAAAAAAGCCTTTCAATCACTGCAGTATTGCTTGTGCGAGATGGAAAGGCGGTATGCCCTGCTTGATGGTATGGGCGTGCGAGATATCCGCAGCTATAACCATCGTATTAAAGAACGGAAGATAGCTACCGAGAAGATTCCGTATCTGGTAGTTATTATCGATGAGTTTGCGGATTTAATGGCTACAACCGGTAAGGAGCTTGAATCTACCGTGGCCCGTCTTTGCGCAATGAGCCGTGCTGTTGGTATTCATCTGGTTCTTGCCACGCAGAGGCCGTCCATCGATGTTATTACCGGTTTAATCAAGGCAAATATTCCCACACGAATTGCGTTTATGGTTGCCTCCAAAATGGACAGCCGTATTATTATCGATCAGGTGGGTGCGGAAAAGCTTTTGGGTCGGGGGGATATGCTCTACGCGAGCGCGACCGATCCTTTCCCCGTGCGTATTCAAGGGGCCTATGTGTCCGAGGAAGAGGTTGAGCGGGTTGTTGAACACGTTAAAACCTTGGGAGAGCCTGAATATATTGACGAAGAAATCTTTGTCGATGATGAGGATGACAGTCCTATCGATGCATCCTTGTTCTCCGACGGGGATGATCCCTTGTATGATAAGGCTCTGGAGATTGTCATGCTTGCGGGTAAGGCGTCCGCTTCCTACATTCAGCGCAAATTGAAGATCGGTTATAACCGCGCTGCCCGGCTCGTGGAAGAGATGGAACAGCGCGGCATTGTCGGTCCGGCTAACGGATCAAAACCGCGCGACGTGATTCATCACGTATAACACAGTTAGATAAAGAATCTAAGTTCCCGGTGATGCACCATATCCCATCTCTTGGCCATGGCGTACGTTCCCATCAGGGATGTTAGTGCGTCGGTGGCCGCGGCAATGGAACAGATAAAAAAGGCTGCCGGTTTAAGAATCAGGTAGCCAGCTTCAAATCCACGTCCATAGAGCATACATACCGTCGCCAGTGCGATGTATGCCCCTCCCGAGGGGAATCTTCCCAAAAAGAAAGACAAAAGAATCGCTACGCCAAGAAGCCAGAGCATGTCGGTAAAGACAATGCCAAGGCTTGAATAGGATTTTAGAATGACGATAAAGCTCACGGTAACCGCCATGGCCGTGCCTGGCCGGCTGAATATGGAAAACATGGGCATGGTAACCGAAGAAACCCGACGGCGCACCCCAAGGCTTTCGTTTGCGTGCCTGAGTAAAATAGGGAGCGTCATGTTGGAGTCTCCCGAGAAGAAGGCGGCCAAGACCGAGGCTATGCCTGCATAGAGTACCCGGTAGGGGTTTACCTTTCCGCATACAAAGCGAATCAGGGCTGGGTAAAGAACCAGGGCAAGGAAGAAAAAATTAAAGGCAAGTAAAAGAATAAAATCGGTGAATACCTTGCTGGATATCATAAGGCGGAACTCAAGCAGCCAGTGTACGGACAGGGCGATCATCCCGATTGAAAGGATGTCCACAAAGAAAGACATAATGGCGTAAAACACGCGGGAAAGTGAATCAAAGAGGGTTAAGGCTGCCTTGGAAGCCGTTTTATCAACCGCGCAACCCGCACCGGCAAAACCGCCAAAGATACACAAGGGAAGGATAAACAGGCCGTTGGTAAAGACCTCGAATCCGCTGGAAGGAAAGAGTTGCATCAAAGATTCTTTAATGCCGATATCACCTATTTCCGAGGCCCCCTCAACGAATATGGGTATTCGGGACGGGTTACGGATAAGGACGGAAAGAAGTCCCGTGACGGCTGCTAAAATAGTTGCTATAATGATAACCGCAGCCGCGATACTGCCGATTTTCATAAGGCTTTTACTTTCCCGCAGTTCAAAGACCCCGATGGTAAAGCTGAAAAAAAGCACCGGGTACAGGGAATAGCGTCCGAATTGAACGACGAGGGCCGACAGGTAGGCCGTTATGTCGGAAAAAATCGGGTTTTGGTGGGGCGCTACCAGGGAAAAGGCGAGGCCGATAAGGACACCGGCAAGGTATTTAATCCAGATTTTCATGATGGAAGGATACTTGATGCTTTCCCTCCCGTCAATCGGAAGGAAGTGGAGATGGACCTGACGTTTATACTGAATACCACATTCGCGCTTGCCGTGTTGGCGGGGTTTACCCTGGCCAATATGAGAATTGTTCATAAAACATCGCTGCAGTGGCGCCTGTTTGCCCTTGGCCTGTCGTTTTTTACTTCTATTTCAATCTTTTCCCTGATGCATCTTTCAATACTTGCGTCGGTAATCTCGATTCAATTTACCTTTGTGCTTTCCTGTTGGGTGTCCGGAATTTTGTACCTGTCCTTTTTGGTGGACATGACCTCTATACGGCGATCCCGCTATTTTTTTATCTCGTATCTTTCGACTATTCCTTTGTCGGTAATATCTTTGATGCTTCCCCGGCCGGGAGGGGTGTATGCCATAATTGCCGTTGCCGCTTCCCTGGTCTTTGGCTATTCATGGTCCTTTCTTTCAACCTGGATTCGTAGCGCTACCGACGATCGTGCCCGCAGGGACGGTGAATGGATCGCGCTCGTTTTTGTTGCCTACGGGCTCGGTCTTCTTATTTGTTTTTTCCATGCCCTTACCGGTTTTTTTTGGGTTCTGGTGCTCTGGTATGGTACGGTTTTCTATACGGTAAACCACCTTGGTTTATTTCGGAATCTGACGAACCGCGAAAACCAGCTCATTCTTGATAATGTTTTTGATGTTGTCATTATCCTGGACACCAGTGGCCACATCCTGAGGATGAATCGACGAGGGTTTCAAATTACTGAATTCCCGGTAATTGAATTAACGGGGAACGGGATAGAAACGGTTATTAAGCATCCTGAGCTTACTGCCCGAAATCGCCGACTGTGGCTTGAACAACACGGATGGCTTGATACGGGTATCAATACACGGCGAAGCCCTTCTATCGACGCGGTTATTAAAACCCGGTTTGACGAAGAAATACCGGTAGACCTTAGGGTTGTGTGTTTGGTAAATCTTGCCCGGGAAAAAACAGGCTACATTGTGTCGGCGAGCGACATGCGCATTACCCGGCAGCTGATGAAGGAGATTACCGACCGCGAGTATGCCGCGCGTGATCTTGCCCTGTCCGAGAATAAGTTTTCCCGTATGTTTATCTTTAATCCCGTTGGCATCATGATCGTAGATTTGGAAACAATGGAGATTACCGATGCAAATCCGGCGATTGAAGAGATATTTGGCTGCGAGACGAGTTGTATCGTAAGAAAAAAATTGTTCGACATTGGGTTGGAGATGGATGCTCTTCCGTATGCGGTGTTTTTGGACAAGATGCAGATGGAAGGTTCTGTTCCCGAGTTTCCCGCCAAGATCGTCAGGCAAACTGGCGAGGTTCGTAAGTGTCGTCTGTCTGCGGTGTCCTTTGACTTGAATAAGGCTCGTCGTATCTTGGTATCTGTTGCAGACATTACCCCGGAAGAAGACATGCGCGACGCCCTGCTGCGAAAGCAAAAGGTCGAAACCATTGGTATCCTTGCCGGTGGAATCGCTCACGATTTTAATAATATTCTTGCGGTAATTCTGGGGCATATCGGGTTAACCAAGATGCGTGTGGTGGATCCGCATGCTCGCGGACCGATAGAGAAGGCGGAAAAAGCATGCCTTCGCGCACGGGAGATGACCGGTCAGCTATTAGCCTTTTCGCGCGGTGGAAAGCCGATTATCGGGGTATGCGACACACCCGCCCTTATTACCGATTCAGCCATGCTCAGTGTCTCTGAAACCGCGGTCGCCTGTCTTTTTGACTTTCCTCTGGTCTTGTGGCCATTAAAGGTAGACCGTATTCAGGTTGGTCAGGTAATTTCTAACCTGGTGCGTAATTCTGTAGAAGCGATGGGCAATAGCGGCATCATTGACATCCGCGCGGTAAACGCAGATTTTACCAATTTTCAGGCCGGGCATCGTCCGGTAGGGCCCGACTCAAAACCCATTGCTCCTGGCCCGTATGTGGAAATCAGAATTCACGATCAAGGCCCCGGCGTCCCGGAACAGATACGCGATAAAATTTTTGATCCCTTCTTTACGACTAAAAAAAGCGGAACGGGTTTGGGCCTTTCTATCGTATTCTCTGTTGTTCAAAATCATGGAGGGGCTATTACCATTAGTTCCGCAAAAGACGGTGGCGCTGTTTTTTCGTTATATCTTCCTGCGCAACCGGATGGAAGCCCCGAGGCACAGGAGACTCAGTCGCCCTCGGGTCATCAGGGTAAGCGTGTTCTGTTGATGGATGATGATCCGGAGGTTCGCGATACAGCGCGTGGTATGCTCTCGTCATTAGGCTGTACGGTAATAACCGCCCAAGAAGGATCCCAGGCAGTACGGTTGTACCGTGAGGCCCTTTCCGGTAAAACGCCCTTTGATTTTTGCATTCTTGATTTGATTATTCCTACCGGCATGAGCGGTGTGCGCTGTGCCCAGGAAATCCTTGCGATGGACAGGAGTGCAGTCCTCCTGGTTTCTTCGGGCTACTCTGACGATCCGGTACTTTCCCGTTGGCGTGAATATGGCTTTAAGGGAGTTATTCCCAAGCCGTATACGTTGAGCGAGCTTGATGTTGCCCTGGCAAATGTGCTTGTTAACCGATAGAATTTCTGGCTATACTGGGTGCATGACTACCCGTGTTCTTGTCTGTGATAAGGTGTTTCCCGCTGCAGTCTTGTTAACCAGTGAGCTTCGCCGGCTTGATATCCCCGTTGCTCTTGCTTCTTCTGTTTCTGCCAACGCGGAAAGCGCAGAAGGGTTTGCAGAGGTTCGTTGGGACCGACTTTCTTCCCTGTCTGCCCGGACAGCGGTTCGCGAGGCGCAGAACGCCCTTGGAAGCATTGATCAAGCCGTGTTTTTTTTTGATGGCCCCCTGCTTCAAGCCCAGTATCCCGCAGGAAAGGAAGACCCGCAGTCGGTTATTGACTCTTGGGTATCTGGTTATATGTCCATGGTTCGCCATTGCCTTACCGCCTTTGACGGTTCCGGCAGGCTTGTCTTTGTTCACTCCCCATTTCCTGACTCCACGCGGGGGCTTCACCCCGTTCGCGAGGGGGCAAGTCCCTCTCCCTTTCCCGGAATGACATCTGTTGCCCTTTCTCTTGCGGAGTCAGCCTTTATTCGTCTTGCGGAGGAAACAGCCGCTTTTTTGGCAATAAAGGAAGGACGGGCTGCGCGTAGTTTGTTGGTAAGTGTAAGCGAAGACAATTCCCCGGAGGCTCTTGCGGCCCTGGCTTCCCGAATCGCCGAGCCCTACGAGGGGAAGCGAAATCCGGTGCGGTGGATTAAGCCTTTGAATCGCCCCTTGTTTCAGCTTAAAAGTTAAATTTTTTATTTTCCCACGCAGAAGTTTGAAAATACTTCATCAAGAATATCGGCTGAGCTTATCTCGCCGGTTATCTCGCCTAAAAAAGTAAGGCTCTCTTCCAAATCCTGACAGACTGCGTCCAGGGGAAATCCTTTTTGCTCGTTGTGGATGGCGCTTTGAAGCTGTTCGCGAGCTGCCTGGATCGCTTTTTTTTGTCGCTCGCTTCCCGGCGCAATCTCTCCCTTTGCACACACTTCTCCTGAGTCAGCACCTCGTATAATCAGAGCCGCCCGCTTTATAAGCTCATGTATTCCCTCTCCCGTTTTGGCGCTTGCCGCAATGCATGCCTGTACCGGTAAGCCCTCTTGTGTGATGTTCACTAGTGGTTTTGCCTGGGGAAGATCCACCTTGCTCCATACCAGGATGGAGGGAGAAAGCGTAGAAAGAATCTGGCGGTCTTCGTCGGTTAATCCACAGGTTGCGTCAACAAGGTACAATACCAGATCTGCCTTACGGGCAAGGTTCTTTGATCGATCAACGCCCTGTGCTTCTATGTGGTCCTCGGTTTCGCGCATACCGGCGGTATCGTATAAAAGGGCAGGGATGCCGTCCACATCAATGCGGGATTCAAGCCAGTCGCGGGTGGTTCCATGAGTGTCGGAAACAATAGCCCGCTCTTCTTTGAGCAAGGCGTTAAAGAAACGGGACTTACCCGCATTTGTCTTGCCGGCCAAAACGATTTTTACGCCTTCTAAAAGAAGTCGCTCGGTAACCCAGGCCGATTCCAGAATCTTTAGTCGCTCTATCGCTTGCATAATAGGCGTTGCGTTGAATGCGCCTTTTACCGTCTCTTCATCTTCTGGATATTCAATCTCTACGCCGATAGCAGCAATCGCGTGGATAACCAGGTTTTTAATTTCTATAATCTCGCGGGTTAAGGTTCCGGAAAGACGATTTGCCGCGCTTTCTCGGGCCATGTCGGTGGAGGATTCAATAATTTCCCGAATCGCCTCCGATCGGGTTAGATCTGTTTTGCCATTCATAAATGCGCGGAGGGTAAACTCTCCCTTTTGCGCAGGAAAAAACCCTGCTTCGCGCGCCGTGCGGAAGACGGCCATAAGAATTGCAGGACCTCCGTGGCAGGTAATCTCCGCTGAATCCTCTCCGGTAAAACTTTTGGGCGCACGATAGACGGCAATCATAACCTCATCAAGCCGACTTCTGCCCTCTGTTCCCTCCGGTGCATTATAGAGCCACCCGTGAACCAGGGTGTTTCCGGGTGCCAGAGCGAGGGCTTGTGGACGGGAGAAAAAAGGAGCCAATAGCTCCAGACATCGGGAGCCACTGAGGCGCACAATGCCAAGGGCCTGAGGAACCAGTGCACTTGCGATAGCTACTATGGGTCTAGAGGGATCATAGTCCGAGGGTTTCATGGGCGCAGTATAGCAAATTTATGGATTGAAGGACAGTTCAAGTTTGGCAAGGGCGCGCTCTTCCAGTTCGGGTTTGCTGTAGCAATATCCCTGTATAATGTCGCAGGTATGGTCGCGCAGATATTTGATTTGCTCTTGCTCTTCCACACCTTCTGCAACAACGGTTAAGCCAAGTTGGTGAGCAAGGATGATAATGTTTTGCGTCAGGATGCGGGTGTTTTCTCCGGTAAGGATGTCATCAACAAACACCTTGTCTATTTTAAGATAGTGTACGGGAAGTTGATTAAGATACGAAAGCGAAGAGAATCCTTGACCAAAGTCGTCCAGGGCAAGGCGAATACCCGCATCCCTCAGGCTTTGTAATTTTTGGATTGTTCTTTCCATTCGGGATATAAGGAGCGATTCGGTAATCTCAAGGCAAATCCGCTGAGGGGGGATGCCCTGCTCGGCGATGGTGCGGATGATGCGGGGTACAAACTCTTCGTCTTCGAGCTGGATTGCCGATACGTTGATGGATACCTCAAAGGAATCGTAGCCAAGATTGCTTCCACGCTTGATAAAGGCAAAGACCGAGTTAAGGATAAAGGAGAATATCTTGTCCATTTGCCCGGTAGCTTCGGCAACGGGGATAAACACGCCGGGGCTCACCTCTCCATGCTCAAAGCTGTTCCATCGGGCCAAGGCTTCAAAGCCGACAATCTTGCCGGTTAGTATGTCTACTTGAGGTTGATATGCGCTGTACAGTTCATTGTTGTCTACCGCGTTTCTAAGTGCTGACTCAATGGCTACATAGTGCCTCAGTTCTTCCTGAATGCGGGTGTCAAAAAAGCAATACCTTTTTTTGCCTTCTTTTTTTGCCTGGTGTAAGGCAGCATCCGCTTTTTGAATAAGTTCGTCAAAGGAATCCCCGTGATCGGGGTACATGGCAATACCAATGCTGACGCTCAGATAGTGTGTTCTGCCGTCTATCTCCATGCGGCGGCCAAGAAGACGTAATACCAGCTGAGCGAATTTATCTGTAGCTGCCGCGTTTGTTCCGCTTGCCAAGATAATAAACTCATCCCCTCCGTAGCGCGCAATGCGAATGCGCTCGTTGACTAAAGAAGACAGGGTTTCGGCAACGCGGATGAGTAACTTGTCGCCAAGGGCATGGCCCCAGGTGTCATTAAGATCCTTAAAGTCATCCAAGTTGATAAAAAGAAGGGCGTTGGTTTCCTCTTCTTCTTCCAGAGCCTGAGCGGTAAAGACGCGGGCCATAGCCCTGTTTGGGAGGCTTGTTAACTGGTCATAATAGGCAAGGTTTTCTACCTTTTCCGCTGTTTGTTTTCGCTCGTCGATGTCGGTAATAGAGCCTGCTAGACGGATTTTGTTTCCGTCTTGTTCCCACACGGCCTTTCCTCGTACGGAAATCCATTTCCACGCGCCAGAGGCGCATCGTATGCGAATCTCTTCGCGGAAGAAGCCTTCTTTTGCTTCCAGATATCGATCCCGTGCGGCAACAAAATGCTTTTTATCGTCCGGGTGTACAATCTTTTCCAGACCCTCGTTGCTTTGCGCTGCCACCGGATATCCGGTCATGTCGAACCAACGGTCAGAAAGGTGGATTACTCCGGTGCGCACATCCCAGTCCCAGATGGCGTCGTTAGAACCCACCGCGGCAAGGCGGTAACGCTCTTCGCTTTTTTCCAGCTCTTGTGTAACGGTTTGTAAATCGCCGTTTCGCATGGCCAAATCTTGGGCAAGGCGTTTTGCCCGCCGAACATTCAGATAGAGGATATAGATAAAGACAAGGAGCACTAAAAACGCCAGGGACACGCCGATGCTTTGGCTTCGGTAACGTACAAAAAAGGGATCCTCCCGATTTATTAAGCGGGAGCCAGGAGGAAGGCGTTCAATGCCAAAGCGTTTTACGGCATTCCAGTCAAAGCGCGGTAGATACACGCCGGTGGCAACAGGCTCTATGCGGTTGGGCTGTTCACCGTCCAGAATCCGAATGGCCAGTTTCCCCGCAACGCTTCCAAGCAGATAAGGACTCAGCAGGTGTCCGCCAATGGCTCCGGTGCCAAGATGATGGGTGTTAAGCACATATACCGGGGTTCGGGCAGCTGTAGCGACCCGACTTATCAGGGTTTCTCCGGTGTAGGTGGTTCCCTCTGCATCGATGGAATAGCTCCCAATAAAAAGCAGGTCTTTGGTGGTAAAGCGGGATACGATTTTTTCTATTACGCCAATGGGGTTGTCGCTTAAGGAGTGGACAGGTAAGTCCGGGGCAATGGTGTTCAAGGCTTCGCGAAGTTTTTGTTCCACGGCCTGCCCCGATTCATTCATATCGCTGATAATATAGGCGGCTCGTGCCTCTCGCTGTATGGAAAGCGCATGGCGGATAGTCGTCTTTACGTCCTGGTTTTCGTAGACTCCGGTAATTCTGTCCTGCCCGGCGGTCAGTGCGGGTACGGCTTCTTCGTAGACACCGGTAAACACAATAGGGGCATCGGAGAAGAGTTGTTGTCGGTATCGTGCGGCGAACTCCAGCGCCTTGTCATCGCTGGCGATAATAACATCTACCGGAATACCGGCATATTTATCTGCAAGGTGGGAGGCAAGGTTTTGTATAAGGGCTTCCGAGGGGAAGCGCTTCCAGTCTAAAAATTCGGTACAAACCAAGCGTGGTCTGACCAGGGTTTTAAGTCGGTCAAAGAGTCCTGCGTGGATTTCTGCAGTCCAATCGTATTCAAGGTTATACGAATGAAGAATGACAATGGTAAAAGGTCTTTGGGTGTCACCCCAGGCGGGAAGGCACAAGAGCAGGGTAAGGGAAGCAATAAGGGGAAGTCGCTGTATCAATTGTGCCAAACGCTTCATTACACCGTCCTCTATGTTGCGCCCATGATTTTTTCCAAGGCGTCGCGATTTCCTTGCAGGTGTATGTCTGCCACCCCTGATGCGTACATTTCTTGGATTCGGGATTGATAGTGAGCCTTAACCTTGTGGCGAACAAGCTTGAGTGTAGAATTGATCAGGCCGTATTCCTCGCTAAAGGGTTCAGCAATAAGTGCAAAGGAGGCGGGTTGCCACTGCGGGGGAATTGCCTTGTATTCTTGTTTTGTCCGGAAGGAAAGCACATCCTTTGCTATCGCGTCGAGTATTACATCCGGATTGCGCTCATCGCCCATGTCGGCGCGTAGTGTATCCATGTTAAGGGTGATAAGGGCAGAGGTAAACTTGCACTGTTCGTTATATGCCATTATTTGATGTACATACCGGGACGAATTGATAACGGCCTCTTCGATGGCTTCGGGACTATACTTTTCCCCATCCGCTGCGATAAGGAGTGCCTTTTCCCGACCGGTTACCACCAGAAAACCGTCCTGGTCTATATATCCCAAGTCTCCTGACCACAGCGCGCCGTCGCGGATAGTTTTAGCCGTTTCCTCAGGGTTCTTGTAATAGCCCTTCATCACCGAATCCCCGCGCGTTACGATCTGGCCTGTCTCTCCGGGCGCGCATTCGCTTCCGTCGTCTTTCATTATTTTCACTTCGAGCGTGGGGATAATAGTTCCAGAGGTGCCGAACTTGTGGCGCTTAACCGAATTGGCGCAGATAATCGGGGCATTCTCGGTAAGGCCATATCCCTGATAGATGGGAACACCTATGGCGTTAAAAAACTCTTGTTGGCGAATTTCCAGCAGGGCGCCACCACCTACGCAAAATTTGATGTCCGAGCCGAAGACCGATCTGAGTTTGGGAAAAATCAGGGCATTACCAAGGGCCCAGGGGAACCAGGTGCGCATGCGAAGGCCTAGGGGCGGTTTGTTAAAGCCGTTACCCGAGCGGGCAATGCCAGCCTTAACAGCGTTCTCGAAAATACCGTTGATAAACGATCCTTTCTCCGCTACTCCCTGAATCATCTTCTTCATAAAATTCCCCGAAAGGGCCGGAACGGTAAGGAGAAAATCGGGATGAACCTCGGCAAGGTTTTTTGGCAAGTTTCGCAAGGCTGCAAGCGGTCCGCCGCGAGCGTCCACAAAGTACATGGTTAAGCCACGCAGTAAAAAGATGTAGATACCCACCGTGTGAGCAAAGGAATGGTCCAGGGGAAGCATGATAAGGCTCTTCCATCCCTCTAAAACTTCTACAACCTCCGCGGCAGCGTGGGCGTTATGCCAGTAGTTACGGTGTGTAAGCATGATACCCTTGGGGTTCCCGGTGGTACCGGAGGTATAGGAAATAGTGACTGTGTCGTCGGGGGAGATTTCCTTTTCTATCTCTCGCAGAACCCAGGTAAGCGGCTTGCCGCCAAAGGCTTCGCTTGCCGCTCCTGGAGGGGTGTCGAGTCCTTTTTGTCCTTCGGTCAAGAGGGTGTTAAAAAAGAAGAGGTCTTTACCTTCTGTAAGGTGTGCCTCTGCAATCATTTTGCAAAAGGTTTCCGTTTTAGCCGACAGGGCGATGACAAGGGGCTTCTTTTTTACGGAATTAAGGATCTCCGCAACCTTTTTGAAGTTGTTTTCGGACACCAGGATTGCTTTTGCCTGGGAATGATCCAGGCGGAACAGAATTTCTTCCGCAGTAAGCTTCGTGGAAAGGGGGACGGAGACACAGCCTGCTTTAAGGATGCCGAATTCACCGATTACCCAAGACGTTTGACCCTCCGAGAGGATGGCGATGTTGTCTCCCTTGGTAAAGCCTTTAAGAACAAGAGACGCGGCACAATAGAGGGACAGTCGGTCTGCTTCAACAAAACTGGTATGGGTCCAGCCACTATCGCGTTTTTCGCCAAGGTAGGGCATGTCCAGAAAGCGTTGGGCTCCCTGATGGAGCAGCTCTATTACGGTATTTGTCACTTTTTGTCCTCCAATGCGGGGAAAGAAACTGTCGGTATCGTTGTGCAGTACCTTCATTATTGAAGGCAAAACATGCTCCAGTCAAGAAAAAAGGCCCTTCTTGCCGTTGAACAGCGGGAATGCTACACTACCTGGCATGAAAGGAATAATTGTTGCAGCGGGTTATGGCACTCGCTTTTTACCGGTTACCAAAACAATTCCCAAGGAAATGCTTCCCTTGGTTACTGTTCCGTCTATTCAGTTTATTGTGGACGAATTTGTTGCCTCCGGGGTTACGGATATCGTGATTATCAGTTCCCGCCGGAAAAAGGTATTGGAGGATTACTTTGATCGGGAGGTTGAGCTGGAAGCGGTGTTTACTGCAGAAGGAAAAACCGCTCAACTTGAAAAAATACGACCTCCTGCCGCCAACATCTCTTTTGTCCGTCAACAGCGGATGCTGGGGACCGGACACGCGCTGTTACTGGTTCGCCCCTGGATTGGCAATGAGCCTTGTATAGTCGCCTATCCGGATGACCTTCATTTTGGCAAGGTTCCTCTATCCGCTCAGCTCGTTAAAGAATGGGAGACTTCTGGCGCCTCTGTTATGGCGTCAATCACTGTAGAAGGAGACGTGTCTCGCTACGGGGTGCTTGATCTTGCAGAGGATGGTCGGCATGTGCGGGGGATTGTGGAAAAACCCAGGGCAGGGACAGAGCCCTCCCACGAGGTTTCCATCGGCAGGTATTTATATACTCCCGAGTTTTTTGACCTCTTGGAGCAGGGATGGAAGGAACATTGCGCCGAGGCGGAAAAACAGGGTAAGAGTGCCGGAGAATATTTCCACATCTACGCACTTAACCGCCTGATGTCCGCCGGAAAGGTAGTGTATTGTCATGCGGAGGGAGAGCGGCTTGATACCGGCGAGGGAGCAGGTTACCTGGGCGCCATTCTTCGCTATGCCGACACACAAAGCGATCTTAGAGCGGTTATTGACGAGTACCTGAAAGTCCGCACCTGAGAAAGAGCGCAGGAGCTCCTCCCGTTACCCAAGCGCCTACCAGGGCGTATCGCAGAAAGCGAAACAAGGTGTAATGGGGGGATTGTGCGCCGGGGGCTACCTGGCGAAGCCCCAGATAGAGGCCTGCCAATACCACGAGTCCAAGGCCAAGACGAGCTGCCTTAACGGCAAGCCTTCCTTCTTGTGCAGTAATTTTACTGGCGAGGCCTTTTTTTTCCAACACATAGCGAGCGGCTACCATGCCGAACAGGAGTCCTCCCATAGAGGTGTCCCCTCCGGAAAATCCGTTAAAGGCCAAGGCTGCCGCAGCGGCAAGGATAAGGGGCATCCTTTGCGCTACGGACTCTTCTTTCAGGATTGGAGCGCGTAACAGGATGAATCGAGCAAGAGGGGGAAGAACGGTAAGGACTACCAGGGCGATAAGGCTTCCCGCAATCCAGCCTGCCAGTACATCGGTTGGGTAGTGCAGTCCAAGGCATATCCTGCTGAGTCCAATGCACAGAGGCAAAAGAAGAAGAGCGTATTTCTTTTTTCCCGTAAGGGCCGAGATAGCGCAGAGCCAAAAGGCTGCGGAGTTTTGACTGTGTCCCGAGGGGAATGAATATCCGGTTTCTTCAATCAGGTTAAGGCCGCTTACCTGATGATAGGGGCGGGGTAATTGAACCGCATTTTTAATGATGATGTTAAGCGCATTCGAGACAACAAGAATAAGGGCCAGGCGATAGGCTGTTCGGCGGTTAACACACCACATAAGGGCCGCCAAAAGAATAATATAACTTGCCGGGTCTCCGATCCAGGTTGCGATTTTGGACACCGTCGCAAGGGGCGCCCCTCCAGCTTCCTGCATGGCTTGAATAAGTCTAATGCCTGCTGCAAGCAGGGCATCAATGGCCGACGGCGCCGCGTCCGGGGCAGCTACGATAATCTGCGCGCTCATGGTGGTTGCTCCCTTGTTTATCTGGTCTTAAAAAAAGGCGGTTGTCCGACGGGTTTTGTCTCCGGCGCGTCCCAGGGGTACGGTGTACTGGTGTTAACGTCCGGCCTTAGGTCTCCGTATCTTCCTGAGTTATTCCAATAGGTATAGCCTTGATCCAGAGAATCTCTGGTTCCAAATACCTGGCGCTGTACATAATCGGGATTGTAGTGGATGCGGTCGTATGAAACGTTCAGGTAAAACGCCTGAAGCCAGGGCCGCACGATGATGTGATTGCGCGCGATAATGGCGTTGCGGAAAGAACCGTGGAGAAAAATGCGGTATGGCCTATCCTGGGCTGGTTTGTGCGCTAAAAAACTCTGTTCAAAATGACTGGGATAAAACATGGGACAGATAACGTCTACGTATCTGGCCAAAAGCTCTACATCCTGGCCGGTTCTGGCCCCGGTGCGGTACCAGCCATTGGCGCCGTATATGTCTATTGAGATTGGCGCCGTAATCTGTGATCGGGCGTAAGACAAAAAGGACATCAGGGCGCTTTCCTTGTCCATGCCACTTTCTTGCCATCGGAACTGCGCGTCGCTCAGATTCACCCCGTCGGTGGGGAAGCGGATATAATCAAATTGAATTTCGTCAAAGCCGCGCGCGATAAGCTCTTTGGCAACGGCGACGTTATACTGCCACACCTCTTCGCTGTAAGGGTCTACCCAAAACTCGTCGTAATACTTACGAACTTTTTCCGCTGTTGCCTCGGTTCCTGCGGTTGGGCTATCGGTGGTGGCGGGTACAACCTCGCCCGCGACTAATTCATACCCTTGCCAGGGCTTGGCTTCTCGCCGGTCCCAAATCGCGTATTTTCCGGATCCCCATCGGTGCAGTTGCGGATCCTTAAACACAACGATACGGGCAACTAAATAGATCCCTTTTTCTTTTGCCTTTTTGACAAAGGAGTCAAGCTCAAGGCCCTTTCCTTTTTTTCCTTTTTGAACCACAAGGGGATCGGCGGCATCGTAGCGGATAAAGCCCTTGTCGTCTTTCATGTCCACGACGAGCATGTTTAAACCATTTTTAACAATAGTGTCCAAGTGTCCGTTAAGCCCCTCATCGGTGGTAATTTGATGGATGGGGATATAGGTTCCTTTTTTCTTGTCCGCGGTCTTTGTATACGCCGCTATTTGTCGGGAGGGGTTAAGAAGCCACAGCTCGCTTAAAGATATAGCTCCACGGCCACCGCTTGCGCGCGAGGGAATCCATGCGGATAAAAGTATATCCTGAACCGTGGAGAACTCGCGTGCCCAGGGCGCAATTGACTGCGCTGTAGCTGCTACGGGCGCAGGGGGCGTCGCTTGTGCTACAGGAAAAGGTATTTCCATCAGGGTGTTGGTCGCGGCAAAAAGAAGCGATGAATTTCCTGATGCAAGACCTTCAGCTGAATCGATTACCGAGGACCCAGACCAGATTGGATCAAAGCGGTTGGCGGCCCAGTTAAGGCGGTATAGGCGCGGCATAAAGGTTTGCGAAGCATAGACTTCCACAGACCCTGCGCGGGATACGGCAATTACATCGGCGACCTCGTCTGGCCAGCGAATGGTGGGCATGGCCTCAAGTCCCTTGTTGATATCTACCCAGGCTGGTTTAGTCGCATCTGGTTGTTTCCAGGAAACCCCATAGATGGGATGGGTCATCAGGATCGTTAATCGAGTGGTCCCTCGCGCATCCGGAAGATCCAGAACACATACGGCCTTTACTCCGGCCGTTCGCGCGCTGAGCCCTTCGCTTTTCCAGGTAAGCCCGCCATCCCGTGTAAGAAACACAGCATCCCGTGTCGCGCTCACCATGATACGCGGGTTTGTTGGATGAATCTCCAGGTCCTTAAGTTCCTGTACCTCGCGGGCAAATTCCTTGCCCGTAGTGGTGGGAATCTTGACTACCTTCTGTGGAAGACCATTGTTACGGCTTTCAAAGGTAATCAAATCGCTACTGGTAAACACACCCCCGGCAGTGAGAAAAAACCAGGAGGAATCAAGCTTGATAATTTTTCGAACTTCTTTTTGTTTCCAGATGAGGCGGGAGCTTCCTTTGTCTATCCGGTAAAGTCCCTCGCTAGTGCCGGCTAAAAAGGCCTCTTGGGCAAAACCGGCAGCAGGGATGAACAGAGCAATAAGTACAAGGCGGATAAGTGCTTTCATGTATCAGCAGGATAACATAAAAACTTCTGTTACAAAAGGCTTGGATACCGTTATAATCGAACACAAAGGGAGGCTATCAATGCCCATACAGAAGAACAGTACCTGCGGTATCCTGACCTCCGGCGGCGACGCTCCTGGACTAAACGCCGCGATTAGAGCGGTAGCGCGCACCGCCATGGATGTGTATGGAATCAAGATTATCGGCTTTGAGCACGGGTATCGGGGCCTGATCGAAAACAAGAGCCGTGTATTGGAGCCTTCGGAGTTTTCCGGCATCCTTACCAGGGGTGGCACTATTTTGGGTACCTCGCGGGAAAAGCCATTTAAGGATAAAAACTGGTGCACGGAAACAGGCGGTCCCTGCGCGGTAGACCGGATAAAGCAAACCTATCGTGAGCTTGGCCTTGACTGCCTGGTTATCCTTGGCGGTAACGGCACCAATACAACCGGCGCCATGCTTGCACGCGAAGGCCTTAACATAATCGGGCTTCCTAAAACTATAGATAACGATATTGTGGAAACCGATATTACCTTTGGCTTCCATACAGCTCTTACCGTAGCTACCGATGCGATAGACCGCCTCCATTCAACCGCTTCAAGCCATAATCGCGTAATGGTCATAGAGGTGATGGGACACAAGGCTGGCTGGCTCAGTCTCTATTCGGGGGTAGCCGGCGGAGGCGATGTGGTCCTTATACCGGAAATTCCTTATAGCGTTCCCAATATTGCCCGGCATTTGGAAAAGAGGGCTCAAGACGGAAAAACCTTTTCGATCGTAGTAGTTGCCGAAGGAGCCTTGTCGGTAGAGGAAGCGGCAATGGAGCGAAAGGCATTTAAGAAGTCGCGCGAGCGTATGCAACTTTCCATAGGCTACCGGGTAGCCCAGGAGATACAGGAGGCTACTGGCCATGAGTCTCGGGTAACGGTGCTTGGCTATTTACAGCGAGGTGGAACTCCGGTTGCCTACGACCGGGTGCTTGCTTCCCAGTTTGGCGCTGCTGCTGCCAAGATGGTTGCCGAGGGTGATTTTGGAAAGATGGTCGCGATGAAAAACGAAAAGATTGTGAGTGTCCCGCTTGATTTGGTTGCCGGCAAGATAAAGACAGTGCCGGAAGGCCATTACATGATAGAAACAGCGCGAAACGTTGGGACCTGCCTGGGAGACTAAAATGCGATTTCGGGACCGGGGGCACTACCGTCCAGGGGAAGGGGCTTTGATATTCCGTACCCCTGCGCGTAGTCTACGCCAATCTCGTGGAGCATCTTGATAATCGCCCCGTTTTCCGCGAACTCTCCCACCACCTCAAGCGACAATACATGACACATACTGGTAATAGCCTGAACCATGGTGTAATCGACGTGATCTTTATCCATGTTGCGGATAAAGCTTCCGTCAATTTTTAGATAATCTACCGGCAAGTTCTTCAGGTAGCTAAAGGATGAAAAGCCTGAACCAAAATCGTCAAGGGCAAAGGTGAACCCTTGCTCGTGGAGTATATGAATAATCCGCGATGCCGAGGTCAGGTTGAGTATGGCATTGGATTCAGTAATCTCTATGCAGAATTGGGCCGGGGGAACCCGGTATTCCCGCGCCTTATCGATAATATATTCGATGATTTCGCCATCCACCAGGGATGCGCCGGAAAGGTTAACCGAGAATACCCGGTCGGCCAGAGGGTCTCCCGCACGGGAAAGCTCTGCGTATTGGCGAAAACTGTTCTTGATTACCCAGCGGTCAATGGCGGGCATAATGTTATAGCGTTCGGCTATGGGAATAAAATCTCCCGGTTGGATAATCGCACCCGACTCATCCACCATCCGTATAAGCACTTCCAGCTTGTGTCTCTTCCCGGTTCCCGAAAGCGGCTCGATTGGCTGGTAGTACAGTCTGAACCCGTCATTTTGCAATGCTGAGTGAATGCGGCTAATCCATTCGCTTATCGGTAGCGAACCGTAGCGGCCGCCATCCGTTCGCTCATAAAAACAAAATCGCCCGCCGCCACTTTCGTGCGTGGCCAACACCGTTTGCGCTCCGGCTATCATTACATCATGTTCGCTTTTAAACGATGAATCCAATGGCACAATGGCGATGCTCAGGGTAATTGGGTATTCCTTGCGGTTCCACTTGAACGGGTGGGCTCGGGCTGCCTCTAAAAGGTCGCGAGCGATAACCGACACATCCTTTTGGCTTGGCCCGTCCTGAATGTACACCAGTACAAAGTCGTCGCCGCCGGTGCGGGCTGCATAATTTTTGGGCGTAACGTGAGTGCGGATACGATCGGCAATTTCTTTAAGCAGAACGTCTCCTGCCTGGGTTCCACAGGAATCGTTTACCACGCGGAAGTGATCCACATCGATAAACAGGGCGTGGGCGCTAGCGCCGGAAATGGGAGCCTTTGCCAAGGTCGTATTCATTCGCAGGGCCAGTTCATTGCGGTTAAGAAGGCCCGTCAGGATGTCGTGGCTGGTTTGGTAGCGGATGGCATCTGTCATCTCATGCAGACGCGAAATATCCTTAAAGGAAACGATGTAGTTTTCGTGCGACTGGCCAACGCGAACCTCGTGGTTAACCGTCATCTCCACCACAAAGGAATTGCCCCGATGATTGGTAAGGCGAAGGTTGTGGGCCTTAAGAATCTTGAGCCGGTCGGAAAAGTCGGGGATGCTAAACGGCTCGGCAGTTTCCATATCCATCAGCGTAAGTAAGTCCTGCAAGCGCTTGGCGCGTGCCTCAGTGTCCTTAATTTCCAGGATCTGCTCGGCCTCGGGGTTTATAAACAACACCTCGTTTGACCTACCCAACACCAAGATGGCGTCGGTAGTGGAATTAAGAATGGCGGAGAATAGCTGTTCTTTTTCGCGTATCTGGGTGTCGGCCGAGCTTTTGTACAGGGCCATCTCCAAAAGGTTCGCCAGCTCCCGCTCCTTAAAGGGTTTAAGGATATATCCCAGGGGATGGGCGTCGCGCGCGCGGTCCAGGGTAATGCCGTCGGTGTAGGCGGAAAGAAAGATAACCGGAATGTGAAGCTCTGTGTAAATGATGCGGGCGACTTCGATGCCGTCCATGGGGCCTTGGATAACCACGTCCATCAGGATAAGGTCCGGTTTTTCCGTGCGGATGCCAGCAAGTGCGGTCTCTCCGTCGGATGCGCTTCCGCATACCTGATAGCCCATTCGTTCAAGGCGCCGTTTGAGATCTATTGCGATGATGCGTTCGTCTTCTACGATGTATATCCGTTCGTTTTTCATGCAAACAGCTTGCTAATAATTATTTCCACGATGTCAGACTGGGTTAAAAGACCCGTTTGTACGCGAAGTGAACACATTGTAACATAGCATTCGGCGCGGCGGGTAAAAATAACGCGGAAGTTTTCCTTTGGATTGTCTCCCTGCAAGAACGGGGGGAGGCGACCGTCCCGGCGAGCGCTTTCCATAATCCTGTCAAACACCACATCAAAGTCGGCTTCCAGATAGATAATAGAGCCCTTGCCGGAAAGTGCTTGTTTGGCCGCCTGGTTATCCGCAAGCCCGCCACCGGTAGCAAGAACGCAGGGATTATCCTTTCCGTGGCGACTGGTGGCCAAGGCGCATGCCTGCGATTCGATTGCCATCATCAGGACCGCCCCGCCTTCATCATATAATTCCCGTGGCGTTTTTCCCGAGATTTCGGTAATAAGGGTGTCGGTATCCAGAAAGGGAATATTCAGTCTGCCGGCTAACAGGGTGCCGACAGAACTCTTTCCGCTGTGTTTGGGCCCTACCAGTATCAGGTTGTCGCGTTCAATCATCGAATGCCACTATAGACTATTTACCGCTTGTGTTAAAGATAAACCGCCGTTATTCTTGGATTATGACAATAGTCCCGGTAGCGTTGCTTTCCTTGCTTCCAGCCCTTTTCTGGCTCTGGAAGGGCTTATCCACGCGCTCTTTACGTGCGGTGGAGGCCCTCTCTCTTATGGCTCTTACCCTTATCTCCCTGATTCTTGCCTCGGTAACCCGCGAGTTGCTTTCCCCGTTATTCCCCGCAGGCCATTCCTGGGTTTCACAAGTATTGCCTGCACTGGTGCTCACCGCCTTGATAGAAGAGATTTTTCGCTTTCTTTCCCTTCTCCCCTTTTGCATCGCTCCCCGGTCTTGGCCCGCATCTCGATCGCTTGCTTTGCTTGCAGGGCTTTCATTCGCTTCGTTCGAGACCCTTGCCTATGCAATGCTAAGCCCCTCGCGAATTGTACTCAGGTTTTTTACCGCGCTCCCCATTCACGTCTGTGCAGCCCTGTGCCTTGCTTTGTATCTATCCTCTCGGCAAAAGGGCGCACCCGAGCGAACACAATTTGAAAAGGCCCTGTTGCCCCTTGTTATACTGGTTCATGGTTTTTATGAGCTTGGTCTTACCGCTACATTGATACCAATATCATTCATTGCCCTTGCAGTATGTGTTCGCCTTGGCTTGTATGCGTGGAAGGGATCAATAGGCGAAGAGGAACAGCAGCGATGGTAATGAGCGCTCCTTGCGCAGAAGCAACTCTTGCGCGCGAGGCAGAAGGGAACCTGGGTCTTGCTGTAGACCTTGGCACAACGACCATCGTTGGTGCCCTTAGCGACGGAGAGGGCGTACACTATTGGGCAGAACAAGCAATGCTTAATAGCCAGAAACGCTATGGAAGCGACGTAATATCGCGTTTGCGTGCGGCAACCCTTGGCAAGGGTGAAAGCTTGCGCCAGACGGCTCAGGATGACCTGTGTTCCCTTATACGGCTCATTCTTGAGCGAGCGGAGGAGAGTCCGGGGCAGATAGGCTCGCTCTGTATCTCGGCGAACACCGCCATGGTTCACCTCTTGCTTGGCTTACCGGTGGAAGAGCTCGCCGTCGCTCCCTTTACCCCCCATCAAACAAACTTTCCGGTAATGGAGGCGTCCGCTGTCCTTGGCGCGCAAAACCCGCTTGCGGCCTCTTGCCCCGTCCGTCTTATACCGGCAATAAGCGCCTTTGTCGGAGGAGATTTGGTGGCGGGCATTGCAGTAGTCGAGTCCGCTTCTACCATGAATGCACCATTAGCCCCCTGGCTCATAGTGGATTTGGGCACGAATGCGGAAATTGCTCTGGTAACCGATACCCGCATATACGCATCCTCTGCCTCCGCGGGCCCAGCCTTTGAAGGGGGGCGAATCTCGTGTGGAACCGGGGGAATCCCCGGGGCTGTTCCCTCGGTACGGATAGAGGGATCTCGCTTTACGTACACCACCATAACCCGTGAAGGAATGGCCGTAAAGCCAGTTGGTATCTGCGGCTCGGGAATACTTGACCTGACCGCCTGTGCCCTGGATACCGGCTTGATAGAGGAAAATGGAAGCTTGGTCCCCGTGTGCGAACAGACGGGAATAGTGCTGGACGCCCAGGCTGGATTACGTTTAACATCCGCCGATGTACGAGAGATTCAGCTTGCCAAAGCGGCAATCCGCGCTGGAGTGGAAACTCTTATACATGAAGCAGGGATTACCGAGGAAGCGATCTCGACCGTGTATGTAGCAGGAGCCTTTGGCAGGTATCTGCAGGAATCAAGCGCGATTCGAACCGGCCTGTTGCCGGCAACCTTTGCGGGAAAGATCCGCGCTGCAGGGAACACCTCCCTTGCGGGAGCTGTCCTTGCCCTTGCCGGGCCGGGCACATCTGGCGACATGGACACAGACACCCTTTTTTCGCGGATCGTCGATCGCGCCCAGGTAGTGCAACTGGCCGACAGTCCCGTTTTCGCCGAACGTTTTATCGCCTCGATGAATTTTTAAAGAAGAATTGCCGGCAGACGATAGACATCTTCTACCCCATCTACCAGAATCCCGCCCATACCCAACTCTAGGGGAAGAGCAATGTCAATCTCGTAACGATCGCCAATGGAAAGGCATTCGGTGCACGAGGCACCTGCATGTGTGCAGGCAAGACGGAAGGGAAGCTCATGAGGCTTACTAACCCCAGTGGTATCAAGACCGATACAGACAGGAAAAAAATCATCAACACCCAGCGCTTGCAAGGTCTTTCGCGCGGGAAGCACTGGATTATTGGTACAGGCGATAAAAGTAAAGCGAGTGGCTAGTTCTGCCAAGGTTGCCTGTAGCCGCTGATCGGCTCCCAAAAAACGACCAGGCTCCAGAAGGGCCTGCCTCCAGCGAACGCTTTCGGAAATCGGAATTCCAAAAGCGGTAAGCGTATTGCCCAAGCTGGGTTTTGCGCCGGTTTGCATAAGCACCCGCTCTTGTTCGGCTTGTATAAGGGTTCGGGCTTCCAAGACGGACATACCGCGGAGGGAGGCAAAGTAGCGAATCTGTGCGTCTACCTGTTCAAAGGCCCACTCCTCGTTGGTGTACAGCGTTGAATCAATGTCAAAAATAAGAGCGTGTACCTTGGCTGGCAGATGAAAAATCTTCATAGAGAGGGTTTTTCCATAAAGCGATTGTACTTTTCTTTGTAGATGTTATGTAGATTCCTGTTTGGGGTGTATCGGTTAACGACGCGAATCATCTTCTTTGCGGCCAGAGCGAGGGTTTTGTATCTACCCATTGAGTGAAAGGCGATAACCGCGTTCCCCATCAATTCCCCGTCGGTCATCTCGGTAAGGACAAAGGTTTCGCCGGTAATGTCTGCCTTAAGCTGATTCCAAATCGCATTCTTTGCTTGTCCGCCGGACAGTCGCCATTCTCCCTTAAAGCCGGTGGCTTCCTTGAGGGTAAGGGCGGCAGTTCGCACACTAAAGGCAATGCCTTCCACAAGTTGCCGGCCCTGATGGGGGGCTTCGCCTTCGGGTGGAATAATGGGGCTGTGCACAATCTCCTGCAATAGCTGTGGGTAACTTTGATCGGATTGACCGCTTAAAAGCCTCCAGGTATTGAAAAGGAAGCCGGTCTCGGGAAGGAGATAGGAGGCGTTCCAATAGGGTTCCTGAACGGACGGTAATACGCGAATGTCCGGGTGCGATACTCGATTAGCAAGGCAAATGTTGAGCCCCTCGCTGGAGCCTGCGCGGTCGCAGGCAAGACCGGGAAGGATAGCCCCGGTTCCCGCAAGCGCTACAAAGAAGTCCGGGCCACCGGCAATAGCGGTGATTGGATGAGCATAGTGCGGGGGCTTCCATTGACCAACTTTTTGCCCGCTGTGCACAAACGAAGGTAAAAGGCCACAGTCAATGTTCGCCTCTGAAAGAGAAGCGGCCGTCCAGTAGGTGCTCTCGTAGCGGGGGGTAGGTAATATGGTAACGGGGTTTCCGGTGAGCTTCCATAAAAGGAATTCCGGGGCAGAGAGAATGCGGCATCCCTCGCTGGCAAACTCAGGATACCTTCCGCGATATTCAATAATGCGAGGGATAAAGAGGGAAGGACCTGTTTCGCGGGCTTTATGCGCAGCCTCAAAGTCCAGCGGATCGTTCCACATAAGAACGGGTCCGGCCTCGCCTTTATCGTTAATCCCTACCAGGGTCGGACCGTTTCCGGACACTACTATGGCTCGCAATTCTTCTACATCTTGTCTGCCAATCTTAAGGAGCTCAAGTGCCTCGGTAAAAGCCTGTATCCAGTCTTTGGTCGTGCGCGCTCCTGAACGGGGAAAGCGAACGCGAACTATACCTTCGTCATACCCATCAACGGTAATAATTGCGGCTTTAAGAGATGAGGTCCCAATATCTACAGACAACACGTTTGCTCTCATAGCAGACGTCTCCCTTGGCTCGAATTATTCGGCCGGGTTTTTATCCTGCGGCGGTTTGTCTTGCATAACGAGCTTCTCGATGATGTTGCGGTTGTCAAGCAGATCGGAGAGGGATTGGTCGTGATGCAGACGTGAAATAACCTGGGCAAAAAGACCCGAGACATTCGTCTTTATGTACCATTCCTTGGTTAGCAACTCTTCATGATAGACAGCGTTGGTTCCGATGATGCGGAAAAAATGACCCTTGGCGTAGGCCTCGTCAAATTGTTCAATGGCGTTACCGGTAAAGAAGGGCAGGCTAATGGCCGCAATAACCTTGGTTGCTCCCTGTTCCTTAAGAAATTCCATCGCCTTAAGGAGGGTTCCACCGGTGCCCAGCATATCGTCGGCCAGGAAGGCGACCTTGCCTTTTACGTCTCCCAAGAGTTTGATACTCAGAATGTTGGTCGCCTTGGCGTTTTGGGTAACGACGGAATAATCCCTCTCCTTATATAACATGGCAAGGGGCTTTTTAAGTCCTGTTGCGTAAAACTTGTTGCGGTCTACCGCGCCGGTATCCGGCGATACAACAACAAAATCGTCTTGCTCGCTGGTTAAATCTACAATCTTGGAAAGCTCGCGGATTATTTGGTAACTAGCGTGCAGGTTTTCAATACGTGCCTTGATAAAGGCGTTTTCTATCTCGCGGGAATGAATGTCCAGGGTAATAATCTGACTAACCCCAAGGCTTTCGTATAAGTGTCCTAAAAGGCTTGCAGTAAGGCCTTCGCGGCCCTTTTTCTTGTGCTGGCGGCTATAGGGGTATACCGGAAGGACCAAGGTGAGTCGTTTTGCACCGGCGTGGCGAACCGCGTCGATGGTAACAAGCAGATTCATGATGTGGTCGTTAACCGAGAGGGCTTTTTTATTTTTCCCCTCGTTCAGATCCAATATTTGATGATTTTCTACGTCCTGGAAAATAAAAACATCCTTGCCGCGGATGCAGTCAAGGATTTCGGTTTTAAATTCCCCGTTCATAAACCAGGTAAAACGGGCGTTAACTTTAAAGCTGGGGGCACGGAACTTGGTAATATCGCCGCGGATACAGATGTCCGAGGTTTGTAAATCATTGTAAAAATTTACATCCTTTACCAGGCTAATGCGGTCAACCTCGTATCTCTTGGCAAGGACATCGCTTTTTTGACGGAATCTCCTGCTATAAATGTGATTCAGGTGCTTGATTGTCTCGTCGGCGAACTTTTCACCGCCCGGACATGCCAAGATCGCCAGTTCCGTTGGCTCAGAATATGTCATTGTGTATCCCCGATGTCACAGTATGTACCATGATTTACGGAAACTTGCAATATTGTCCGGGACTGACTATTTTTCCAAAATGGTAATTTCTACCCGCCGGTTTCTGGAACGATTTGCTTCTGAATCGTTGGGGGCAATAGGTTTATCCGCTCCAAATCCCTGAGTATAGACATTGTACTCGCTTCGCACACCCATCTCAACCAAAAAACGAGCAACGGAGGCAGCTCTTTCTTCGGAAAGCTTTTGCCTGCCCGAAGCAGTACCGGCCAGGGCAGTATGCCCGGAGATAAGGAGCTCCTTGTCCGGATAGCGCTCCAAAAGGGCGGCAATACGGGTAATTTTTTCCTGTTCAGAGGCGGTAAGACGGGCTGAGTCGGCCTCAAACTGAATATTCTCGATACTGATGGTAACGCCGTTATCGGTGTCTTCTGCACGCACATCGGCAAGACCAAGACGGGATATTTCCTCGTTCATCTCCTTGGCTATTTGCTTGCGATCCATCAGCGTGCTTTCGGTAACAAAGGCCTCCGCATCCCCGGTAAACAAAAGAACCGTTCCGGAGGCAAGGGTAAGCTGGATGCGGTAGGTTTCACGATAATAGGGGATAAGACCAAGATCGTTGTCCCAAAAAAGTTCTTGTTTAGAGTGACCCAGGGTAGAAACCGGATAATCTTGAACCTTCCCGTTGGCACCCGCCTTGGGAACGTGATTTTTAGGCGACTCGCTAAAAAGGGTGTACTCTGCGCGAATAAGATGGACCTGCTTTCCTTTATAGTCCACTTGGCCGTCGTAGGTGTAGACCACATCAAAGGGAACGGTAAAGGGCTTTTCTATACCGTAGTGATCCCGCAGATCATGGGCTTCGATTCCGGTTCCCTTCCAGCTTTGACCAACCGATACCGGTCCTTCCGGAAAAGTTGGCACATTGCGTACTACGGGCATAAAATAGGAGTCGGCAATATCGTAGGACCCCAGTTCGTTGCGACGGAAAACACTTTCGTATTCCCTTCCCCAGCTAAAGGATCGATTGCTGGTACGTTCGCTCGTCATAAAGGTACAGTCGTGCCGGGCAGAACCGTCGCGAACGTCGGAAACGCGCACGGTAATACGGTTGGTAATCTCGGCAGAATGGGAAAATTGGCGATTTACGTACACCTTTTGGCGAACGATGGAGTTGATGCGCCAGGAATCTCCTTCCGCAAATTTAAAGCGGAACAGCTCTCCATCCTGGGCCTGTACAAAGGCGATAGACAGGATAAGGAGGCAGATGGACAGGGGGGTCTTCATACCACGAATATCGGCATGGAATCGACCACTGTTAACCGTTAATTACTGCTCACAGGATTGTTGGTAATCCTACGAGCAGTGTTCTACTTCGTAATCGTGACCCTCTCATAATCAATGGCGGGGTAAAAAACAATCAGTACCCATTTCTCCCTTACACGAGTAAATGATTCGCTGTCCACCCATTTCCCGGCTGGTTTTTGATTCTTCCGCCCTCTTTTCTTGTTACAACCGGCGGATTCACCCCTTTCTTTAGCCAAATGTCTTCCATCCACTTCGGTTTGACCGGTACGTGAGTCCACACATGTCGATGGGTGTACAGTTCCTGG
>JAFGIM010000046.1 GCA_016929605.1 Spirochaetales bacterium | reverse complement strand
TGCAGGAAAGTTGTTATGGTGGCTTACTTTTTTATGGGAAAAGGAGGAAAATACCAACAATCCTGCGAGCAGTATATTAGGAGCCGATATGACAGATTTTAAGAACAGCGGGTTTATGTTCGCTATCGGCGGATGCGTGGCGCTATTTGTGATCGCGCAATCCGTTTTCTTTTTACGAAAGGCCATAGAGCGAGGTCGCGAGTTAGGAATTAGCTCTGAAACAGTCCGTAAGACTATCCGCTCCTCGGCAATATTTTCTGTGTTGCCTTCGGTGTCTATTTTACTCGGGCTAATTACACTCTCGTATGCCCTGGGTTTACCCCTTCCCTGGATTCGCTTAAGCGTGTTGGGGGCGGTAACGTATGAGCTTCCCGCGGCCACTGCGGCCATGAACGCCCTTGGCTCATCCATTACCGAACCCATATCAAGCGCACACGCACTGTCCGCGGTTGCCTGGGTCATGACGATTGGCTGCATCTCTCCGCTCATTATTATTCCTCTTTTTCTTAAACGAATTCAGCGTGGTGTTCTATCCATTCAACAAAAGGATAACCGATGGGGTGCAATTTTTATGTCTGCTCTCTTTTTGGGAATGATCTCGGCCTTTCTTGGTATGGGTATCTCCGGAGGTCTTCTCTCTATATTGGTCTTGTTAAGTTCTGCGACGATTATGATGGCGTGCGGAATACTGATAAAAAAATGTGGTCTTTCCTGGCTTGAGGATTTTGCCTTACCTACGAGCATGCTTGCTTCCATGGCGCTTGCGGTTCTCTATGCGCGTCTTTTGCCCGAAAGTGTGCTTCCGATTAATTTGTTTAAATAAGGGGGATGCTATGAAGGATACTCATGCTACTGTATTGACTGGGTACGAGCGGAACATTCACCGATGGGGAAGAATCTGGATGATGTGCGCCCTTGCTGTTATGCTGGCTGTTCCTATTGCGATGTGTCTTCACTTTAATTCTTGGCCCGGGCTTATTCCCGTAATCAAAGGACTTCTTGCCGTTGCTCCTGTGTACTGGACTGTATGCGCCATTGAAGTGCTCACCTTTGCTCCCATGCTTGGCGCTGGTGGAACGTACCTTGCCTTTGTTACCGGAAACATTACCAATCTAAAGGCTCCTGCCGCCCTTCAGGCGATGCAGGCCGCTAACATACAAAGCGGCAGCGAGGAAGGGGAGGTAATCGCTACTATTGCGATAGCGGTAACCTCGATCGTTACGACCATTATTCTAGCCCTTGGTGTATTTCTATTCAGCTATCTTTCGCCAGTGTTGGCGCTTCCTGTGTTGCGCCCGGCTTTCAAGATGATTTTGCCGTCTTTGTTTGGCGGTCTTGCCGTCGTGTTCGTTTCCCGAAACTGGAAAATCGCGGTAGCTCCCATGCTCGCGATGATTCTCCTGTTTATCGCCGTCCCCGCCCTTTCAGGAGCGGTGAGTTTACTCGTGCCGGTAGGAGCCGCTATCGCCATTGGTGCCGCACGCATCTTGTACAAAAAAGGCCTACTATGATCTCCCCCTTCTTGATGGCGGGAGCCGCCTTTGTTCTTTTTGTGGCTATCGTAGTTTTGCGCGCCCTTGCCTTTCGTCCCGATCGTATCGCTGTGACGGACACACCTGCTCCACAATTTTCTGCGAAGGAGCTTGCGTCCCGCCTATCACGGATGATACAGATAGCGACAGTCTCTTCGCGGGACGAAACGCAGGTAGAGTGGAAAGCTTTTGAGCGATTTCGCGCGCTGATCGAATCTCTGTATCCAAAGGTTTCCTCTACATGTGAGCGGCACTTGGTTGGGACAAGCGGCGTTGTGTATCGTTTGAAAGGCCAGAGGTCAGACAATCCTACGGTATTGATGGCGCATTACGACGTAGTGAGTGCCGACTCTGAAGGCTGGACCCATCCACCATTTTCAGGCGAGATCGACGGGGAAGGCGTCTTATGGGGACGGGGCGCGATAGACACAAAAATTACCGTATGCGCTATCCTTGAGGCTCTTGAGCGTCACCTGGAAGAAGGATTTGTCCCCGCTCATGATCTGTTTCTTTCTTTCTCTGGAGATGAAGAAATTATGGGGCCGAGTGCACCTGCTATTGTGAGCTGGATGGAAGGGAAAGGAATCAAGCCCGCACTGGTATTGGACGAGGGAGGTGCTGTTGTTACCAATGTTTTCCCCGGCGTTAGTAAACCGTGTGCTGTCGTTGGCATTAGCGAGAAGGGTGTTCTTGATATTGAGTTTTCTGTAGAGGCTGCAGGCGGGCACGCATCGGCTCCACCAGTGCGGCAACCGGTTGTATCGTTAGCCAGAGCGATAGACAAGATGGACGCGAATCCCTTCTCCTCGCGCCTTACTCCGGCCTCTAGGATGATGTTTGACGCTCTTGGTCGTCACTCAACCTTTGGTTTCAAGATTCTTTTTGCTAACCTCTGGTGTTTCTTACCCGTATTACAACTCGTGTGTACACTCACCGGAGGGGAACTTGCTGCCCTGATGCATACGACTGTGTGCTTTACGATTCTTGGCGGAAGCGATGCGTATAACGTGATGCCTCTTGCCGCACGCTCTGGGGCGAATTGCCGGCTCTTGCAGGGAGACACAGCAGACTCAGCTTTTGCTCGGCTTGAATCACTGGCGAAAAGCGAGGGAGTGAGCGCTCGAAAAGTGTACGCTTTTGATCCGTCTCCTGTTTCTGACTGTTCTGGTCCTGGTTGGTCAAGGATTCAACATGCTATATCGGCTACATGGCCGGATGCAGTGATCGCTCCATACCTGATGGTAGCCTGTACCGACAGTCGGCACTTTTCGCGAATCTGCCGCAATGTATATCGATTCTCTGCGATGGCACTTTCCAAAGAAGAGCGTTCTACCATGCATGCTCGTAACGAGCGCATTCCGATAGAAAAGATATCCACCGCAACAGCATTCTTTTGGCGAGTTATCGCTTCTGCGTGAATAAAGGCCGTCCAAATCGGGCGGCCTTTATTGTTTACTTATCGTCGTCCTCCGGACTTTCGTCAGAAAGGTCGCTCAAATGACTGCGAAGAATTTTTTTTCTCTTTCTTTCTGTGCGGCCATGTCCCCCGCCCGAGCCCATCCCCTTAAACAAAATAGTAGATAAGAGAAAAAGCCCCCAAGCTTGCCAATAGCTTAGTTCCTTTAAACCAAAAATCTCTGGCATAAGGCTGTTCCACAACTTCATGATAACGAATCCAAAAAGAGAAATAGCTCCGATACCAAGGGCAGTAAAACCAACAATCATAAGGATTTTTACTGGAAGCGAACGATCGTTCCACCAGCAATCCCCGTTTGGATGATTGCCACAACCGAACGGTT
>JAFGIM010000006.1 GCA_016929605.1 Spirochaetales bacterium | reverse complement strand
GATTAACGACATCCTAGACATCAGCAAGGTAGAAGCGGGTCAACTCAAGATGGAAGACATTGACTTTAACGTGGTTGATGTAATAGAGCGCACCGTTGATCTTATCTCCATGGAAGGCCACAAAAAGGGCCTTGAAATCAATATTGATATTAGCCCTTCCATCCCGGTCATGCTTCGCGGCGACCCGGGACGACTGAGGCAGGTAATTCTTAATCTGGTTAAAAATGCCGTCAAATTTACCGAGTCAGGGGGCTTACTCCTTAAGGTACGAATTCACACGCACGAAAACGGTGTGTCCCTTGACGGGACGACCCTTCAATACCTGCAGTTCGAGATTCAAGACACCGGCATAGGCATACCCAAAGAGGCGCAGCAAAAACTGTTTACCCAATTTTTTCAAGCCGACGCCTCCACAACCCGCCGCTTTGGTGGTACCGGCCTTGGACTCGCCATTTCCAAAAATATTGTATCCCTTATGGGCGGGGAAATCGGGGTAAAGGACAATGAACCAACCGGTTGTACCTTCTGGTTCACCATGCCGCTACGCCCCTCCGCTATACAGCCCCCCGGAGAGCTACTCCCACTGAACAGCGAAACCCGCTTCCTTTTGGTAGACGACAATCCACAAACCATCAAAATTCTAACCGGCATGCTTATCTCCCTTGGATACACCCATGTCTTAGCTGCCTTGTCAGGAAAAGAAGCCTTGGAAACCTTGCAAACGGCCAGGGCCCAGGGAAAGAGCTTTGATATTGTCTTTATCGATATGGTTATGCCCGAGATGGACGGATGGCGTCTTGCCGCCGAGATAAACAAAGACCGAGCCATTAACGATGCACAATTATACCTGATGGTCCCGGAAGGAAGTTTTGGCGCAGACGCCAAGATGAAGCTGCTCGAGTGGTTTAACGGCTATCTGTATAAACCTATTAAACAACACCTCTTGATGGATTTACTCAAAGAACACTATCAGTCTTCAATTGACCTTGAAGTTATAGACGAGCTTGAGCCGGTAGATGAGGAAGAGCCAACAATACCCGCTCGCCAAACCAGTGCCGCCAAAGAAGAACTGCCAATAGACAAACCGACAACACCCCCTCTTGCCAAGGGACTTACGATCCTTGTTGCCGAAGATCATCCGGTTAACCGCAAGCTCCTTACTATTTTATTGGAAAAAGCGGGAGCGACGGTTGTTGGGGCGGCAGACGGAAAAGAAGCAATCGAGCAGGCAGAAAAACACACGTTTGATCTTGTTTTTATGGACATACAAATGCCCCGGATGAACGGATACGAAGCTTCACGATGGATGCGAGAGCACAACATCTACACACCAATTATCGCGTGTACCGCAAGCGCCCAAGAAAACGAGAGGGAAAACTGCCTTGAGTGCGGAATGACTGATGTCTTGCCAAAGCCGTATAAAAAGCAGGATGTATTTACGCTCATTGGCACCTACGCAAAGGCTCAGACCGAAGATGATCCATCGATTTTTGATCCCCAACTCATGTTCGAGATTATGATGGGAGACCTTGAAAGCGCAAAAACCCTATTACAGGAATTCCTTGAACAAACTACAGCGCATATTGCCATTGTCCGCGAGGATATAGAAAAGGCTGATATGCAATCTGCACGAAAAAGCGCTCACCTTATCAAGGGAAGCGCACTTAATGTTACAGCCAAGCGGCTTGCTGAGGCGGCTCGCCTAATCGAAGAAGCTCCTGAAGGCGAGTCAACAGCCACGCTCCTTAGCCATGTTGAATCCCTTACAACAGAATACCATCGACTTACTACCTATCTTGATACCACAGGGTATCTTGCGGGGAACAAGGGGCATCCATGAGAAAAGCTACCTATCATCTTCATACCACCTGGTGTGACGGCACTGCGTCCCCTGCCCAGATGCTTCAAGCTGCAATAGAGCGGGGATTTACCGACATCGCCTTTACGGCTCATGCAGCATGGCCCTTTGCTACCGAGTGGCATCTTCCCGTAAAAGCATATCAGCGTTACCGCCAGGAGATCGACACCCTTGCTCTTAAGGCACCGATCAGGGTATTTACCGGCTTTGAAGCAGACTTTATCGACGGTATCACCGCACCAGACTATTCCATATACCGCACGTTCGGAGCCCAGCTCCTTATCGGTTCTGTTCACTATGTACCTGGAGAAGGGGCCACACCCTGGTCTGTAGACGGGCCAGCAGAAGAAGTAGCTGCGGGAATTACCAATTCATTTGCCGGCAATGCAGAACAAGCGGTACGAGCCTACTGGGCCTGCGTTCGAAAGATGATAGAGGTGACGGATGCTGACATCATCGGACACCTTGATATAATCCGTAAACGAAACCAAACACTCGCCTTCTTTGACGAGGATGCTCCCTGGTACAAAGAAGAAGAAGAAAAGACTGTTGAATGCATCGCCAAAACAGACAAGGTGGTCGAGATTAACACCGGGGGCATTGCCCGAAAAGCGATTGATGACGTATATCCCTCTACTCGTTTACTAACCCTGCTCTGCCAGGCAGGAGTCAAGATAACCCTTAGCTCTGATGCCCATACCGCAGAAGACTTGGACACTGGATACGAAAAAGCCCGTCAATCCGCACTAAAAGCAGGATTCACGGGCCTTTGGTTCTTCGAAGGCGATGGGTGGACACAAGAAGCCTTATAGGAAAAAATCGCTAGCGGTTTCTCCGTTCGTCTGCGCTTTGACACTCGATACACATCAAGGCATACGGAATAGCTTCGAGTCGAGCCTTGGGTATTTTTTTTCCGCACTTCATACAAAGGCCGTACTTTCCCTGCTCGATTCGGGTAATCGCTGAATCGATCAAACGCATTCGCTTCATGTCCTTGGACCCAATGGTTTCGAGCATCTTCCTGTCCATATCATCCGAGGCAATATCTGCAAAATCCTTGGGATCAATGCCCTCAACAATAGCGCGAAAGTCCTCGTTATTTGATATCAGCGTATCGATTATTTCTTTTTTAAGTTCGTAGAGCGATTTTTTCATCTTCTCGGCGAAATCTTTTTCCATACAACAAGCTCCAGTTGACAAAGGTTATGATAGACCCTAGAATTATACGAACGAAATCCGCAAAAATCAAACTATTTCTGCGCTTTTCTCTTACTTTTTGGAGGCATTGTGGCTAAAGAAGAAGCTATTGAAGTAGAGGGTGTGGTAAAAGAATCACTGCCCAATACCATGTTTAGAGTAGAGCTGCAAAATGGACATGTTATCCTTGCGCACCTGTCCGGAAAAATGCGCAAGCACTATATACGAATTGTTCCTGGAGACAAGGTAAAGGTTGCACTGTCTCCCTACGATCTTAACCGCGGACGGATTATTTACCGGGAAAAATAATTACTGCCTCAGGCTAAACAAAAGCCTGAGTGCCTTTAGTGAATTAACAAAACCCCTTCCAATCGCCGTAAGGCAGATAATCAAACCAAAAATACCGAACACAAAAGACAGTCGCAATAACAACACCCCAACCAAAAAGGTAAGGATGCTTTTAACCAGTAGTTCAACAGCCTCCCTGCGGGTAGCAGGATCTTGCGGGCCGGCCTGTCTCTTCCATTGTTCCGCTTCCTCAAAGGGATTGTAATATCTCCAGGTGAACTGACCAAAGGGATCTTGATAAGCAGGGCCCGCCTGATTATAGGGATTATCGTTATAGGCGCCACTATCATACTGGTTTTTTTTGGCGGGGTCGCCAAGAACTGAATATGCCTCGTTAAGTGATTTAAACCGCTCTTCTGCAGCCGCGTTTGCGGGATTTCGATCAGGATGAAATTTAAAGGCTTGCTCCCTAAAGGCTTTCTTTATCTGATCGGCGGTCGCATCCCTTGACACGCCCAAGATTTCATAATAGTCAGGTTTCAAACGATCCTCTCCATATCAATCCTTAAAATACTAAAAACCGCTGCCCGTTACAAGTAAAACCGCTTATTTTATAATCACCCAGGTAGAACCCTTCCCTCCCGATTCATTACCCGGATGGCCCGATTCCCCTGCATGCATGTTTTGTTCAATAAAAAGCCGCACCATCCGCGCAAGAACCGGATCTCCTTCGGAGTGGCTACCCTTACCATGGATTATTAGCACCTTGGAAAGTTTGCGCGATACCGCATCGGCAAAAAAAGCCTCAAGACGGGCCCAGGCCTCCTCTCTTGTCAGTCCATGCAAATCGATAACCGCTTCGCTTTTCATTGTCCGCAATCGTGATCGACGCTCGGCAGCGGTTTCCTCGCGCTCTTCAAGGAATTCATCCTTGTTTACCGCCCCATAGCGCCTAAGCCAGATATCAATAGGATTCGCACGAACCTCTTCTGTACCGGCTTCTCCCTTGTCAGCCGAACAGCTCGCTTTTCTTTCGTCCTTTTTTATCCTTTTTTTTCCATAGGCCCGGGATGTATCCTTTTCCCATTCATCAAGTATGTCTCCAAAATCCATCACAGGCCCCTCCCGCCACGGTATATGCCAATTTCATTGCTCTTCATCCATCCACTTCTTCCATCCGCGGTTCTAACTAACACCCATGATCCAACCTTCCGCTCAAGACGAATGGCTGTGCCTTCTTGAACAGACTGAGACTGCCTCGAAGTTTCCTCGGGGACTTGCCGGATAGTCCCGCCAAGAACCACTGCATCAGTTGTAAAGGATAGAACAAACAGAAGGAGCGAAAGCAACAAGCCCGGAACAGAGCAAAGCATCATCGCAATCAACGCTCGACTCCTCTTGGCGGATGGCTTGACGCGCCAACGCGTAAAGACTAAAGAAACACAGAAACAAAGTATTGACCCCAGACCAAGGGGAGCTTTCCAGGCAAGAGGCGGAACCGAAAAGGTGTGCGAAATCGAAAGAGCTTTCTCCGCGCTCATCCTGGCAGAACGGGCTGCAAAAGGAACAAGGGCTATAGTCTCCTCTGTCCTCAGAAGGACCAGAGCCTTCCCTACCTGACCTTCTTCCCATAAGGCGCACGCTTGTTGGGCTACAAGAGTGTCTATCTCAACAAAGGGGCAAGGCGGAACAGAGGTAACAGCGGCCTCGCTTGTAACCGGGGTAAATGCTTTTTGCAGGAGTTTTGAGTCCCCGGTTTTTGTACTCACAGCTTGCTTCCCGGATCGGGCCATTACAGGCACAGACAGTCGCTCGCTATATACAAGCCCTTCGCTACCATCGTCATACCGAACTGACACAGTCGCGGCCGGCAGGGAGATCGTACCGTCGGAAAGGGGCGTAACAAGGCGCGAAGCCACGAGTATTGGAATAAGGCCATCACATACAACAGGTAAGGAAGCCTCGCCGGAAGCTTCCAAAATCATCCCTTCTGACGGCGGACAATCCAGGGAAAGAAGCGTTCCGGTAACAAGGGCATATAACTGGATTTCTGCGGGCTCCCCGTGTTCAAAAGGCTTTTCGCTCGGAACTTGCCACCACAGTTTCCCTTGCAGGGAATTGGGTTGGATTACTGTTATGATAACAGGTGGCAGAACAAGGGTCTCGCCTTCAGAGCGAATCATAAAGGGGCCTACAGAAAACTCCCCCGCCTCTTGTGCCTTCCATTCCAATCTAAATTGGGTTGCCTCCACCGACGAGGACAGAAGCCACTGTTGGCTATCGGCAATTGTGCGCACCTTGTGCTGTGACCCATTAGAGAAAGAAGGCGGAATGACTTCAATAACAAGCTCGGTGTCGGAGGGCTTGGATGGAAACACGGTAATTACAACAGACACCGTCTCTGTGGGCAAGACCTCCGGTGTGGAAAGATACAGATCGCCCTCAAGCGCAAAGACCATCCATCCAGCACACCCTAACAGCAGGGCACAAAGGAAGCGACTCATCAATGATCCGCCTGTACAGAAACATCTTCTCCAACGGGACGGTTTTTCCATCGATCCTGCTCCTTTTTGCGCAGTAAGTCAAAAATCGCCTCTTGCTCATCTGACGGGATCTGATCCTCGGTTACGCCAGGGAGGGCCCCCGAAGATACACGGGAAGAGTTTCGATTTTTTTGTATACTCAATTCAAGATTGATCTTAGCGTCGTACGAAGTAGGGTCTACTTCCAGCGAAGATCTAAATAACTGCTGCGCACTGGCGTAATCCTCTCGCAAATAAGAAATAATCCCGGCTTGATACAAGGCTCCTGCCTTAAGCACATCGCTTGCATCCGCTGACACTAGTGAAAGCCGATTAAGAGCTGCCTCATACTCACCTTGGCCAAGATAGGTCGCAGCGAGTCCATAATTAGCATAATCGCGCACTACGGAAGGAAAAGGCGATTCCTGCGACGCAAGCGGCAAAAAAGCGGCGGTAGCTCCAGACATGTCGCTCCCTGTCCATTTAAAAAAACCCTGAGCGATCGCAAGACGCTCGCTCACTCCAAATGAACATCCGGAAAAAAAGAGAAAAGTAGCGGAGGCAAGAAAAACAGAGGAAAGCTGCCTCCCTGCCAAACCCGAGACAATACAGCCAAGGACAACACAGATTACCGCAAGCGTGGCAAAAAGCCAGGAACGTCGGATAGGACGGGTTTGCCACAACATACCTTCCGAGGAGCGCGAACCTTCCATAATCGCACGCCGAACCACATCGGCAGAGCCCGACTCATCGCCGCGAATAAAAAGACTGTCGCCGCCACATCGGGATACCGCTTCTTGTAAAAAGGATTCTTCAAGAACAGAACGATGGGTGTATACACCGTCGCTACCAGATACACTAATATCTCCGCCCTGTGAACTTGCCACACCCAGAATGATTAGGGTGACCCCTTCTTGTCGAACCCTGGAACACGCATCAAGCAAAGACTTACGGGTCTCTCCTCCATCGGTACATAAAAGGATAACCTTTCGGGACTCCAAAAGTGGCGGGAAGGAATCCAGGGCTGCGGTAATACCCGCGCCAATATTGGAACCGCTGGTAGTTACCAGATCAGGAGACAAAATTGATAAAAGAGAAAGAACCGATCGTCGATCCTCGGTGAGCGGAATAGCAAGATGAGCACTTCCCTTGACGATTACCACCGATACAGGAAGAGACGGAAGGGAGGCTAGAAGATTCCGCGCGTACGTGGCAGAAAAGTACAGCCGATCGCCATCCATATCCTCTATGGTCATACTGCGGGAAACATCCATTACCAAAGAAAGCGCCACGCCCTCACCCCGTGTTGCAACTTGCTCAAAGCCCCATTGCGGCCCGGATAGCGCAATAACGGTCAATATCCAGGCAAGGGAAAAGAAAAAGGTTCGGGCCAACAAAGACCGATACAATCGACGCTCATGAACCGGATCGGGAACGAAGGAAGATATAGCGCTCCGTAGCTTGTATAACCGAAACAATACAAAGGACACAACTGGGATCAGAAGAGCCAGAAGCAACAACACGCGCGGGTTTGATAATGCAACCGTCATATGATTGACCCCATAGCCAGGCGGCGAACAAGCCATGCAAGGGCTGCAAATAAAAGACTGGCGAATAAGAATGGTCGATCCAAAAAATCGGTAACACCCTTCGTCCAAAGAAAAGGAGACTGCGGTATCTGTTTTTCAAGACCGCTAAACACAACTTCCAGAGAACCAAGATCGCGCGCGCTTACATAGGAGCCTTCCCCTGCATGTGCCAAATCCCGTAGCGCGCCCTCATCAAAATCAGAGTCAAGCATTCCCGTCATTCGCTTACCGGTTACCGGGTCAAGGTAATCCAGAGGCACCTGGCCCTTACTGCCAAGGCCAATAACAATCAGATTCCCCTTTCTCTCTGATATCAATGCAGCTCCCGTTGCAGGATGAATTTCGCCTGCATTGTTCTCTCCATCGGTAAGAAGGATAATCGAAGATCCTTCCTCCGTACAATGAGACGCAGCAAGGGCCAGGGCTAGACCCAAGGCACTGCCCTCGCCAAACTCGCCAATAGCCAAGGAAGAAAGGCGATCGGAAAAAACCTTGGCGTCCAAGGTAGGAGGGACGAGCAAGGCAGCAGATGAGCCAACAGCGGCAAGGCCAAACGCAGTTCCACTGCGACGCACCACCAACGGAGAAATAAGATCCCTTGCGGCATCCAATCGGGTTTTTCCGTCCATATCTCGTGCAGCCATTGAAGGGCTTACATCCAGAACAAAAATAACCGTTGAATCGGAGGGTGCAAACACAAGCTCCTGCCTATAGCGCACCGGAGATGCTGCGGAAAAAATCAAACACACAAAGGCAGCAAGGGCACACATAGATGATAAGCGCGAAAGCAAAAAAGAGAAGGGACCGTGCCATGTAAACGGAACAGACTGCCAATCTCCCATCGTAAGCGGAAATCGGATAGAAGCGAATATTCTCGTTTTATACAGCACCCATTTAACGGGAATTAGAAGTAACAGAGCCAAAATGGCTGGTCGTTCAAAGTACACCCTGAACCTCCTCTACCGAACAGAGCGTACACAAATCGCGTGCACGCCCTATAAAGGATTGCCGCTCATCGGCGGTGGTTCCGGAAAAACGCGCATAATCAAGGGCTTCAAGTAATGCACCAACTGCATACCCCTTGGATCCACCAGAAAAAACCAGGGAAAACTCCCGGGCTGTGTGCGTATGCGCTAGAGATACATCAAGACTCGCTTCACCCGCCAAGTATATGCGAACAATAGCGGAATACGCGTCAAACCAGGAAGAGCGGTCCAACTTCTGCATCCGCTTTTCCAGCTTTCGTATATCACGAAGGAATCGCTTCCTGAGTACGACTAATCGGCGATTAGACCGACCGGGAAGAACATGGTCAACACACCATCGATATATCAAAAAAATGCAAACACTGCATATCAACAGTAAAAGAATAATCCCGTACAACAGATACGTTGTTCCGGGAAGTAACAGCGGATGGCGGGCCGGGAGCAAGCCCTGTTCACCCGTACGCTCTAATAGGGATGCAACCGGAATAGCCGGAGGCGAGATAATAAGCTTCTGCGCGGTAAAGGGCGCTATAGTAATCAATCCGTTTTGCCAAGGAATAAACTGGATACGCACCATAACCTTGGCATCTACGGGAACAAGTTCAACCGCTTCTATAGAGATGCCTTCGCACGACTCGTTAAGCGAAGTAAGCTCAACAGGGCTAAGCGTATAGGGTATATCCAAAGCAGAGATATCATCAGGTGAACTTACAAAAAAACGAGCCTCTGCGCGATCGGCGATGTATACATCACGGGGAACCAAAACAAGAGCAGTATCATCACTAGAGTACAGAGCAGGTAAAAGGGAAACAATCATAAGCGTTGCCGGAAGCAACCTGTGTGTTAACCAATGCAATCTCATCGCAACCCCGCATCACGATAGAGGGAGGAAGGATTATTCTTGAAAAAAGAAGAGAGTGCAGTAAAGGCATCGTCTTCAACGGAAAGAACAAGCGGAAGGGCACCGCGCTTGAGGCAAGTTGTTTTCCATCGTTGTACAGATTCCTTTGCGTCCATTTCCCACTGCTGTGCAAAAGAAGGCGAAGCGGTTGGATAGGCGGTTTCAAATCCGGTCTCAGGATCTCGAAAGGGGCACAAGCCGGCATTGGGCAAAAAGAAGTCAACCGGACTTACCAGGCGCACAGCAAGCACATCATGACGGCGCGCCAAGGCAGCCAAAGAGTCTTCGTATCCGGCGATGCGAAAATCGGAGATAACGATAACCAAGGATCTGTTTTTAAGCACACCAAGGGAAAGAGACAGCGTTTGGGAAAGCGCCGAGCCGGAGAGCGAGCACACCCGCCGCTCAAGATCGGACAAGACAGTCATAATATGCTTTCTGCCGGTTTTTGGAGCAAAGACCCTTCCGGTATCTCGGTCAAAACTGATAAGGCCAACCGGACTAGTGTTACGCTCGGCGGCAAAGGCAAGAAGGGCCGCACACTCAAGCGCCTTGTTTTTTTTTGTTAACCCCTTCCAGGCCGAGGCCATGGAAAGCGAGTCATCTACGACAAGATAAACCGTAAGATCTCTCTCTTCCCGATACATTTTAACGTGGGGTTTTCCGGTACGTGCCATAACATTCCAGTCGATTGACCGTATGTCATCTCCAGCCGCGTATTCGCGTACCCCGTCCACGTCCATGCCCCTGCCGCGGAAACAAGAGCGAAACCCTCCCGAACGCATACCTTCAGCAAGGCTTAGAGCCGACAAATGAAGATATCTTGCCCGTTCAGCAACGGAAAAAACATTCATTATGCCACCTTACGGAAGAGCAATGAGGGATAAAATCCGTCCGATGATATCATCGGCGGTTAAGCCATCCGCGCCAGCCTCATAGGAAAGGACCAACCGATGCCTGAGCACCGGATACGCCATGGTCTTGATATCCTCGGGAATAACATAAGAGCGACCCTCAAAGAGCGCTTGAATGCGGGCGGTAAGACAGAGGCCGATACTCGCTCGAGGAGAGGCACCAAAAGACAGGTACTTAAGATAATCTTCTCTCGGTTTCTTTGCCTTGCGAGGATCGACAAGCGGACGAGAGGCTGCACAGAGGGAAACAATGTATGAGACCAAAGATGGATCACAGCGAACCTGCGACAGGGCTTTTTGTAAAAAGGCAAGGTCTGCAGGGGAAAGCATTGCATCAAGGCGATTCGCGCCTCTGTTTCCATCAATGGTTTGTTGAACAACAGTACACTCCTCCTGTGGCGAAGGATAGGGAATATGGAGCTTCAATAAAAACCGATCAAGTTCGGCCTCGGGGAGAGAGTAGGTTCCCTCTTGTTCAATGGGATTCTGGGTTGCAAGAACAAAAAATGGATCAGGAAGGCTATAGGAGGTTTCCCCGATTGTAACCTGCCGTTCTGCCATTGCCTCAAGCAAAGCAGACTGCACCTTGGCGGGAGCACGGTTAATCTCGTCTGCAAGAACCAAATTGGCAAATACCGGACCCTTCCGTACCGAAAAGGACGAAGAAGCGCTCTCGAACACAAGAGTGCCAACCAGGTCAGAAGGAAGCAAATCGGGAGTAAACTGGATGCGGCGGAAGCTAAGATTACATAACTCGGAAAAAGTTTTAACCGCAAGGGTTTTTGCAAGCCCCGGAACGCCTTCAAGCAAGACATGCCCACCGGCAATACAGGCTGTCAGGATGCCATTAACCAGTTCTTCCTGCCCCACAATACGTTGAGCCATACCCGCCCTTAACGATGCAAGTATCGATTCAACTCGTTCATGCCCTTCTACGCGCTCTTTCATGGTAAACCTGCCAGTATTTTCAGCGTTTTTTTCATTCTACGCGCCTTGGACGAGATTGACAACCGGTTCCCGCACGTTGTATGAGATAGTTACTATGGCAACCCACCAACATATCCATCCCCTTGCGGATGAACTAAACGCGATCCTCGCCCCCTGTGTAGCCGGACGGCTTTTATCCGATCTCGGCACCCGCCTGTATTTCCCCAAGGGCATCATAGCCCAAAGCGGCGAAGCCAAAAAACTTGGCAAAACGGCAAATGCCACTATCGGCATGGCGGTAAAAAAAGGAGAACCGGTAATGCTTACCTCGCTCAAGGAGCAGCTTCCTTCTCTTACAAACGCGGAAGCGGTTGCGTACGCGCCAACAGCGGGTAACGATGAGTTACGCGCAAAATGGCTGGAAGAAATTCGCAAAAAAAACCCTTCCCTCGGCTCCCTTGAAGTTTCCTTGCCGGTCTTGGTACCAGGCCTTACAGCCGGAATATCCTATCTGTCGGACCTCTTCCTTGGCGACGACAGCATCCTCCTTACCGCAGACCCTGCCTGGGATAACTACACCCTGGTGGTAGAAGCGCGGAGAAACGCCATCCTTAAACAATTTACCCTCTTTACCGAAACCGGGTTTGACCGCGACGGCTTTAAAAAAGCAGTCATGGCCGAGGCCAAGACAGGCAAGGTGCGGATGTTGCTTAACTTCCCCCAAAACCCCTCGGGCTACACCCCTACCCGCGAAGAGGCAGCGGACATCGTAACCATCGTTTTAGAGGCCGCAGAATCTGGAGCCGACGTAATGGTATGGTGCGACGATGCGTACTTTGGCCTTGATTATGAAGACAACATAGAAAGCGAATCCCTCTTTGCCCGCTTTGCCAACGCGCACGAGAGGATCCTTGCCATTAAAATTGATGGACCCACCAAAGAAGATTATGTATGGGGCCTTCGCACGGGATTCCTTACCTTTGCATCAAAAGGGATGACGACAGCTCAGTATGAAGCGATCATTAAAAAACTCATGGGCGCCATCCGCTCCTCAGTTTCCTGCGCGGCGACCCCATCTCAGTCTTTAATGCTCAAGATGCTCAGCGATCCCCGTAACGAAGCAGAGAAACTCGCGTTCCGCAACATGCTCGAAAAGCGATACCGCCTTGTCAGGGCCTTTATTGACGCGCGACCGAACCATCCCGTGCTCAAAGCCCTACCCTTTAACTCAGGATATTTTATGAGTATGAAGTGTATCGGTATCGGTGCCGAGGAATTACGGCTTAAGCTGTTGCACGAAAGTGGTATCGGAACCATTGCCATTGATCCCTCGCATCTAAGGGTTGCCTTTTCATCCGTAGATACCGACAAGATTGAATCGGTTTTCTCGATTATCTTTAAAACAGCCGAAGAACTGGCGAAATAACCAGCAGACAACAAAAAGGCGGTTCCCAGGGAACCGCCTTTTTTATTTATCTATCAAGTAGCGACCAATCTCTTCCAAACCGGGAATATCCCGATAGACCGGACGATCTCTGCCACTATGGCTCTTGTCGTATTCAACCGTTTTTAGATAGAGCTCATGTACGTAATCGGCCAATACCTGCAGGTTTGACCCAAAATTACTCATAGCCATATCCCGATATACCTTGTTTGAATCATGCATCCCCGAGCCACCCGATAATAAGCGCAAATTGGGCAACACCTCGGTTCGTACCTCATAAATAAAACGGGCCATAGCCAAAATTTGTAAATATAGCTCGTCAACATGAATCCCCTGAGAGGTATACGCCTCAGGATGATCAGTTAACTCCGAAATTCTCCGCGAGATTTCATTATCCGCCAAAATGCCTGCAAGCAAGGGCCTAAGAAATCGTGTCGCTATATTGGTAGTAAAATGATCGGAAAGCTTAATAATCATTTCCGATACCATTGGATCCCGTATAACCATACCCCAGTATACCCCGAGCAATCGGGATTGACAACAGGAAGGCCTATCTCTAGAGTATTCTCCATGAGAACGACTATCTTGGCACCATTTCTTGCCCTATCCCTGATAATGACTACTATTTCCGGCTGTTCTCCCTCAAACAAGCATATAGCCGTCATGTGGACTAACCAAAGCGAATTCGCCTCCTATGTTGAATTATTTAACGCAAGCCAAAACCGCCACCGAATCGTCGTTGAATATAAAGAGAACCCCGCAGGGGAGCTGATATCTTCCAAAAAAGGTCCTGATCTTGTTGTAGGACCCTGGCTCAAGGGAGAAAAAGCCCGTTCACGCCTCATACCAACCGACTACCTCTTTACAGAACTCAGACTCAATTCACGACACTTTTATAGCGCATTGCTTGATTTGGGAAATATCCGGGGGCGCCAGTATCTTCTTCCGGTCAGCTTTAACCTCCCGTCGCTCATTTTTTCCACAGAAAACCGTCAGCTTATCGAAAACGACTTTTTTCTCTCCCTGGATCAAGTGCAACGTCTTTCGCGAACCTTTAACGCACAAACTGGCGGAGTCTATGCCAAAATGGGATTTTCACCCAGATGGAATAGTGAATTCCTCTATTTGACCGCACGTATGTTCAACGCCCGCTTTGAAGAAGGAGACTCCCTGGTTAGCTGGAATAAAACCGGTCTTACAGAAGCAACGGCGTACATCCAAGAATGGACCAAGATGAACGGTTCAGCCCAGGCAGAAGCCGATTTCCAGTTCAAGTACCTGTATGACCCGCCCTATCGAATCGTTACCGGAGGACGAAGTCTCTTTGCGTATATTCCAAGCGACGAGTTATTGATCCTGCCACAGGACAAACTGGCAAATATTGACTTTAGATGGATTGTCAGGGATAACACCACACCGGTGAGAGATGACATTATCTATATGGGCATTTGTCGCAACGCTACCGGCCTTGATGCCGCAGAAGCCTTTATTATCTGGTTTTATCATGAAGAAAACCAACGCCGCCT
>JAFGIM010000045.1 GCA_016929605.1 Spirochaetales bacterium | reverse complement strand
CGGTTGTCCGGGAACAATAAGGGGATCGCTACTGCTAGAAAAAAGGCACACTCCATCGCTATCAGCGATTTCCAGAACAGCGTCTTTTCCCAAACGACCTAAAGAAAGCTCTCGGGAGTATTTATCAAGAGCATAAGTACCAATCAAGAATACTCGAGAGCCCGAAGTATCTCTTACCGGAAGAGTGTAAGTTATGGAAGAGACCCCAGTTGATCTACTCACAATATACTGACCAATAGTAAAGGCATTCGTTGCCTTTGCATGGTTAAAATAAGGGCGATCCGAAAGCGAGTATCCTGTTTTATTTATGCTGGAGGCTATTACCATCCCATCCGAATTGGCACAAAGCAAAACTGCGTAATCTTGATATAAAAACATCAAATCACTTAGATACCGATTCAAAAAAGAATATTCTTTATTCATTACTGAACGTGTTTTAGAGATGGCAAGCAACATTTGTTCGGCATTTCGTGCGATCAAACGTTGTTCATTAGTAAAGCTGTTACAAAGATTGGTTAAATAGGTCGCGCTTCCTTCAAGATACGCCGATCTGAACGAAAGGGTTGTATATACAGAAAACAGCACGGTGGGTAATACCGCGACAAGAACAATGAAGAAAATCTTTGTGCGGATATGAACTTTTCTCGGCACCCTTTACTGCACTCCAAAGAAAATGGTATAAATATTCATTATTGTATCAGGAGTTACTCATGGATGTACAGTCAATTATCAAGAATCTGCATCCGCTCGAAATACGCGTTCTTAGACAGTACGGTCCAAACACCGAACTGACGATGGAGCGCCTCGAGAAGGATCTCGGCTATAAGACCGGACACGCGAATCAAGCTTTTTCATGGCTTGGAGGCAAAGAACTAGTACGCGAAATTCGTCGCGAAAGCAATACTTTTTTTGAAATTACCGATTTAGGGCGAAAATATTGTTCCGAGGGAACTGCCGACGAAAAAATCCTTACACTCCTACAGGGTTCAGCTTCGCTAAGCCTGCCCGAAATTGCTACCGCCCTGGAGCTTGAGCAAAAAGACATCGGCTCTGCTTTTGGAATTCTTTCCAAAGAGGGTGCCGTTGCCATGGACGCTCAAAAAAAGGCCTCTTTTGTATCAATCCCGACAACACCTCGATACACATCAACCAGAATCCTGCTTGAAAAAGCTGTGGCTGCAGAAGGGGGGTTGTTGAATCAAAAAGACCTCTCTTCCGACGAAGCTACTGTAATGGGAACCCTTGCAAAAAAGCGCGGTGCTTCTGACTCCCCCTTCCGGGTATTGGAACGTGAAAACGTTGTATACACGCTTACCGAGAGCGCTGCTTTGATTAAAAAAGCCCTTGATGACGCCGGTATCACCGGAGATGAGATCGGTTCAATAACCCCAAGTCTTCTTAAAAGCGGTCAATGGAAAACAGGTTCCTTTAGAGGTTATAACACCGCCATTCCGCCAGCACGTATTATTCCTGGCCGCACCAATCCCTACGTAAGCTTTTTAGAAAGTGTTAAGGACAAGCTCTGTTCCTTGGGTTTTGAAGAGTTTGATGGCCCGCTTGTAGAAACTGAATTCTGGAATTCAGATGCCCTGTTTATGCCACAATTCCATGCCGCCCGTGATATCCATGACGCGTATTATCTAAAGAACCCGACACATGCTAAGGAAATTGAAGAGCCCTGGTTATCAAATGTAGCGGCTGCACATCAAAATGGCGGTAACACCGGAAGTAGGGGATGGAACTACTCCTTTGACCGTGAATTTACCCGTCGCCTCATCCTTCGCAGCCAGGGAACAGCTTTATCGGCACATCAATTACACAAAGCAAAGGTTCCCGGTAAATATTTTGGAATAGCGCGCTGCTTCCGATACGATAAGGTCGATGCTACCCACCTGTCCGATTTTTACCAAACCGAGGGAATCGTTCTTGGAAATGAGGTAAATCTCAGAACCCTCCTTGGCTTCCTGGAAATGTTCGCTATCGAAATAGCTGGTGCCACAGAAGTAAAATATGTCCCCGGATACTTCCCTTTTACGGAACCGTCAATAGAGGTTCATATCAAACATCCCGTCTTAGGCTGGTTCGAACTTGGCGGATCAGGAATTTTCCGGCCCGAAGTAACTCGCGCCATGGGTATAGACGTACCCGTTTTGGCATGGGGCATTGGAATTGACCGAATGGCGCTAATGGCTCTTGGCCTAAATGACCTTCGCGAACTATTCAGTTCCGACATCGAAGGCGTCCGCCTCAGAAAGGCAAAATACTAAGGAGAACCACTGTGCCAAAAATAGAAGTGAACGAAAAACTGTTTTTCAAGCTACTCGGCAAAACATACGATTATCACACATTAGAGGATCGCCTTACCTGTGCAAAGGCAGAACTTGATGAACAACCTGATGCCTCGCTCCCAGAAAGTGATCGAATAATCAAAATCGAGCTTAACGACACCAATCGTCCTGACCTTTGGTCAACAGCCGGCATTGCTCGTCAACTCAGACTGCATTATCAAGGATTAAGCGCCGAAAAGACAAAATACAAAGACTTTTTTTCACAACCCGGTATGACCCGTGATGCAGCTCATCGTATTATCAAGGTTGATCCCAGACTCAAGGATATTCGTCCCTACATGAGCGCTTTTGTAATATCCGGAAAACCAATTGATGAACCCATGCTTCTTGATATTATTCAAACTCAAGAAAAGCTCTGCTGGAATTATGGCCGTAAACGAAGATCCATCTCCATGGGTATTTATAGATCCTCTGCTATTTCTTGGCCCGTTCAATATACCGCAGTTGATCCTGATACTACCAGCTTTGTACCTCTTGGCTGCGACGCACCAATGACCTGTCGTCAAATTCTTACTGACCATCCAAAAGGTAAGGAATACGGATGGATTCTTAAGGACAAACAACTCTTCCCGCTTTTAATCGATGCTAAAAAAGAAGTCCTTTCAATGGCTCCCATTATCAACAGCGCGACGCTCGGCGCGGTTCAGGTAGGCGATAGCGATTTGCTTGTTGAGATGACAGGAACAGACATGCCAACCCTCACGCTTGCAACCAGTATCGTTGCCTGCGATTTTGCTGATGCAGGATATACCATTCTCCCCTGCAAAATAGAACATCCCTATGATACCGGATTTGGTAACGAAATAACAACGCCATACTATTTTCAGGAATCTACGACTACTACAGTTGGCGACATTAACCGCCTTCTTGGAGTAGATCTGAGCATTAACGAAATCATCACGGCCTTAGATAAAATGGGGTGCAGTACTAAAATTACCGGTGAACAGATAACCGTAAGCCCTCCTGAATATCGAAATGATTTCCTTCATGGCGTTGATATTATCGAGGATGTTATGATGGGACGTGAAATCAGCTCATTTCCTGCAGAACGTCCCTGCGAATTTACCATTGGTAGACTTTCTCCGGTAACGATTTTTAGCCGTAAGGCTAAAAGCTTGATGGTCGGCCTGGGATATCAGGAAATGATCTTTAATTATCTCGGTTCAAGAAAAGATTATATTGAACGTATGAATATTGCTGGTACAGAAGAAGAAAACAAGGTTATTGAGATTTCAAATCCAATGACAGAAAACTTCCAATTCGTTAGACCTTCTATCCTGGCAAGTCTTCTTGCTGCCGAATCTCCATCAGGAAATGCTGTGTATCCCCATCGTATTTTCGAAATTGGAAAGGTCGCCTATCTATGCCAGGAAGAAAATACTGGAACAAGAACGCGCCAACAACTTGGTTTTCTTACAGCTTCATCCGATGCAAATTTTAACGAAGCGGCAAGTCAAGTTGCAAGCCTTTTATATTATCTTGATCATGAGTACGAGGTTAAAGATTCAACAGATCCTCGCTTTATTCCCGGCCGCCAGGCATTCATTTTAGTAAACGGGAAAAAAGTTGGAATCTTTGGAGAAATCCACCCTCAGGTATTGGAAAACTGGACAATCGGTATGCCTTGTGTAGCGGCAGAACTTGATCTTGAAGAGTTAATGTAATGTAATACATTAAAACCGCCGCAATCGCGGCGGTTTTTTTATATCCTTCGAAATATGAGTGAACTATTTATTCCACCAAAAGCAAAATTATTACTCATAATAAACTCAGTATCGATAGTACGCCCATGTCCCTGTATATAATCCAGTTTACCGCATTCCTGATCAATGTTTTCCAAATTTAGATTTGGAGCAAACCACCCCTCTCTCATCATCTTGATAGATAACCACGCTTCAATCGCTCCACATGCTCCCAGGGTATGCCCCATATAACTTTTTAAAGAGCTAATTGGCACTGCTCGGCCAAACACAGCTTCTGTGGCGCAAGTCTCGGCTATATCACCATGTTTTGTCGCTGTTCCGTGTCCGTTAACATAACCTATAGCATCAGGGGATAAGGATGCAGAAGCAAGAGCTAATGACAGAGCTCCTCCCATGGTCTGTTGATTTGGCTGTGTTATATGGGTCCCGTCGGTATTAGTTCCAAAGCCCACGAGCTCTGCATACATAACAGCACCACGAGCGCGAGCATGTTCGTATTCTTCCAAAATAAGACAGCCGGAACCCTCTCCAATCACCAAACCGTCGCGATCGCGATCATACGCCGCAGGTGTTTTTTTGGGGGTGTCATTCTTTACGCT
>JAFGIM010000044.1 GCA_016929605.1 Spirochaetales bacterium | reverse complement strand
ATGTTTTGTGTTTCGTCCTGGGTATATCCCTTAACTGAATCGGAAACTTCTATAGAAGGGCTCGGGGTGTTTTCATTGAGGATAAAAGCGGGTTCGCTCTCTATACTGTTCTCGGTGGATACGACCTCAGCTGTTGTACCATTGGAAGCGGGATGCATGACAAAGCTGTCCACAAGAAAATTACCTGCCAGGGTAATGGCGATGGCGACCAGAACGATCCCTGCAACCTGTACTCGACTATATAGACGCATATTTTTACTCCTGTAGGTCAAATATAGGGTAAAAACTGGTGTTCGACAATCTCGGTTTGCCTGTTAATGACAATACGCAATAAAAAAAGGGAAAGGACGCACGGTCCTTTCCCTTTGTAGTAGCATCGCTCCTGTTTATTTCTTTTTGGTCTTGGCGGGGGCAGCCTTCGCCTTGGCAGCAGGGGCAGCCTTTGCTTTGGCGGGGGCAGCCTTTGCCTTGGCAGCAGGAGCTGCCTTTGCCTTGGCGGGAGCAGCTTTGGACTTGGCAGGGGCAGCCTTCGCCTTGGTAGCAGGGGCGGCCTTCGCCTTGGCGGGAGCGGCGCCTTTTTCCAGGGCCAGGGTAATGGTCGGCTGGTTGCACACTGAATCCGGTCCGTAGTATTGGATGGCTCCGGGATAGGTGTAGCTTGTTTTTACCGCCCATACATCCCGGTTTTTTGCCAGGGTCTTAAAGGGCTTTCCGTTCAGCTCGACCAGGGCTTTGCGGATAACCGGTTTTTGTGAACCATGGCGCTGTTCCATGTTCATCATCATGGTTAGGGGAACGCCGCCGGCGATCCAGTCCTTTGCGGGCGCGGTAAGGTTTCTTACCGAGGAAAGATACCCGGTTAGTCCGCCAGCAATCAGGATAAAGGCGGTAAAGCCGAGGGCATAGCAGTAGTCGGCATCGAAGTTGGACGGGAATGCGCAACGGCCTTCATATCCAAAGAAGTGGTTGTAGGAGCTGAATGAACCCTTGTAGGTTCCCGCTTTTTTCATGGCATCGAGTTTGGCTTCTACCATGGAAATAAGGAGCTTTTCGGTTTCAATGCGTGATACCTGAACGTTTCCATGAGGATCCCTGTCCATCAGGAACTGACGGGCAATAGCTTCAGGAAGAGTCATAAAGGCTTCGGCAGAGGCCTTGGACAGGTTCTTGTTTAACCAGGTCGCTTGGGCGGCAAAACCTTCAAGGCGGTTAAATTCATCTGAGCGAACGGACATCAGGTCGTTAAGCTCTCCGATAAGGATTTTCATTTCCGGGATGAACTCGACAAGGCCTTCGGGAATCAGGATAACACCAAAGTTCTCGCCCCCTGCGGCACGCTTGGCGATTACAGAACACAGTTGATCGGTAATCTGGCGAAGGGTCATTTTCTTCGCTTCAACTTCTTCGGAGATCAAACAGATGTTTGCCTGGGTCTGAAGGGCGCATTCAAGAGCAATGTGGCTCGCAGAGCGGCCCATCAACTTGATAAAGTGCCAGTATTTCTTGGCGCTGTTTGCGTCGCGTTCGATATTACCGATGAGCTCGGAGTAGGTTTTGCAGGCTGTATCGAATCCGAAGGAGGTCTCGATCATGTCGTTTTTCAGGTCCCCGTCAATTGTCTTGGGAACGCCGATTACCTGGGTTTTCATTCCCTTTTCTACAAAGTGTTCGGCAAGAAGGGCCGCATTGGTATTGGAATCGTCTCCACCGATAATAACGATGGCGTCTAGCTTCATTTTTTTTGCGGTTGCCATGGAGGAAGCGATTTGCTGGGGAGTTTCAATCTTGGTTCTTCCAGATCCGATGATGTCAAATCCGCCGGTATTGCGGTATTCATCCATGAACTTGTCTTTGATTTCTACGGTTTTGCCATCAATCAAGCCGGATGGGCCACCAAGAAATCCATAGAGCTTGGATTCGGGGTTTCCTTTTTTGATTCCATCATATAAACCGGCAATAACGTTGTGTCCACCGGGCGCCTGTCCGCCGGAAAGGATAACACCCACGCGAATGGCTTTCTTTACTGCGGGATTTTTCCCCTTGCCAAAGGTGACCAGAGGTTTGCCATAGGTGTTTTTAAAAAGGTTTTTTAGTTCTTTTTGATTTGCCAACGATTGTGTCGGCTTTCCCTCTTCAAGGGCGATGGTGTCGATCTTTGCGGTAAGAATTGCCGGAAGCTTGGGCGCGTATTGGTAGCGTGCTTCCTGAAGGGCTGAAAGTTTCATTGATATCTCCTGTTTGATGGATTTAGGTGCAACATTCGCAAGTGAGAGCATGATATCTAAAACGAGGTACCGTTTCAAGGTGGGAAGCCTTGCTACATAAGGGGCGCAAAAAGGCGGAAGAAGGTCCACAGGGCTTTGGTACGCAGCGGTGTTTTTTTAAGCGTCTGTGGATCTATGTGCTTGGATCGTGAAAGGTCATCCTTAAACAGGTTGGTACATTCCTTTCCGAACTCAGGGGAGTAAAAGAAGGCATTGAGCTCAAAATGGAGAGAAAAGCTTCTTGAATCGATATTGGTTGAACCGATCGTCGCTGTTTTACCGTCAATAACGAGCATCTTTGCGTGAATAAATCCGTTGTATTTCCAAAATTGCACTCCATACGCCGACAGTTCAAGGATGTACGAATAGGCGGCTTGTTTAACGTACCATTTGTCCCAATTACCCGGAACAATAACTTGAACGTCCAGCCCGGAAAGGGCGGCAATCTTTAAGGCAGAGAAGAACTCGGCGTCCGGGGTAAAATAGGGTGATTCGATATACACGGTTTTTTTGGCCCGGTTAATCATATGAATCAGCGCGTCCCGTATTTCGTCGTTTTTGGCATCATCCGGACCAGAGGAAACGATTTGCATCGGAACTGAATGGGTTCTAGTGACCGTCCGCGCAAGGGATCCTTCCCGGGGTGGTGAGCTTTCATGGGGAACAAGGGCGGTATCCGGGGATGGTGGTTGTCCGTGATCGTCCATCGCCCTGTCGTCGCCTACAGTGGCCGTATGCCAGTCTACCAAAAACTGTTTTTGAAGAAGGGCAACCGCAGGTCCGCACACCCGAATATGCGTATCCCTCCAATAGTAGGGACGTTCTGTGCTTGCATTCGCGTACTCATCCCCGATATTCATACCGCCGAAATAACCAATGTTCCCGTCGATAACCACAATCTTGCGGTGGTTACGATAATTAAGGGGAAACAGGTTAAAAGGAGAAACAGGGAAAAAACGGCTTACCTGACCTCCCGCTTGGATAAGGGGCAGGAAAAGACGGGGAGAGGTGCTGATTGAACCAACGTGATCATAGAGTAACCTGACCTGAACGCCTCTAGCAGCTCGCTCGGCAAGAAGTGAAACCAGATGCCTTCCGATAACATCGTTTTTAAAAATAAAATACGAGAGGTGAATGCTCTTTTCGGCAAGCTGTATTTCCTCAAAGAGCATGGGATACTTTTCTTGTCCGGATGTCAGAATGGTAACCTCGTTGTGGATGGTTACCGGACTTTTACCATGGACCAGATTCATGTGGATAAGCGAGCTTATTTCGCTAATTCCCGGATGAGTTCCTGTCTTTACCAGTTCTTCCAGATTAGTGTGCTGACTTTTAAGGATGTGTGCATATCGTGCGTTTGCACGGGATGTGGCCTCGGCCATCCGTTTTGTTCGGGTAAAAAACGATCCGGAAAGCAGGATGTATAACAGAACCCCAAGGCCGGGAATAAAGGCTATGGCCAATATCCAGGTAAAACGCCGGGCAGGGGTTGAGCGTTCAAAAAAAAGGATAAAGAAAATCGACGCGATGTTAAGAATATACGAGATAAGCAGGGCTGTAGAGGAGATACTCATCGTTTTTGTTCCTTTCGGATCAGAAAATTAGTCCAAATCCCGCACGGCATGCTATTCCCTCGTTTCCCCAGCCATCACGCTCCCAGGAAGCTTCCGCAGAAATCAAGAGATTGGTTGACGGAAGTATACACTGGAATGAAAGTCCGCTTGAAAGGCGGGCTGTAAGGTTGATATCTTCTGGTTTTTGATGCAAGGAATCCGTTCCCCCCAGAACCCATATACCCGCGCTCATGATCGATCCTATTGATCTAAGGGAAAATCCGGCCTGTGCCCTGCCTTCTCCCTTATCAAGTGATCCATATTGATTCCCCCAGACACCTCGCAGGGCGACTGTTGCCGCAAGACGGCGCAACCGGAGTTCAAGGGTCGGTACAAGAGAAAGTCCTTCGCTACTATCGTAGCCAAAGGCGCAGGCGCTTTTAAGGGAACCGGGAGTTAAGGCTACTGTTATATGCGTGGCCCCCGCGAGTTTCGCTTGCTCATCTTCTTGAACGGTTACGGCGATTCGGCCGCTTAATTCCAGGTTGTGATAGAACGATCGCAGGGCGGAAAATCCTATATGCGCGGTATTGTTATACCAGTGCATGTCAATCTGAAAGGCCCCTTCGCCTTCAGGATGGATTGATGGGGACGCGACCGCACCAATAGCTCCTATCCCGCGAAAGGCCCAGGACCAGGGATGTACAATAGAGTGATCAATATAAAAAGTGGATGTTGCTTCCGCTGTTTGACTTTCTTCGGTTCTCTGTGGATATACTACCAGGCGAGCCGTATACAGGCCATCGCTCGCGCTCCCCTCATCTGTCATGCCATCCCAGGATACTGTCTGACGCCAGGTGGTAAAGGTTTGGAGCGGTATGTCCGTAATGAGCCTTCCCTCTTCGTCCTGGATCTTGAGCGTACCGCCCCCCGGGGCTGTAACCATAAAAGTAAAATCAAGAACTCCGGGATTATCAGGGTTAAATCGGGTTTTGCGCGCCCTGAAAGAATCCAGACGGAATGGAGCGGTATCAAGGCTACCGTCTACCAAGGTGTCTCGCTCGCGAAACACTACGATAGTGTGCGTTTTTTCAGTATATCCAAAGGCCTTTACCGTCAAGGAATGGGAACCCTCTGTAGCGGTAATACGCGGCGAGGCATATCGCTGTCCATCAAGCTCGTACACGGCGTTAGGTGGCGCGTTTTGGACAAGTACTGAACCGGTAATCGGGACGAGCTCCATCAGTAGCTCTTTTGTTTCGCCAGGTCGTATACGGATTAAAAAACTTTCGCTGTAATATCCGTTTTTTGTAAGGGACACTCGCCAAATTCCGGCGGTAATCCTGGAAAAGGTTTTTGGGGTTTGTCCTTCATAGACACCATTCAGGTAGATATCGGTTTTGGGGATATCGGTATTGACGATTAAGGTGCTTGTGGTATTACCATCGCGGGCAAAACGAGATTGGGTGCGAAGGGTTCCGGTCGTCGACTGCGAGATCTCGCTCCCGCCATCCTGATCTTCAGCTGGTACGGGTTCAAGGGGGAGCGCGGCAAGGGCGAGCGCGAGTATACAAAAAAGCCCCGGGTGTTTCATGTATCCATGATAACCCGGGGACTCTAAAAAGAAAAGCCTGACAAGTCAGGCTTTCTCAAGATCAGTGAAGAATAAAACGGAGTATAAAGATTGCAAAGATTACCCAGGTAACAAGCGGGATTTGCTTGTATTTACCGGTACACGCCTTAAGGATAACATATGAAAGTACGCCAAAGACGATTCCTTCTGCGATGCTGTAACAAAATGGCATCATAACAATGGTAAGGAATGCAGGAATACCCTCGGTAGGATCGGTAAAGTCGATGCCGATAACCGGGCGCATCATTAAAAAGCCCACAATGATAAGAGCCGGCGCTGTTGCGGCTGAGGGAATGATAAGGAAGAGGGGTGAAAGAAACAGGGCAAGAAGGAACATACCTGCTGTAGTCAAGCTTGTTAAGCCTGTTCGTCCGCCTGCGGCCACACCGGCGGTACTTTCAACATAGCTTGTTACTGTCGATGTTCCTACCATGGCGCCAAAGGATGTACCAACGGCATCGGCGAGGAGGGCTTGCTTTACTCGAGGTACATTTCCATCCTTGTCGGTAAGTCCTGCTTGCTGGGTTACTCCAACCAGGGTTCCCACCGTGTCAAAGATATCCACAAAAAGGAAGGAAAAGAACACAACCAGGAATTTGATGGTCAGGATATTGGAAAAATCGAATTGCATAAACAAGGGAGCGGATGGGGCGCTAAAGAGTTTCCAGTTCTCCCATCCCCCGGCCGGAGCGGTGATTCCCATGGGAATACCAATCGCTGTGGTGATAAGAATACCGATCAATATAGCCCCGTGTACGTTAAGAGCGTATAAAATGGCGGTGATAACCAGACCGATCAAGGCGAGTAAGGCCGTCCCCTGGGTTACTGAACCCATGGCTACCGTAGTTGCCGGACTAGGAATGATGATACCCGCACCCCGCATACCGATAAGGGTAATAAAGATACCGATACCAACGGCAACTGCCCGCTTCAGGTTAAGTGGCACAGAATTGACAATTGCCTCTCTGACATTTACCACCGAAAGCAGGATAAACAGGATGCCTTCCAGAAAAACGGCCGAGAGGGCGACTTGCCAGCTATACCCCATACCAAGGACAACACCATAGGTAAAATAGGCATTGAGTCCCATTCCGGGTGCCAACGCGATGGGGAGATTGGCGGCAATGGCCATTACAATTGACGCTACCGCAGAGGCAAGGGCTGTTGCAGTAAATACGGCGCTTCTATCCATACCCGCATCGCCGAGAATACCCGGATTTACGGCCAGGATGTAGGCCATGGTCAAGAAGGTGGTGATACCGGCAAGAACTTCTGTTCTTACGGTTGTCCCGTGCGCTTTCAATTTAAAAAGCTTTTCCATAATGGTGTGTGCTCCTCTTGTGAATTTGTGTGTACAGAGAATACCCAAGAGTACCACCGTTTTTTTCACCCTACAAGCGGGTTTTTACGATATATCAGGAAAGCGGGATACCAGCTTCTACAAAACTGAAGTACCCGCCTTTGGGACTGATAATCAAATGGTCAAGGAGGGTAATGCCCAGAATGTCTGCGGCTCCGGTCAGGCGTTTGGTAATAGAGCGGTCCTCTTCGGAGGGTTCAAGTTGTCCGGAAGGATGATTATGGCAGACAATTACCGCCGCCGCACGGTCGGAAAGGGGGTCCGCAAAAACCTCCCGTGGATGGACGATGGTTCTGTTAAGGATACCTATACTGACTACCCGCACTGCAAGGACTTCGTGGGCTCCATTAAGAGATACCGAGATAAAGTGTTCCTGCTTACGGTCGGAGAAATGCTGTACCAGCGGGAAGACATCGGCTGCTGTATGAACCTTCCGGGCCATATTGCCACCATAGCGTCGCCCGAGTTCAAGGGCCGCAAGCACCGTTCCTGCCTTGGTCTCGCCCATGCCTTCCAGAGCGCTTAGGCGAGCAAAGAGAAACTCAGGTTTTTCTGTATCAATGGTTTTGGCAACCACTGTTGCCAGATTCAGGACTGCACGGTTTTTACTACCGGTTCGTAATGCAAGGGCGACGAGTTCCTGGTCGCTCAAAATTTTCGGTCCGTGCGCTCTCAGTCGTTCTCGAATATCAGGTTTGTCTTCTTCTGCCATTACCTTCTCCCTCACCTATGTATGTGAAGAAAAAGAGGGTGGATGGCCAAGAAATATCAGCGCAAAAAGGCTTGAAAATCCACTTCGTTCAAGGGTCGAGCAAAGTGATAGCCCTGGAAATAGTCAAAGCCGATTGCCTTGAGCGCTTGGTGTTCCGTCTCGCTTTCCACTCCTTCGGCGACTAACTGATATCCTTGCCGCGTAAACAGGGCAACTGATCCGGTGATGAGCTTTCTGGTGTGGGCAGATGCTAATCCTTTCTTGATAACGCGTTTATCAAATTTAACCATCGAGAATGGTATTTCAAATATGCGGTGCATATCGGTGTACCCCGATCCGTAATCATCAAGAGCAAAGGTACAGCCATGGGTAAGTAATTCACGAATGGTGGTCAGGAAATGCTCGGTGGCATTTGCAACAGAATCTTCGGTAATTTGGAAACAAACGCGGTGTAAGTCCATACCGTTTTTTTTGGCAAGGGATAGTACTGTTTGACAGAGATCCCGATCGACACAGTGAGTCCTTAGTATCCTGATTTGTATGTGCTCAATTCCGTGAGTGTAGATATTGTTATCCGTATACCAGCGAAAAGACGATTCCATAATTAGTTCACCAAGTTGTTTCCCAAGTCCGGCTTTTTCTCCGGTTCTTATCGCTTCGCTTTGTAATATCCATTCACCAGCGGCTGTGGTACAGCCTAAAAGCACTTCTACTGCTATTGGTCGCCCGTCACTCATAATGGGTTGGAACCGTAATTTAGGTTGCTTTCGCTCCCAGGTATGTGTAAGCGTAGCGATTATCGATGTTTCCCTGGCAAGTTTGTTCATTCTCAGGTCGGAGTCAAAAAAGATATGCCTGTTTCCCATTGATTCCGGGATATCGGCCACCTGTTGGATTCGGTCCAGAATCTCCTGCACATCCCCGGCTTCGCCCTCGCAGCGGAGAATACCCACATGGAGCGGGAGACGAATGCGAACAGGGCCAGCAGTCCATGTTTGCTCCGATCGTTTAACGACGGTAAGGGCTAGTTCGTCTATCAAAGCGTCCTGTGTAGTGCGGGCAGGGATTATGGCAAAAAGTCCTTCACCTAGGGTAAATACAACAGCGTTCTTGCCGCCCAGTCTGAGCAGGTATGCGGTAAACGCCTTGAGGATGGAGGTAAAAACCCTAACCCCGTAGATGTTTTGATAGGCGCGGACATCGCTTAAATGAATAGCTAAAAGAGTAAAACGCGATTTTTCGTCGATTCTCTCCTGGAGGAGACGGGTAAAGGCAGATTTGGAAAAAAGCCCTGTTGTGCCATCAATAAGGTCCGCGCTGTTTTGGATAGTTAACAGAATAAAAAGTCCTACCAGAGATGTTGCAAATGACTCCAACAAGACATGAGGAAAGAAGGGTTTAAGTATGATCGCGATTACGGGAAGCAGGAGGGCTATCATGAACGCCTTGCCATCTCTTTTTTTTACCTTTCTGGTTGGACGCATTATTGCGCGAGCTATGAGCGCAACATAAAAAAGTATGGGAAGATACAAAGCAGGATACAGCGGCCCTCGCAGATAGCCTTGCCGCTCAGTGAGGGTAAATATCCACCCGGTAAACGGGTTTGATGCAATAAGGAGCATTGCAGATACCCAGGGAAGGGCGGTAAGGCGCACGGTCGAGCTGTTTTGTAGGGTGAGCCTGGTGCGGGAAGAAATATACAGGGCAGTCAAGAAGGGCAGGGTATGAAAGATGATAAAGGCGATATGCAAAAAGGTCCGGGTAAGGATGAGTGGCACTTGCTGGGTATTATTAAGGCCATACACACTGGGTATATTAATAAGTGAGCCGGACAGCAATAGCCACAGAATAGTAACAAATAAAAAATTATGTTGGTAGGACACCCGCTTCTTTGCATAGAACAGAGAAAGCGTCATGGTATTTATCAAGACGGCAACAACGTCATAATCCATTACAAGCATTACCGCCTCCTCTTGTCCAGGAATAAAATAAATTCTTTTTCCGGCAGAGGGCGGGAGAAATAGTATCCCTGAATCAGGTCAACGCCAAGGGATTCAACCATGGCTAGCTGGTCGCCGGTTTCTACTCCCTCCGCAACAATGGAAAGATCCATGCTCTTAAACATCATGATCAAGTCTTCCAGGACCTTTCTCCCTTCCTCGGATTGGTCGGCGGCGGTTATCATTGAACGGTCAATTTTAACTGTATGAAAGGTGGTCTCAAGCATCATTTCAACATTCGAATAGCCGGTTCCATAATCGTCAATGGCAAGACGGAATCCAGCTGCAACAAATTTGGCCATGTTCTCGTTCATCAAGGCAGGAGAGAGTCGCGTGGCCGTTTCGGTTATCTCCAGACAAAAATCTGCACTTTCCAATGCATATTTGCGAGTTCGGGACAGTATGGTTTCTACAATATCAGTCTGGAGACATTGAAGGGCGGAGAGGTTTACTTCAAAGTATGCAAGGTCGTGTCCTCCCTGGCGGAGCTGGGCAAGGAAGCATGCGGATTTTTCCAGCACAAACTCACCGATGGTATAGATGCTGCCATCCAGTTCGGCCAATGGTATAAATTGAGCTGGCGAGATTTTTGCATGGCGTTTTTCGCTCAGCCGTACCAGGGCTTCTGCTGCTATAACCTTGCCGGTTGATGACTCAACTATTGGTTGGTAAAACACCTCAAATCCATTATCCCGAACCGCTTCTTTAAGGGCTTGGGCTGCGGTAAGTTGGTGATCTGTTTGTGCAAGAGAAAAATCCTCCAGCCGCAAGATGTGATTTTCCGGATAATGCTGAGAAAAACGTGAAAGATGATTTTGCGCAAGGAAGATGCGTTCTATATCGCGGCAATCTTCGGGAAAGCGAATGGCACACAGATGGGCGTTTAACGAAAGTTCATGGTGTTCTATTCTCCAGCACCCGGTAAACAGGTCCTCAAGTATATTCTCCTGTTCTTGCATGCTTTCGCGCTTGGTTGACACTAAGGCAAAATTCCCGGGGGATATGCGGGAGACTACCTGCATGTGCAGGGGTTCTTGCTTCAGGCGTTTACTTACTTCTTTTTCAAGGGCGGTAAAGTCTTCGCTTCCCAGGGCATTTTGCAAGAACTCAACGGAATCAAGGCAGACTAAATATACGGTAAAAGGAATTCGTTTCCAGTTAACCGCGTTAAGGCGCGCTATCAGTCCGTCTCGATTATATAAACCGGTCGAGCTATTAAAGTAGCGGCCAAAGTCCTGGACTGTCAGGAGGATTATCATTTCCGAGAAGGCGAGACCAAGCCCTTGTACCAATATGTCCGGGAAGGCAAACTGGACCAGAACGGGAACCATGGTAACCGGCACAAAGATAAAAATCGCTTTTCTTGTTTCCTGGCTTACCCGTCTGCGCTCGGTTAATTGGCTCGCAATGGCGATGGCCGCGTAAAAAAAGGAAATGAAATACAGGACGGGCAGGGCGCTTCCACGTTGATATATCTTGTCGACGGTAAAACGAAAGGCCAGACCGGTTAAGGGGGTAGAGAGCACTATGGTTATGGAAATAATCCAGGGGAAGGTTATCAATATCCTGTTTGCAAGGGGCTTTTTAAACCACCTGCCACCAATTGATTGAAAAAAGAGGGTATAGACAAGGGGTAGGGTGGCTATCGAAAGAAAATACACCATGTTGATCAGAGTAAGGCTGTTGTGGGAGAAGTAGTGGCTTTGCCAGTAGGTGACAACGGTACTAACATTCAGGGCTGTGGTAACAAAAGAGACAATCATGAGCAGAAGGAACAAGCGAGTCTGCGCGATAAAAAGCTTATTTCTCGCAAAAAACAGATAAAAGTTGAGAATAAAGATACATAAGGCTGCTACTTCGAAGTTGATTCCACCCATTACAGCAAATGTAGCCGTCAACGGCGAAAAAAGCAAATTAAACCTTGGGTTTCGCCTTCAGATACCGATTTATGAAAGATGAATAGATTACTTTTTATTATTCGAACACCCGTTTTTTGTGCGCTTTCCCTTTTTCTTTTTTTTGCCTCGTGTGCCAGCACTCCCCCGGAACAACCTGAACAAGTACCCGTTGTCCCTACGGCCATTATGGGGATTGGTCTTATGGACAGTCAGAGGCTAAGCACTTTTTTTCTTTCGGTGCATCCAGAAAAAGATCCCGAGAAGGTACATCGGATCGCGGGTTTTTATATAGAAGAAGCCAATTTGGAAGGTGTTAACGCGGATATTGCCTTTATTCAAATGTGTCTGGAAACTGGTTTCTTACGCTTTGGAAACTTGGTAACCGAGGACATGAACAACTTTTGTGGATTGGGTTCCATTGGTCCGGGGCAAAGCGGTTTGACTTTTCCTGATGAACGAACCGGGGTTCGCGCCCATGTTCAGCACCTAAAGGCATATGCGTCAACTGAACCCTTACTTGGTGAACTGGTTGACCCCAGGTATCGATATGTCAATCCCCGGGGAAAGTCTCCGGAGATATTTGGGCTTGGGGGAACCTGGGCAGCCGATCGCGAATACGGGGACAAGCTTCATCGGCTGCTTATCAGATTATATGGTTACCGGCTTGCTTCCATTCCTTGATGTTCCGGGCCAATAACGGTTCCGGTGAATTGTTTACCGTCCAATATGTTTTTCAGGTTTTCAATGTCACGGCCTGCCGCGCAAATAACGGTAAGGCCGCTTTTTTGTGCATGAAGGCTTGCGATTGGATCAAAGGGAACGTTTTTGCCGGGTACCCATTCATCGCCGACAATAGAGCGAAAATCGGTCCAACTGATTGAATCTATCGGTTTTGCTTCCGGATTGGTTCGCGGGTCGTCGGTATAGACCTTTGCAATGTTAGATAGATTGATCACTGTTTGCGCATCAAAGCGCTCTGCAAGGAGAACCGCATCGTTGTCGGTTGAAAATCCCGGTTTCCAGCCAGCTGCAACAAGAACTCTTCCGGTAAAGAGCTCAACCTTTGTAGGATCATAGACAACGTCAGTCGGACACATATCCGCGAATATTGCCTTAAGAAGCTGCGCGTTAAGACGAGTCGCCATAATTCCAATCCAGTCCGCCTGATCGTCGTTTGGTTTATCGCTTATGGCGCGGTAGGCTCCCTGGTATGAGCGTGCCGGTCCTCCCCCGCCTACTACCATGATAATCTTGCGAGAGTTATCCTTGGCGAGCCAATCGCGGATAAGAGCCGTAAACGCAACAAGAAATTCGGTGTCTGGCGCGTCGGGCGCGACAATTGATCCGCCAAGAGAAAGAACCGTAACCATGATGAACTCCTAATGAAAAATGTTGTTGGGTCAGTAAACCCCAGTTACAATCGGATCCCTCCACAGGGAGGCATAACTTCTTAGATTACCGCCAGATTCTTCCCATATTTGCTGGAAGGCCCAGGAACGTGGCCTGAATACAATTCTGCTATTCGGACTCATTGCACTTTGTTCTGTCCATCCTCGCGAGAAGGCAATGCGCTGTCCATCCATGTTGCCAAAATACCATTCTTTGGGGTTTTCCTGGACGATGGGGTAGGGCTTACCTACGGCAAGCGCAGGATCAACCGGAATCCATCCAAAATTCTCAAGGTAAAATTCTGCCCACCAATGTACGCGGGAATTACGCTCGGCGTCTACAAGGATGCCTGCAACTGGCACCGCGGGAATACCGGCGGCTCGGGCCAAGGCACTAAAAAGAATAGCCATATCGTAGGCTGAACCCGACTTGTGTGTAAGGGCGTCCAAGACAGGTTGATCTGCTTTTTCGCTTTCCTTGTATTCAAAGGAATCGGTCAACCAGGTATAGATGGCCTTTGCCCGTTTATAGGGGTTTTTTTCTGTGCTGACCAGTTCCGCTGCTTTAAGGATTATATCCTGATGGCTTGAAGGGACTAAGGGATCGGCAGCGGTATATACAAGGTAAAGGGGGGACCGGGTATCGGAAAAGGGTTTGACCAGCTGGCTCTGTATCTTGGTAGAGACGCCATAACCGGTTAAGACAAAGGTATGGGAAATCCGCTCTGTCTGTCCGGATTTTATATTTTCAAGTTGATGTAGAATCGTTCCCCGATAATTGTCCATGTATGGCATGGGTTTTGATGCAGTCAGCTCAATATCCCTTTGCCAGGTTGTTGTTTTTGGAATTGGTAATCGTAGATACAGGATGTTTGCGGCGCTTGCCTGTATATCGGTTATATCAACCTGAAGAGAAATCGCGTAGGTGCGAGGGCTAGTGTACTCTTTGGTACCAGGCTTACTGATAATGGTGATTTCCTGGGAATTACTGATACCCCGTTCTGTCTCAAGAACAAGGGATCCAGTAGACGCTCCATCAGGCACCCGAATCCTTACTTCCTGATCGCTCCAGAACTCATAATCAAAATCTTGCTCAGAACAAGGCACCATTGAGTCTTTCTTTTGATTAACGGCGAGTATTGCCTGACTGTCAGCATTCCAGGTAAAAAGGACACGGGAGTTGCCTCGGGTTAGGCCAAAGTTCTTTCCCCGTAAGGTCAGTACCTTTCCAATTTCGATCCTGTCCTGGCTTATCGCCTGAATAACCGGCATATCGGGCGTCTGTGTTCCACGCCGGGTGATGGGAATGTTTTTTTTGTTGGCGTACATCAGGGGGTTACTTCTAAAGCGACCACGGGATACATATACAAGCCCATCTTTAACGGTTTCCGGCAAGGTCAGCATGATGGTTGAATCATTCCAACTGATATAGGCATTGCCGGAAATCCGGTTCCCTGCGATTTCCACCCATCCGTCGCTTGCTCTCTGACCAAAGTGCTTGCCTTGTAAAACGATTACCGTTCCTGGCTCTCCTATGGGAGGTAAAATTGAAATGAGGGACGGATTGCGGTGCGACAAGAGGTACACCGTTGAACTAAGCAGAAAAAAAACTGCAAAGGATACGAGAATACTGATAAATCGGGCTATCGGAGAGCCCTGGAGGGTTTTACGGAGAATTGAGCCGATCATCGAAACGAACGCGCGTCCTGTCCGTCGTTCACGCCCTGAATCTGCGGGGTTTGCTCGATGCTGTCAAAACGGGTTAATTCGGGGAGTCGAATAATAACAATATCCGCATCACGGAAAAGATCTGCTTCAGAGTTAAATCTGCGCGCATAATTGAGCATGCTAAATATCTTTTTTCCGCTATCCGGCATCAGCTCGTTCTTGAGTTGGATAGAAGGAATGTCCGGACTGTAAATGGACATTGACGAAACGGGAACGCGCAAGTCTTCATCGTTAAAAGGAGAGATAGTGTGTGCTTGAGTAGCGGCAGAAGCATGAAAGACATCGCTCGGGGAGTGTGAAGAGCCACCTCGAGCAACCCACACGGGTATACAAACCGCCAACACAAGGGCCGCGGCCAAAGCAGGGAGCGGTAATTGTATTGAAGCATGAAAAAATCGATTGGTGGTTATGGCATTGCCCATCGACTTTCGTGCCTTTCGTTCGTTCATTTTATCGTATAAGCGAGCTAAGGATGCGTCCATCTGCTCAGGACTCAACAGGGCCTTATCATGATGCATGGTTTGGCTAAGGCGCAGGTATGTATCCGTTTTTGAACGGCATGCGGGGCAGTTGGAAAGATGCTGGCTGAGTTTTTCTTTCCAGGGAGAGGGCACCTCTCCATCAACATAGGCAGAATACAAATCAGCATCAGGGCATGTAGACATCGTCAGCTCCTATCAATCGTGATAATTGTTCGCGCGCCCGGAAAACCCTAACCTTTACGTTTCCTTCAGTAATGCCAAGCACGCGGCCTATCTCTTTATAGTTTAGTTCGCCATATTCCTTAAGCTCAAGAACAGCCTTCAGGTTGTCTGGCAGTTTTTCCAATGCCGCCTGTACGCGTTGGACCGTATCTTCCTTAAGAAGTACCGTCTCCCCTGAATCGATAACCCGCTTATCTTCCTTGAGTGCTCGCTCATAGGCGCGCCGCTCCCTGCCTTTTCGTTTTGCGTAATTAAGCGACGCATTTTTAACAACGCGAATAAGCCAGTATTTAGCGTCGTTAATCGAGGGGAACAACATGTTCTTCTCGGTCATTTTTATCAGGGCGTCGTGACACAAATCCTCGGCTGCTTCCTCGGTTCCTGCTATCCGGTATGCCACTTTAAACAAGATCGGCATGGTAGCTGAATAAATAGCCCGGAAGTCTTCGTCCTTGTTTGCGTCTAAACCTGTCTTATGCTCAAACAATTGAGTCCCCCGGCGAGTTACAGCCTGTTGTATCTTCCAAATCGATTCGTTTCCAGATGGTGCCGGACGGACCGTCTTCCAGTATAATACCTTCGGCACTCAGTTGGTTACGAATCTCGTCGGCTCGAGCGTAGTTTTTATCTTTCTTGGCGCAAGAGCGTTCGATAATCAGGGCGTCTATACGGGCGTCTGCTCCTGGTCCTTGAACCATTTGCTGTTTTTTATCAAGCATGGTCTGAGCGGTGGAAATGATGCTTAGGGCTAGAACCTCGTCCATTTTTTCGATAGTCGCAAGAATTGTACAGGGCGAAAGGGATGAGTCTCGAATCAATCCCTGAAGCTCGGCAATGGCTCGTGGGGTAGAGAGATCCGCTTCCAGGGCAACACGGAATCGATCAAGATAGTCTGTTGCGAGTGGGGCCGTATACGTACCGTCAGATGTAACGGCATCAGGAAGAGCCTTTGTCGCTTCGATAATCTTGGCCACTCGTTGTATCATGTTTTTTCGTGCGTTTCTTGCTCCTTCCATGGATTCCCAGGAAAAGGCGAGTTGACTCCGATAATGGCCGCCCAAAAGGAACAAACGATAATCGAGGGGGTCATAGCCCTGATCTATCAGGTGTTGCAATGTCAGAAAATTTCCGGAAGACTTGGACATCTTCCCCTTGTCCATTACCAGAAATTCATTGTGCAGCCAGTATGAAACCCATTTTTTCCCCGTGGCCGCCTCACTTTGGGCAATTTCATTGGTGTGGTGGATTGGAATATGATCTATTCCACCTGAATGGATATCAAAACTTTCGCCAAGGTACTTGATGCTCATCGCTGAACATTCAATATGCCAACCGGGGTAGCCGCGACCCCAAGGCGAGTCCCACACCAGGGCCTGGTTTTCAAATTTACTATTGGTAAACCAGAGAACAAAGTCATAAGGGTTTCTTT